>JAAUPI010000037.1 GCA_012035135.1 Microcoleus sp. CSU_2_2
ACTGTCCCTTTCATTGTTTGTGCTGGCGTACAAAATTATTCAAGGGACGTTTCACAATTAACCCTCCATTCCTCCCGCCACCAAACTGAGTACAGTTTTGGTGGGGGTCTCCTGGAGGGTTAGATGATACTCTCCGCTAAGATTAAATCGAGTCCCGATCGACCAACATGAAATAACGCCCGCTGTCGCCCGGTAATAAATCTTTAGCAAAAACCCAAAATTTACAGACCGAATGCTTTGCCTTTACCGATATATTTACAAAAAAGGGACGCTCCCGAAAGTTATGCGTAGATTCGATCGAACAGCAACAGAAAACCAAGCGCTCAAAGGCGCCACAACAATTGAGATCGAACGGTTCTCCACTACCTACCACCTATGACTTACCATCACCTAATAGAAACTTTTTCCCTACTTAGTGCCTGTCCCGTGCTACCTACTAATTCCCCAACAATTGTCCACCTTTTCCCCAAACGACAATGCAGACAAAGTTCCTTAACGCAATCAAAGGACAAAACTGGCGGTACTTCATCGCAATAGGCACGCTCGCCCTCATCTACTTTTGTGCGTCCCAATTCGCCGTGTCCACACTCACCCTGAGTTCAGAAGTATCCCCCATGTGGCCAGCAGCCGGAATTGCCCAAGTTGCCCTCCTCCTGTTCGGACGGCAACTGTGGCCCGGCATCGCCCTTGGTGGCTTCCTGTTCAGCATGAGCGTGCCATCGGCCAACATAGTCGTTGCATTTATCTCCGCCAGTGGCAGAAGCCTGCAAGCGTGGACGGGAACTTACCTGCTGCAACGCCTCAACTTCAGCGGCGAGCTCGATCGACTCAAAGACGTGTTAGCAATAGTAGGACTAGCAGCCTTCGGATCTACCCTCATCAACTCCACCATCGGTAGCGTCGTCGAGTACCTGACAGATGTGTCTAGCTGGAACAATTTGAGCGCGATATGGGCGACTTGGTGGGTGGGAGATGCCATGGGAATTTTGCTCGTCGCTCCCCTGCTGCTGACTTGGCGTAAACTGCCCCCCGCCAAAACCAAGCCCCGGCAGGTTGCCGAACGCGCGATTTGGCTGCTGCTGCTGCTCGCCGTCGGCTGGCTCGTCTTCTGCTCCCGCACTAGGGCAGCCTACGCCCGCTATCCCCTCGAATACCTGCCTTTTCCCCTCGTAGTTTGGGCTGCATTTCGATTCGGCCAGCGCTACACGGCCCTCGCCAACTTCATCCTCACAGGCTTCGCCATCTGGGGCATAGCCCGAGGCAGCGGCCCGTTTCTCAAACACGCCAGCAGTATCCCCCAAGCACTTTTATCCCTGCAAGCCTTCATCGCCGTCATCGCCGTTACCGGTCTAGTCTTAGCCGCCACCGTCGCCGAACGCCACCAAGCAGAAACCTTCCTGCGAGCGAGCGAAGCTAGCCTCGCCAACGCCCAGCGCATCGCCCAGTTGGGAAACTGGGACTTAGACCGCACCACGAAGCAATTGCGCTGGTCGGACGAAATTTACCGCATTGTCGGACAGCGGCCGAGAACATTTGAACCCAGCTTGGACACTTTCTTAGCATACGTACACCCCGAAGACCGAGAATTAGTCAAAACCTCCATTCAAGCTGCTTTATTTCAAAAACAGCCTTACAGCATCGACTATCGCCTCGTACTCCCTGACGGTAGCAGCCGTACAGTTTGCGAACACGCCGCTGTCAACTCCACCTACATCACCAGCACCGTCCAAGACATCACCGACAGAAAGCGCGCCGAAGCCGCCCTGCGTTCTTCGGAAGAACGATTTTCCAAAGCCTTTCACGCTTCTCCAGTTGGCATCAGCATCTGCACCCTCACAGACGGATGCTTTTTAGATGCCAACGAAAGCTTTTTGCGTTCCATAGGCTGGCATAGCAACGAATTTATCGGTCGCACCGCCGACGACTTGGGAATGTGGGTCAATCCTGAAGACGGCCCCCGACTCACCCAGATTGTGCAAGCCAAAAATTCTATCAGCAATCAAGAGGTTTTAATTCGCACTAAAACTGGCGAAGTCCGTGACTGGTTGCTGTCGGTGGAACTCATCGACCTCGGCAGCACTCAGTGCGTTTTAATCATGACCAGCGACATCACCGAGCGCAAGCGCTCGGAGGAGTTTCGCCAGGCCGCATTAGCCGCCGAAGCTGCCAACCGCTCGAAAAGCATTTTTCTCGCTAACATGAGCCACGAGCTCAGAACCCCCCTCAATGCGATCATTGGCTATAGCGAACTCCTCCAAGAAGACGCCCAAGACCTTGAGGGTGGAGAGGAATTTATCGATGACCTCAAGAGAATTAATACCGCCGGTCAACACTTGCTAGCACTAATTCAGGATATTCTCGACTTCTCCAAGATAGAAGCCGGTCGTATGCACCTGCACATTGAAACCTTTAGCATTTTAAATCTGGTTGATGAGGTGACTGCGACGATCGGACCGATCGCAGACAAAAATGACAATATCTTAGAGATAAAATGCGCTGAGGATATTGGCTCGATGCAGACAGACTTGACTAAACTCCGCCAGTCCCTACTCAATCTCCTCAGCAATGCCTCCAAGTTTACTTGTTCTGGCGTGATTACTTTCGCCGTTACCCGCGAAGTCGAAAGCACTGACAAAACTGCAAGGGGACTCAGAGGAAATGAAGGATATGGAGGACAAGAAAATAATTCATTTACTCAAGAATGGATTGTGTTTATGGTCAAAGATACTGGCATCGGCATGAGTTCCGAACAGTTAGCTCGAATATTCGAGCCGTTTACGCAAGCCGATTCTTCCACCACTAAGAAGTACGGCGGTACTGGTTTGGGACTGACTATTACTCGGAAATTTTGTGAAATTATGGGCGGAGAGATTACCGTTGTCAGCGAGTTTGAGAAAGGTTCTACTTTTACAATTCGCCTGCCAGCTACCATCAACGAAACATCTATATTTACTGAATTCACCGAAAAGAAAGTATGAAAATAAATGTAGCCCTTTTCTGTTCAATGAGGTACGCTTGGGCATAGGGCATAGGTCGGCTTGTACACCGCACGTGGCTTGAGAATTGCTATAGTGAATGTGTAACTCTTTAGCTTGCCATTACCAATTCCCTATTACCAATTCTCCATTACCAATTCCCCATTACCAATTCCCCATTCCCCTACTCCAGAAAGTTGCTTACAAAGCGCCAGAAATTATGCATCCCTACCTCCAGCGCCAACTTGAACAGCTCGGTTTAGCCACAGATTCCCCTCCTCTGACTGCCGAGCAATGGCAGCTATTCTTAGAGCAGGTAAGTTGCACCTATGACTGCGAGGATAGCCAGCAGCAGACTGGTTTAGGCTTGAAGGAGACGCTACAGCAGTTGTGTGAGTCACCCCAGTCCCCTCTAGATGCTCCAACAACTTCAGAACTCGACAGACTGCGGGCGACAGTCAATCGTTTGGGTGCGGGACTTTGTACTCTCGATGCTCAGGGATTTGTACTCTGGGCCAATTCAGAAGCCGAACGCTTGCTGGGATGGCGAGAGTCCGAACTTGCAGGCGTTTCACTGGTAGAACGCGTTGCCTCGAAGCAGAAAAAAGGTAAGAAATCAAAAGTTTTTAATTCTAAGAAACAGGAAGCAAGTAAGAGTGAAGATTCGCCGATCGGCACTAAACTATCTTTACAAGAGGCGATCGCAAATTGCCTACCTTGCAGTAATTTAGACGACCAGTTTCTCTGCCACGATGGCCAGATTTTACCAGTTGCCTATTTTTTTAATCCCGGAGTCGAGGGTGGCAACGTTTCAGTCTTAGTTTTTTTTGACATTGGAGAACAAAAGCGATCGGATCAAGAACAAGAGCGATCGCTCGATTTGGTGCAAGCAGTTTTAGAATCTACAGATGCTGGCATTCTCGCAGTTGACAGAAACGGGAATGTATGCAATTATAATCAAAAATTTGTCGAAATGTGGGGTTTGTCCAAAACTGAGAAGTTGAACCGATCGAAGGAAGGATCTCTCAACAAACCTACCAAAACAGTATTCCCTTTTGCCCTGCACCAATTAAAAAAACCCCAAGGATTTCTCAAAAAAGTAATGAAAGTCTCGGCTCATCCAGATACTCAGATCGACGACTTATTAGAATTAAAAGACGGAAAAATTCTAGAGATCAACTCCCTGCCTTCAAAAGTCGGAGCGAAAATAGTTGGCAGAGTGTGGAGCTTTCGAGATGTTACCGAGCGCAAAAGAATAGAACAAGCTTTGCAGTATCGAGTAGAATTCGAGCAGTTAATTACCAGTTTGTCCACCCATTTCATCAGTCTGTCAGCCTCGGAAATAGACAGAGGAATCGATCGAGCGCTGCAAGCTATCGCCACCTTAATCGGCTGCGATCGTAGTTACATCTACCTGTTATCTGAAGACAAAACTCGCGCCGACAACATCTACGAGTGGTGCACGGCAGGCATTCCACCCCTCAAAGAGCAAATTAAACAAATCTCATTAGCACAAACCCCTTGGCTCGCCCAAAAACTCGATCGGTTTGAAAGCCTGCACGTTCCAGAAATCGGCGAACTCCCGCCGCTAGAACTAGCAGAAATTGCCTATTTTCGAGGTCAAAACCCAGCAGAATTCCTACCCGTTACCGCATCCCAAACTGCCAGCGCCTCAAAAGTTGTGAGCCACGATGCTGCCAACAATTCAGAATCAAAAACTCCTCAAAAAAATATCCGATCGCTGATAATTATTCCCCTAATTTACAGTAAATCCTTAATCGGATTTCTCGGATTCGACGCCTTCAGTCCGACCGCAAATCAATCGCCAGAAAGCTCCGGTCTGCTAAAAATGGTAGGAGAAATGCTCACCAATGTTCTAGAGCGCAAACGAGCTGAAATTACCCTGCTAAAAGCCGAAACCAAATACCGCAGCATCTTTGAAAACGCAGTCGAAGGCATATTCCAGACCTCCCCAGACGGGCGTCACCTCAGCGCCAACAATGCACTAGCGGGCATTTACGGCTACGATTCCTGCGACCAAATGCTCGCCGAACTCACAGATATCGGCCGCCAACTTTACGTTAACCCCAACCGACGCGCCGAGTTTGTAGCTGTTATGGGCGATCGTCACGAAGTGTCAAGATTTGAATCGCAAGTATACCGCCGAGACGGTAGCAGGATTTGGATTTCCGAAAACGCCCGCAGCATCTGTGACGAGGGCGGTAAAATTTTGTACTACGAAGGCACGGTTCAAGACATCACCGATCGAAAACTCGCAGAATCAGCCATGCAATTCGCCCTAGAAGCAGCAGAATCCGCCAACCGGGCAAAAAGCACGTTTCTAGCCAACATGAGCCACGAACTGCGCACACCGCTCAATGCAATCATCGGCTACAGCGAAATGCTTCAAGAAGAAGCCGAAGACTCCGGGAATGAGGAATTAATCCCGGATCTCGAAAAAATCTGCACCGCCGGCAAACACCTGCTCTCCCTGATCGATGACATCCTAGATATCTCTAAAATTGAAGCAGGTCGAATGGATCTCTACCTAGAAACCTTCGACATCCCTGCCTTAATTGAAAGCGCTGTTGCCACGGCAAAACCGTTGGTCGAGAAAAACGGCAACACTCTAGAAGTGTACTGTCCTGACAACCTCGAAACCATGCACGCCGACATGACAAAAGTTCGGCAAGTGCTGCTGAACCTACTCAGCAACGCGGCCAAGTTCACTCACAACGGGAAGATTGAGATCGGAGTCGAAAGAATTAAAAATGAACAATTAAGAATGAACAATCAAGAGGAATCTTCCCAAATTTTAATTTCCAACTCCGAATTTTTTAGTTTCCGCGTCGCCGACACTGGCATCGGCATGACTCTAGAACAATTGCAGAGAGTTTTCCTACCTTTCACCCAAGCTGACGCCTCGACTACCCGCAAGTACGGTGGCACCGGTTTGGGACTGGCGATTAGTCAGCGCTTCTGCCAGATGATGGGCGGCAGCATCGAGGTGATTAGTACGTTAGGCACTGGAACTACTTTCACCGTACTCTTGCCCAGTGAAATTAAACAGCCCGAAATTGAAAACATAGTCCGCGACAGCAGTGTCTCGGACGTTACAAGTGCTGCCGGCACGGTACTGGTAGTTGACGACGACCCGATTTCGCGAGATTTGATCGAACGAACCCTGGCTCGCCAAGGACTGCATATAGAACTTGCCTCCAACGGCGAACAAGCCCTGAGCCTTGCTAAGCAACTGCGGCCAGACGCCATTACCCTTGACGTGATCATGCCCGGAATGGACGGCTGGGCGGTGCTTTCTGCCCTGAAGGCAGATCCAGATCTTGCCGAGATTCCCGTAATCCTGCTATCCTTTGTGGGCAACAAAAGTCTCGGTTTTGCATTGGGCGCCTCGGACTACCTCACCAAGCCAGTGGACGGCAAACGGCTGGCAGCTTTGTTGAGCAAGTATCGGCGCGATCGAGATCATGTTGAAAGTAACAGTTTGACCTGCCAGATCTTAATTGTGGAAGACGACGATCCCACGCGCGAAATATTGAGACGCATACTAGAAAAACAAGGCTGGGCAGTGGTGGAAGCTGATAGCGGACGGGCGGCTCTGGAGCAACTAAACGTGGCTCGACCCCACCTAATTCTGCTGGATTTGATGCTGCCAGAAATGAACGGCTTTGAGTTTATTGGCGAGCTTCGTAAATCGGACTCTGGAGATCCCATACCCATTGTGGTGATTACGGCTAAAGACCTCACCCCAGCAGAAACCCAGCAGCTCAACGGCTATGTCGATCGGGTGCTATCCAAGGGAGTCTACAGTTGCGATACTTTGCTGCGAGAGGTTCGCGATTTAGTGAATGAGAAACTCGATCGCAGATACGGCTTGAAAGGCAAGGAGCAAACCAATGGCTAAAATTCTGTTGGTTGAAGATAACGAAATGAATAGGGATATGCTTTCGAGGCGTCTGACTCGCAAGGGACACGAGGTGTTTATTGCTGTCGATGGCGCTGAGGGAGTGTCGATGGCGATCGCGAAATTACCAGATTTGATTCTAATGGATATGAATCTGCCGGTGTTGGATGGGTGGCAAGCAACGCAGCAAATCAAGGCTGGTGCTGAAACTAGCACAATTCCGGTGATTGCGCTAACGGCTCACGCCATGACGGGCGATCGTGAAAAGTGTATGAAGGCAGGCTGCGACGACTACGACACCAAACCGGTGGAGTTTCCCCGACTTTTGAGTAAGATTGAAACGCTTCTGAAAGAGGCCATGCGATGAAAGGTGATGAGGGCAGTGTTCTGGTTGTTGATGACAAAAAGGTGAACCGCGATTTGCTGGCCCGCCGACTTCAGCGTCAAGGTCAACCGATTTTGGATTTACTCTACCCTGAAGTGTGGAGCTTGGAGATTTTAGAGTTACGATTTACGATTGGTGAGGACGATCTTTCTCAGCCTTTTAACTCCTTGCTGCGGGCGGCTGCGATCGGTTCTGGTTTGGCAAAGAAGCGTCTCCGAAATCGGGAGCAAGCTGATTTACACAAGTTGACCGAGAAACAGGAAAAGTCCGAGCGTTTACTAGGCAAGGAGGTAACCAATGGCTAAAATCCTGTTGGTCGAAGATAACGAAATGAACAGGGATATGCTTTCGAGGCGTTTGACTCGCAAGGGACACGAGGTGTTTATTGCTGTCGATGGCGCTGAAGGAGTGTCGATGGCGATCGCGAAATTACCAGATTTGATTCTAATGGATATGAGTTTGCCGGTGCTAGATGGGTGGCAAGCAACGCAGCAAATCAAGGCTGCTGCTGAAACTAGCGCAATTCCGGTGATTGCGCTGACGGCCCACGCCATGGCGGGCGATCGTGAAAAGTGCCTGGCCGCCGGCTGCGACGACTACGACACCAAACCGGTGGAGTTTCCCCGACTTTTGAGTAAGATTGAAACGCTTCTGAAAGAGGCCATGCGATGAAAGGTGATGAGGGCAGTGTTCTGGTTGTTGACGACAATGAGGTGAACCGCGATTTGCTGGCCCGCCGACTTCAGCGGCAAGGCCACGCGGTGACTGTTGCGGTAGATGGATCTCAAGCTCTGGAACTGATGCGCTCTGCGCCTTTTGATTTAGTTCTGCTCGACATTATGATGCCGCAAATGAACGGCTATGAGGTGCTCGAACATTTGAAGGCGGACGAGAAATTGCGCTACATCCCGGTGATTATGATTTCGGCGGTAGACGATATTGACAGTATTGTCCGCTGCATTCAGTTGGGGGCGGAGGATTATCTATCTAAGCCGTTTAATCCAGTATTGCTGAAGGCTCGGATTAGTGCTTGTCTGGAAAAGAAGCGGCTGCGGGATCAAGAGCAGGCTTATTTGCAGAAGTTGGCTGACGAACAGGAAAAGTCAGAGCGTTTGCTGTTGAATATTTTACCGAAGGCGATCGCCGAACGTCTCAAATCCGGGGAAAATACGATCGCGGACAGTTTTGCTGACGTGACTGTGATGTTTGCGGATTTGGTCGGTTTTACTAAGCTTTCGACTCATTTGTCGCCGGCGGAATTGGTGGAGTTGTTAAACGAGATTTTTTCGGCTTTTGACGAGTTGGCCGATTGCTACGGGCTTGAGAAAATAAAGACGATCGGCGATGCTTATATGGTAGTTGGTGGCTTGCCCACGCCCAGCGACGACCACGCGGAGGCGATCGCCGAAATGGCGATCGAAATTCAAGCAACAATTGCTAAGGTACGCACCAAGAGCGATCGGCAACTCAGTATCCGCATCGGTATCCATACAGGTCCGGTGGAAGCCGGAGTAATCGGTACTAAAAAGTTTACCTACGATTTGTGGGGAGATACGGTCAATACGGCTTCGCGGATGGAATCCCAAGGCGTCCCCGGTGGCATTCAGGTGACGGTTGCTACCTACGATCGACTGCGAGATAAGTACGATTTTGAAGAGCGCGGCATAATTCAAGTCAAAGGCAAAGGCGATATGATGACTTATCTGCTGATAAGTCGAAAGGCTTAATTAGTCAGTAGTCATTAGTCATTAGTCATTAGTTAGTAGTCATTAGTCATTAGTTAGTAGTCATTAGTTAGTAGTTATACCAATTTCCTAAATATTTGCTAGAGATGCAATTATAGCCCCCCCTGTAGGGGCTGTGCCAAGAGTGCCCGCCCCGGTTGGGTAGATGTGTAGCGCTACTTTATGAAATTGGTATTATACCAAATCCGGGTTTCCCATCCCCGTTATAATTGGTATGGTGCGTCGCTATGAGATCTCCCAATAGCAACGAGAGTTGTTCGTAGCGACGCACCCTACATTTACTACATTTACGAGATTATAAAAGGGGTAAGTAACCCGGATTTGGTATTAGACATCTCCAACAAATAATCTTAAGCCGTTGGAGAGATGTAGGGGTGAAGCATTTGGGCGACAAAGTATGGAAAGAACCTGAGATTTTATTTCCAAATGCTTCACCCTCCCCAGGAGCTAACTATGCTAACTAATAACCAATAACTAATAACCAATACCAACAGTCAACAATTACCAAATCAACAAATGAACGTAAATTCTAACCTTTTAATGTATGCCCAATGGGCAGGAATTCTAACAGTAGTCTTAGCTGTTCTGACAGTGCTAGCTTTTATCTTGAAATGGGGATTTCGATTCCGGTTAGTAGGGGTAACAAGCTTTATGGGCGTCATCACCGCCAGTATATTCGGCCTCGGTTTGGGACTGTTTACCCGTACAGAAATTCCCGGTGCGGTTCGCTATACTTTAGTTTACGATACTGGCGGCGCTCAAACTGTAATTGTCGTGCCACCGACGATCGCCCAATCTGAGTTAGAAGCGACTATGAGACAAGCTGCTGCGGATTTGTACTCTCCAGGGCGCAGCGGACGGGGAATAGACTACATGACAATTCGGGTACGGACGATCGTACATCCAGAGCCTGGAGTGTCGCAGCCGTTGTTTTTGGGCGAAGTGAGGCGATCGCTGGCTACTCGCTATGATGACAAAATGGCGATCGACATCTTCCCCGAAAAAGTTGCTACTCTGAAAAAGTATCAAGCCTAAAAATCAATTATTCGGCGGTTGAAACTGCTTTTGACCTCTAACTCTCATGTGGCGAAGCGCCCGTGATCAGAGTTAGAGGTCAAACTACATAAACTTTCGTCCGTGCAACGCGAGACTAAGAAACTACTCGTTAGCGGATTAAGAATTGATATCATGTCCGCTTAAACGACCATAAATAAATTAAATTCCTCATCCGCGTCATAACAAAAATTTTAAAATTGTCAAGTCGCACGATCGAGTGACACTCATTTGAGTTAACTAAAATAAGTGTCACCTGAAAAGCGACTGGTAACTAACAGCGATCGGCAGTTATCCATAGATATAGCCACGGAAAAACAGAAACAAAATTTTCCGGGAAAATACAAAACCAAAAAGTTAAATTTTTCTGAAACAAACATGGAAATTTCCACCTTTGAACTCCTCACAAAGCCGATCGCACCTGCGATTCCCAGCGCTCCAGAACTCGCCCCAGTTGCTCGCCGAGTTGTTCAAGGATACTTTCTCACCATCTCCAATCTCGAAGCGATTGACTTGCGATATCGGATTGAATTTACCGTCAGCTTACCCGTGCCGGCAGATCCTAATAAAATCTTGCTTAATAATGCTTTCTTAGTTGTTGACGTTGAAGGTATTAATACTCCTGTAGCTCTGACTCAGCAGCCTGGGAGACCGCAAGTATATCGCGGATTTTTCAGAATACCCGCTCACAAAACAGCATCTGTTGAATTGTTGCCCATTCTGCCAGCAAGTCTGACCCCAGGTTTGTTAGAAGTGCGCGGATATGTCTCCCTGTTTTTGCCGCCACGCCGAAGCTGGCCAGTCCCTGTACCCCAAAGCGAAAAACCAGTCAAGGTGTTATTGAATCCCGAAATTCGGGGTACTTTCTTGCCGAATGATTTCCCATCATTAACCAGGAATTTACCCGACTTCGATCAAATTAATTACACTTTAGCGATCGCCAGTGGAAAAGCCTTGAATGAGATTCCTCCTGAACCAGGCCGACCAATCATCATCGATTTGCCAATTGTTGAGCCGATTTTGGAAGAGTTACGCAACGGTACTTTGGACTCGCCTAGTTTGGACGCAGACAATTCAGAAAAAGCTCAAATGCTAGTTCAACTACTGGCTCAACTCGACATGAAAGATGTCAATTTGAAAGCGCTAAATACAGTGATGGATAAATTTGATATTCCTGTTAGAATGTCTCGCAGCTAGATAGGATCTAGTAATTTTTTGTCCGTAGCACTAGTAATACCACATCCGGGTTACTCATCCCCTATACGATCGTATGGTGCGTCGCCAGGAATTTCTCAAAGTAGATGAGATTATCGCTGCGACGCACCCTACAACTTATAACGGGTACGAACAACCCGGATATCGATCGACTATTCTTAAAACCATTGACCGCCTCGAAAACGCCAGTATGGAAACAAAATCCGCATGAGTGTTTGCGATGCCAGATAAATAGCCAGCCACACTAAACTGTAATGCAAAGCAAAAGCTCCCAATTCAAAATCTGGCTTAGGTATTCCAGGTAAACCGAAAATTTTAATTAAAAAAGCCACAAAAACTGCTTCCCAAATCCCGGCAAGCAATTGAAACGCGCCCGGCCAATCTCGATCCCAGCGGAATTGCTGAATGTAGATATATAAGACATCCCAGCCGATGCCAAAAATTGCTAAATACCCTAAAATCCAAAAAAAGATCGAGCCGGATTTAGAATTCATTAAACCCATAAAAAACGGCAGCGTTACTAAAACGCCGACAGTTGCAAATAACAATAACCGGGTTTGCCAGCGACCGAATAGGGTGGGAGTCATTCGATTTTAGATTTGGGGTTTTGGATTTGAGATTGAATGCCAGAGAGTTTTTAATCCAATTTGAGATTTGAGATTTGAGATTGAATGCGTAACTGTTTTGTTTCTAATCAACCTGGAGATTTATTGAAAATCCATTTTAACCACTGCACTAACGATCGACCAACGCTCAATTTGCGGACACCAGAACCTTTGGTTTTGCCCAGACTTTGAACCGATCGCAAAGCTGCATACTGTAAGCCCAAAAAACTGTCCACCGGCGCGTAAGGCCCGCCCAAAGTAATCGCCCCCGCAGCGTACATCCGCCCTCCTTCCCCCGCAGCTTCGGGTACGTTCTCCATTTCAGACAGTTCAAAATCATTCTTGACATTCAATCGGCCCAACCCGTTGAGAGGGAGATTGTACTGAACCACCAAATCGTCCAGCAGGGGACTAGTTTTCACTTTAGCGTCTAAACCCGTAGCGTCAATAATAAAATCAGCCTCTAACTGAATTTGCCCTTTGAGATCCCTCTCCCGAATATAAGTTACCGTGCGGTTTTGACTGTCGCGATCGACTCGATCGACCTCCCCAAAAGTAATTTGGTACCACCCCTGACTCAAACCCTCTTGCACAATCCGCTGCCAGTCGCTACGCTTGGCAGTAGTAGTACCACCCCAGTCTGTGAGCAACTGCGGGCGAAATTCCGGCCGGGCATTTTCCAAAACTGTCCGCAGTTCCCCTCCCCAGCAAGCTTTTGGCCAATTGAACGGTTGAAATTCGTAGTGATTTTCGACGCTACGCACAGATCGATCGAACTTATTGCCCTGGGGTTTGGGCGATCGCATCAGATGCAATACTTGAATGTCGCGGTTGCGCTTTCTGGCTTCGTAAATTCGCTGCACCACCCGCGAAGCCACAATTCCCCGGCCTCGCAACAACACGCTGCCACCCCTCGCCTCCAACTTTTTGTAAACGCCGTCGTGGCTTTCGTAAGCATTGACAACTGACTCAAAATCCTGGGTTTTTTCGCGGTAAGCTTGCAAGTCCGGCAAAAATTGAATGGCCGGATAGCCGGTTGCTAAATGCACGTATTTCGCGATTAAAAAAGCATGATCTCGGCGATCGGCACTCGATCGAGAATAAGCGATCGCGTACCTGCCGTCATCAGTTTTGCGAATTCCCCGCACTCTACCGTAGCGAAACATCCGATTCCAGCCAATTCGAGCAACTTCCCTGTCTATAGAATCAAACACATTCCCCGCCTGCGGCGTATAAGTTTCGGCAAAAGCGGGTTCGGCAAACACCTGCCACATCAACTTCAGCGACACCCCCAACCGCCCTTTGAGCAACTCGTGCCAAGCTTCGCGCACCGCATAGGGAGGCCACCCCCAAATATTGTCTGGACAAGAGTCAGAATTCGATCGTAGCCTTTCGTGCAGCGGAATTTGAGAATTGAGACAAAGGCGCAGGTAGCGCGCGTAAGGTTGTTCTTCCATGCCCAAAACTGCAATGCGATCGGTTTTTACCCCGCAAATTCTGAGTAAATCAACCCAAATAAAGCTGCCCAAACCGCCTCCAATGGCAGCCAAATCAATTTCTTCCACAGGCATTCGGGCAGATTGGAGAGATCGCATTGTCACCACAGAAGCCTGCAAAAATGCGATCGGCGGAAACTCGCCCTTACCTGTTCCCGAAGCAGGCAAAACCGGAGGTGAGACGATCCTAGGGTCAGGTAAATTTGTCTTCGGGTTAAAGAAAATGTGAGAATTGATAGACTGATTTTCTGTGGAATTAATAGCAAAAGAGATGCCGATCGCGTAGGGGCCAATTTGCAGCATATCCCCGTTTGTCAGCACGCAACGGGTTTGACGAATTCCGTTCACAAAAGTACCGTTGCGACTTCCCGTATCAATCACTACGAAACTGTCGCCTTCATTAGCAATCACCGCGTGGAAGCGAGAAACTTGACTGCTGTTGAGAGCAATTCGAGAAACTCGTTCCCCGTCAATCGTCGCGGGCATAGCCTCAAAAATTCGTCCCAAAGCAATGGGCAAATCGAATATCGGGGAACGGCGATCCCCCGTAGTTTTATCATTCCAAGTGAGTCGCAGTCGCAAGGGTTGACGATTCATTATGATTTTTTAAACATCTGTAGAGCGGGCATTGCCCACCTTAATCTTGAGATTGGAAATTTGGGATTAAATAAAAATTTTCGCAGTTAAAATTGGATGCTGGAAACTCAACGATCCTAGCATCCGCCAAGGTTTAATTTACTATTGGACGATCGGCCGACTTAACCTTTCTCAAATCCCTCAAGGAGACAGCACCACACTCGCTGCCGCCGCCAAAGAAGTGCCGCACCACGGACACCCTGCATTCAACTGCGCGTAAGGCGAAATCCGGCTGCACTTGGGACACTGCAAACCGTATTGGGAAGGCCCTGTTGGCGGGGAATAAGCTGGAATTGGAGGCCCGGACAGCAAAACTGTTTGTGGCTTGGCAACCGCAGCCCCAGACACGGAAACCACCTCAAGTTCCACTTGCCCCAAATGGATGCGACTGCCCGAATTCAATTTGACATTTTCCAGGGCGAGGATTTTTCCATCTACCACCGGTGGATTGCTTTGACGCAAATTCCGCACTCCAAATTGCTGCAATTCTTGATCGAAAAATATTTCGATGTGGAGTCCGGATACTGAAGGATGCGACAACACTATATCGCACTTAGCTGGGTCGCGCCCGATCCTCACCGTTTCCGGATTTTTGCTTGGTTGTCCGTTTTGAATCGTCTGTGTTTGATGCACCCCAGCTTCAGTCCATTTTAAAGTGAGCTGGTTTATCATGATTGTATGAATTTGCGAGAAGCTGAAAAATTATTACTTACATAATATAATAATTCTCTCTTTTAATCCATATTAAACAATATTTTGTATAGCCAAACAAAAAAGCCCCGATGTCGGGGCTTTTGGCGATCGAATCGACTTTGGTAGAAAGAAGGACTCGCGCTTTCGGCGGCGGTTAGAAATAGTGCGATCGAACTGCTTTGGGAAATTCGATCGCCCCACTTTTTGCCACTACAGTTTCCGATTGCTGGCCCTTAAACTCCAAAGAAGCGATCGCCCGTTACGGCAGAATATCGACCAACTTATTCGCTTTTCCGGCTTTTCCGGCCACCTTCGCGGCCAATTTGAGCCATGTGTTCCCGATTTCTGCTGACAGCTTCGCCGCCTTTTTGACCTGCTTCTCTCGCTTCTTCTGAGGTAAATTCGTGGGCAGTTCCTTTCTCGTGTGCAGCTTTTCCACCTTTGCTAGCAATTGCGCGCTGTTTTTCTGCGTCCATAGAAGCGAATCCGCGTTTGCTTTTTTCAGCCATGATACTGTCTCCTTGTTTTGTTTCTGATTTTTTAGCTGGCTCGCGCCCTCGCCTCCTACTGTAGTTGGGACTCCCAGTCAGTAGTGAGATATCCGGCGGTAAATCATTAAGCGTCTTCCGATCGATTTAAACCGTAGGTTTAAGCGGCAGGATGACAACTTCATAATTTACCAATGTGAACTCACAATGGTTCACGGCTCTTGCGCTGTAGTTAGATCCGTCAGTGTTTAACAGGTAACTGTCTTTTAATCATTCTACAAATCCTCTAACTTTTCATACCTCTTTCTCAGGTATGGTTATTCTTTATTTCGCTGGAAGGATTTGACACTCCCCGGCGTGAACGCACGGAGATTCGTGGCATTCGTCACCGACTAGCCATTATTATTTTCTAGCCCGTCGTTTGAGATTGTTTACTCATAGGTACTAGCGGTTACTCTACCTGTAGCATATCGGTAACTGAAAGCCTCGCGACGATCGACTCTGAGGATTTTTCAACAGAACGGTAATACCTCAAACATTAAAAATTCCAAGTAAAAATCAAACAAGGGTGTTTTTTTGTTTTTTTACTTTCGATTTTTTTGATACCTTCCTTGATGGGCAGTTATGCTGATGTTAGTTGGTCTGCCGATCGAGTTGTTTCGGGCAAGCGATATTTTAGCGCGCAGCGCAGGACATATTCGATCGCCACTGACAAGCTTACCTTATGACCGATCGAAACATAAATCGGTTTTACTCCTGCTTGCGTTCTGAGTGCTGCACCGACAGTTTCTGGGCCATCCAGCAAGGGCTGCCAACTGCCCCGATCGAGCCCTACTTCTGAATGTTCCCCAATAAACCGAGTTTTGGCAACTCCGATCGTAGCAACTCCGGTCACAACTCCCAAATGGCAGGCAAGACCAAATCTGCGGGGATGAGCGAGTCCTTGACCGTCGCACAATATCAAGTCTGGCATTGGGCTGATATTTGCTAAAGCGTCCAGGACTGCCGGCACTTCTCGAAAAGACAGAAAACCGGGAACGTAAGGAAAAGCAGTGGGACTACGAACCACAGATTGCTGCTGCAACTGCAAGTCAGGAAAACTCAGAACTGTTACAGCCGCCCGCGACACGGCGTTTGCATTGTCGTAGCCGACATCTACGCCTGCGACGTACTGAACTGTCCCCAGTTGGTTTGCGGTAATTACCTGTGACCGGAGTTGTTCTTGAATGGCGATCGCCTCTTCAATTGTCTGCGGCCAAGAGTGTTGCTGTAACATTTCGATCTTGATTCAACCGTTCTCATCTAACATTAACCTACTTTTGCAACTTTTTTAACTTTTATTTTTCTCGTTTTTCGCAATAAATTCTGTTTGGCTCCTGACGCGAGCTTCGCCCTCCTTCTTTAACTAAAATCATCTCCTTTGTGCAGAATTTGAAATATTTATTAATCAATCTCAACAAAGTAAAAGTGCCAATTTCGATCCCCGTTAATTTATTTAACGAGAGTCTTATCGCCTTCACTGTAAGCGTGAGTCGATCCACTCAAAAGCCTATGACTTTTATGAATAAAATAAATGAATTTATGAGTGGTTACACCCTCAATAACAAGTTATTATATTAGATAAGAGCGAGCGATCGCCTACTAAAAATCAACAATATTATACCAGGAAAGTTTCCCATGAAAACATTTCATAAATCTCCATACAACTTGAGTCTTTATATCGTCGGTGGCATTGTCCTAATCATCGCCTCTCTAATTTTAAAGCCTTTTGCGATCGTCGGTGCAGGAGAGCGTGGAGTCATCATGCGCTTCGGGAAAGTTCAAAACGCGATTTTAGATGAAGGCATCCATCCGATTTTGCCGATCGTCACCTCTGTCAAAACCCTCAGCGTCCGAGTCCAAAAAACAGACATCCAAGCAGATGCAGCATCCAAAGACTTGCAAAAAGTTACTACAGACTTGGCCGTAAACTGGAACATCGACCCCGCCAAAGCCAACCAAGTTTTCCAGCAAGTAGGAGACGAAGAACAAATTGTCACCAGCATTCTCAGCCCAGCAATTTCCGAAGTTCTCAAAGCAGCAACTTCTAAAAAAACAGCAGAAGAAATTATTACCAAACGGAACGAACTCAAAACAGAAATCGACAACAGCCTCAAAAAACGATTGGAACCTTACGGCTTAATCGTCAGAGATGTTTCGTTGATAAATTTTGGCTTTTCTCCAGAATTTAGTAAGGCGATCGAAGCCAAACAAATCGCAGAACAGGAAGCGAAACAAGCAGAATTTACAGTTAAAAAAGCCACCCAAGATGCTCAAGCTGAAATTAACCGCGCTAAAGGTCAAGCCGAAGCTCAGCGCTTGCAGCGACTAACATTAACTCCCGAACTTTTGCAGCAACAAGCAATTCAAAAATGGAACGGTCAGTTTCCAACAGTAATGGGAGGCGGCGGAGCTTTGCCTTTAATTAATATTGCGCCGCCCGGTCAACCAGCGAGTCCTGCTAAATAGTTTTAAATCAAAATTAATATAGCAGCTAGCGGTAAAATGAGGTACGATTGGTAATTAGTAATCACCCAAAGGATGTTTTTTTAGCTGCTGTAAATTAGCAGGATTTTCAGCGATTACTTGCTGCCAAAACCTAAGATAATTTTTCCAAACTGTTTATGCTGTCCAGTCGATTACCCATAATTAACTTTCCCTCCCCTCTGTACCCATCGAACCCTCTCTCCCCCTCTCCCCGTCTCCCCCGACTCCACTCAATCCTTAATTTAAGGTTAATTGACCGGAGATGATCTAAGTCTGCGTGGGGAAGTGGAAAAAGCAGTTAAAATGGTCGGACAAACCAGGCTGCTGCGGATCGAGGCTGGGCAAATGATACATCGTCGGCAGCCTTGCTTTCGGAGAATCGATCGGCTCAGTTTGCTGGGCGGAATGCTTGATAGACAAAATAATGGAGTATCGCTGCTGCTGGCACTCAAAGTCTGATATTTATATTTTAATATCAGAATTATGCCAACCACCGATTAAAGTCCCCACCTGCGGTAGGCTAGATCGGGTGAATATATTGGCTCATTTTAAGCGATCGCTCCTATGTCTCCAACCACATCTGCTCCGTCCAGAACCGTTCGCATCGGTTCCCGTAAAAGCCAACTCGCCCTCGTTCAAACCTACTGGGTGCAAGAACAGCTACAGAAACACTTCCCGGAACGCACTTTTGAAGTCCACACTATGGCAACGCAAGGCGACAAAATTCTTGATGTTGCTCTCGCCAAAATTGGTGACAAAGGACTTTTTACTAAAGAATTAGAAACGGGAATGATCAACAATGAAACGGACTTTGCCGTTCATTCCCTGAAAGATTTGCCTACCAATTTGCCTGAAGGTTTAATTTTAGGATGCGTCACCGAACGAGAAAATCCCGCTGACGCCCTGGTGGTTCACGAAAAACACAAAGACAAGCAATTAGAAACGCTGCCAGAAGGTGCGGTTATTGGTACTTCTTCCCTCAGACGGCTAGCTCAACTGCGGCATCATTTCCCTCATTTTGAATTTAAAGATATTCGCGGTAATCTGAATACTCGACTGGCTAAATTAGATGATGGCGGTTACGACGCGATTATTTTAGCAGTTGCGGGATTGGAAAGATTGGGAATGAGCGATCGCATCCACCAAATTATTGCTCCCGAAATCTCTCTCCACGCAGTCGGACAAGGTGCTTTGGGCATCGAGTGTCGCGCCGGAGATCCAGAAATACTCGAATTGATTAAGGCTCTAGAACACTCAGAAACTGCCCAAAGATGTCATGCAGAACGCGCATTTTTGCGGGAATTGGAAGGAGGCTGTCAAGTGCCGATCGGCGTCAATACCCAAATCGAAAACGGTCAATTAACTTTAACCGGAATGGTATCTAGTCTGGACGGTCTGCGATTAGTAAAAGATACTGTTAGTGGTAGCGCCGACACTGCTGAAATGCTGGGAATTGACCTCGCACATCGCTTGCGCGCCCAGGGAGCCAGTGAAATTTTGGAGGAAATTTTCGTTCAAGTTCAGCGTGGTTCTTAAAGCCGATCGACATCTATTTGTCAAGGTTTTTAGCCAAAAAAATCGCCTTTTTGTACAACATAAATAAGGCGATTCGCTTTTTCAAAAAGTAGGGAAGTGCTTGTAGATTTTAGATGGATTTTTTAGATGATTGTCAAGGGGTTTCCAAAATATTTGGCTGACGATCGACCTACCATCCAAAGTCTACAATCAAACATCGACAAATAATCAGCAATCTATTTCAGGGAAAGGCAAAATATGAGCTCTCAGGAAACTCAATTAAAGCTAGAATTGGAAAAAGTTCAGCAACTTTATCGCAAAATGCAGGCAGATCGGAAAGCTTTGCAACAGCAATTGAAGGAGTTCAAAACTCAGGCCGGAAATTTTTCCGATGTAGTCGAGCAAGTTTTGCCATCCGTCGTTTCAGTTTACGTGATGGATTGGGATACAGAAGAAGAAATTTCTTCTGGTAGCGGCTTTTTTGTCTCGCCTGACATAATTGTGACTAACTATCACGTTGTCGAAGATATTGCCGATGAAGATTATTTCTATGAAGAAGATGAAGTCGAACAGGTTTTGGTAGAAACTCAAGACGGAAAATTGAGACTGGCAGAAGTTGTTTTTACTGGGAATGCGGAAGAAGATTTAGCCTTGCTTTTGATTAGTGATTTTATCATCGATCCGGAAACAGGGGAACAAATAGAATCTCATCAAGAATATTCTCCTTTAGAGTTAGCTTTTGATACAAAAGTGGGAGATAGAGTCATAGCAGTGGGAAATCCTTTGGGACAACTGGCTTTGACTGTAACTCAAGGTATTATTAACGCAATTCGCGAACCGGATGAGTATGAAGAAGCCGAAGACGAAGATGATGATATTTCGGAGGTGAAGGTGCTGCAAACTGACGCGGCGATTAATCCGGGAAATTCGGGCGGGCCGTTAATTAATATGGCCGGTCAAGTGGTTGGGGTGAATACGTGGGGATGGGAAGATGCTGATAGTATTAATTTGGCGATCGCATCAGAAGCTTTGGATGACTTTTTAGCAGGATTTGAAGAAACTTTTGAGGAGGATTCTCAGAATTAGCCTGGGGAGGGTGAAGTATTTGGGAATCAAATCTCCCCTGGGAAACATGAATTGTCGCCCAAATGCTTCACCCCTACATTATACCTCTGGCATAATAAGGACTGTAAGAGCTGTTTAAGTTATTAACTTTTCATTCCTTAGGAGATGTCTAATAACTAATTTGCAAAGTCACCGATGCTTCTATCTGCTGTTCCCCTCCCACCACGGGCGTTGTAGCATCAGCAGCAGCGCGAGCAAATTGCCGGGACACCGGAGGTGGCGCGCTAGCACCGTTGACTTGAATGCTGAGAATCTCTCCCCGCTTGAGGTTTAGGCTGCTCAAGACTGCATCCGCTTGCGCTTGAGCATCTTGAGTGGCTTCTTTGAGTGCTTGTTTTTGAGCAGATTCGATCGCACTTTCAGCGGCCACAAAACTCACACCGTCAATGCGCGTTGCCCCCACTTTCACCGCATCGTCAAGTAAAGTGCCAGCAGATTGAGTATTGATGCGAAAAATGACTGTATTTGTAGCAATATATCCTGTGATCTGTGGCGATGGCTTGCTTTCGTAGCTGTAAGTCGGGTTGAGACTAATACCCGATGTTTCGAGTTTTTCGACTTGGCGCGATCGCAGTAACTCTACCACAGCGGACGATCGTCTGGCCGCTTCCTGCTGCACCTCGGCCGCCGTTTTCCCCTGCACCTCAACTCCCAAGCGCACTTGAGTGTGAGTAGTCGGAATTGCTTCAATCCCGCGCCCAGTTACTGTTAGCGTTCTGAGCCTTTGTTCTTGCGCCACCGCTGGGCTTAATCCCGTAAAACAAACGATAGTTAACGTTAAACATAAAGCTGTTAACAGACTGGGGAAATTAATGCGATCGCGCGATCGTAAAATTGAATTCATAAACTTGATTCTCCTCACAGACAACAGATGGTATAATCTTATGTTGCAACATAAGTTTTCAAATATCCGCACGGTTACACTTTTAGAAACTCAAATTAATCGGTAATCGGGCATTGGTAATGGGTAATGGGTAATCGGTAATCGGTAATGGGTAATCGGCAATCATCGGTAATTTTAACTGACAACTGTCAACTATCAACTGTCAACTGCTATATATGCAATCGTTAAAACAATTTGCTAGGAAGCTAAAAAAAGAAACTTACGCTATTTATTTAGCCAGTATTGACCCCAGAGTACCTTGGTATGCGAGAGTTTTAGCTGGTGTTACCGTTGCTTATGCCTTCAGCCCGATCGATTTAATTCCCGATTTTATACCAATTCTCGGCTACTTGGACGATTTAATCATTGTGCCTTTAGGAATTTGGCTAGTAATAAAAATGATTCCACCAGCGGTTTTAGCCGAGTGTCGCCAAAAAGCCATAATGGAAATCGATCGAAGCAAACCCACAAATCAGGCTACTGCTGCTGTAATTGTGGCAATCTGGTTTGGATTGGGGATATTGGCTATAATTTGGCTGAAAAAAATGTTTAAAAGTTGAAAAAATTAAGTTGCTAGCGATGTAGGGTGCGCACTAAGCATCTTACCCGTTAAAAAAACCAAGTTCCTAGCTATAATGTTAAGACTAATGTCAATCAGCCTGAAAAACCTAAGTTTTTGGTGGTTCGATCGACGAAATATCGAGGGTTGCATAACTTTATTGAGAATGGTGCAAGATCTGAGTTACATCCGTTACACAATCCATTGCCGAACTTCCTTCTTTATGACTCAAACTACCGACTTTCTCAGCACTCTCAACCAATCTCAACGCCAAGCAGTCGTACATTATAACGGCCCGTTGTTAGTAGTAGCAGGTGCTGGTTCCGGCAAAACGCGAGCTCTTACTTACCGAGTTGCTAATTTAATTCGCACCAATCGAGTTGACCCGGAAAATATTCTGGCGGTGACATTTACGAATAAAGCCGCGAGGGAAATGAAAGACAGAATTGAGAAATTGTTGGCAACTCAGCAAGCGGAAGCAGAATGCGGCAAACCTTTGACAGAATTGCCAGCAGACCAACAAACAAAATTGCGATCGCACATTTATCGTACCATTACCAAACACATTTGGATGGGAACTTTTCACTCTCTGTGCAGTCGCATTCTCCGCTACGACATCGAGAAATATCAAGACGAAAAAGGCCGCCAATGGAAGCGAAACTTTTCAATTTTTGACGAATCAGATGCTCAAAGTCTTGTCAAACAAATTGTCACCAAAGTTCTCAACCTCGACGATAAGAGATTCGATCCGCGTAAAGTTCGCTACGTCATCAGTAACGCTAAAAACAAAGGTTGGTCGCCTCAAGAATACCAAGCAGCAGAACCCGACTACAAAGGTCGCGTGATTGCCGATGTTTACAGTCGCTACCAAGATGCTTTAGCCGCCAACAATGCCCTAGACTTTGATGATTTAATCCGAGTTCCTGTCGAACTTTTCCGGCAAAATGAGCAAGTTTTGACTTATTGGCATCAAAAATTTCGTCATATTTTAGTTGATGAATACCAAGATACCAACCGCACTCAATCCGATTTAATTCGGCTATTGATTACCAACAATGCGGAACCCAAAGACTTCGATAAATGGCAAAACCGCTCGATTTTTATCGTCGGTGATGTCGATCAGTCGATTTATAGTTTTCGGATGGCAGATTATACCATATTGTTGGAATTTCAAGAAGATTTCGGAGATGGTTTGCCCGATGAAAAAACGCGAACAATGGTCAAATTAGAAGAAAATTATCGATCGCGATCGAACATCCTGGAAGTAGCAAACCACTTAATTAAAAACAATACCGAACGCATCGATAAAGTGCTGCGTCCGACTCGCGAACCGGGAGCTCCGATTGTCATCTGGCGTGCTGACAACGAACTAGATGAAGCCGAGTTTGTGGCAGGTCAAATTCATACCTTAAAACGACAGCATTCGGAATTTGAACATGGGAGTAATTTTGCGATTCTCTACCGCACAAACGCTCAATCTCGCTCCTTTGAAGAAGCGTTAATGCGCTTTGACATTCCTTACAATATTGTTGGGGGACTGAAGTTTTACGATCGCAAAGAAATCAAAGATGTCTTAGCATACTTGCGGACACTGGCCAATCCCGACGACAGCGTTAGCCTCAAACGCATCATTAATACTCCCCGCCGTGGCATTGGCGATACCACAGTTTCTCGCATCGAAGACGCTGCCAGTCAATTAGGAATTCCCCTGTGGGAAATCCTCAGCGACGAGGCTTCTGTCAATACTCTAGCAGGTCGATCGGCAAAACCTCTGATTAAATTTGCCACCATGATTAACCATTGGCAACAGCAACTAGAAACACTGCCGGCTTCCCAAATTGTCCAAGGAATTTTGAAAGACTCTGGTTATATTGAAGAATTGAAAAATCAAGGAACAGATGAAGCCCAAAATCGGCTAGAAAACGTCGTTGAATTATACAATGCCGTGCTACAATTTGAAGAAGAAAACGAAGAACCGACCCTAACAGGATTTTTGTCAAAAGCATCTTTAGCCTCAGACTTAGATGACTTGCAAGAAGAAGATTCTCGCGTATCGTTGATGACGCTACACTCAGCCAAAGGATTAGAATTTCCCGTAGTATTTTTAGTGGGAATGGAACAGGGTTTATTTCCCAATTTCCGCAGCTTGGACGACCCGAAAGCGATCGAAGAAGAACGGCGTTTGTGCTACGTTGGCATTACTAGAGCTCGCGAACTGCTATTTCTGACTCACACTCGCGAACGTCGCCTCTGGGGAGGTTCTCGCGAACACTGCATTCCGTCGCTATTTTTAGGAGAATTACCAAAACACTTGCTTGCTGGAAGTGCGAAAAAAACTAAGACAGGGAAGACGAATGTGGCGCAGGAAAAAGCCAGTAATTCAACAGCTAATTCGCGAAGTTCTCAACAGGAAAACAGCGGGCAAGTGATGGATTGGAAAGCAGGCGATCGAGTTTTTCATCATGCTTTTGGAGTTGGAGAAATTACCCACGTTTTGGGGGAAGGCAATAAAGTTAATCTGGCAATTAAGTTTTCGGGTTTGGGTAGAAAAATCATCGATCCGAGAACTGCTAAGTTGCAACGAGTGTAAGCTAAAAGTAGATTCGATATAAGTATAAGTGTAAAGTAGATAAAATATTGGGATTTTTAGTCTGGATGGTGCGCGAAAATTAGCATTATATCGCGATAACTATCTTAAAACTATCTGCGTTCATCTGTGTTTATCTGCCTTAAATCTGCGGTCGTTCCGATCGCACTTCGCATTGCTAACAGCGCCGCCCCATAAGCAGCCGCCGTATGCACCGGCGTTTCCACAGGCACTTGCAAATAACGCTGCCGAATCGCACTCCAAACCTGATTTTTTGCCCCCCCACCAGCCGTATAAACCTTTGTCAAAGGAGTTGCACCCAACTCCTGCAATAATTCATATCCCCGCGCTTCAATTCGTGCGATACTTTCCAACAAGCCGTGCAAAAATTCTCCTGAATCCGTTGGACGCGGTTCGAGTTTGGGCAGCAATTCTGAGTCATTGATTGGGAATCGATCGCCCTTTTTCACCAATGGATAATAATCCAACAAACTCTCTCGATTCGGATCGATTTGTTGGCTCAAACTATCCAATTCAACATCAGTAAAAAAATGTCGCAACACCGCACCTCCCGTATTAGAAGCACCTCCAACTAACCACAAATCGCCTAATCTGTGACTGTAAATCCCGTATCTAACATCATCTACACGGGTATGACTTAACAGTTTAACTGCTAAAGTAGAACCAAGAGAAGTTACTGCTTCTCCTGGTGAATTGACACCGCTAGCTAAAAATGCTGCGATGCTATCTGTTGTACCAGCACATACAATACAATCGCGGGGAAAACCAAAACGATCGCACATTTCTGCTCTTACTTCACCTACAGCAGTTCCCGGTGCAACAACTTGCGGCAAAATAGGCGCGATCGCACTTTCAGCATTCCTAATTCCCTCTGTCAACCAATCTGGATAGCACAGATTAGTAACGTCATAACCCAATTTCAAAGCATTGTGATAGTCGCTAATCCCCAATTTTCCGTGCAATAAAAACCCCAACCAATCCGCTTGATGCAAAAAAACCGTAGGGGCGGTGCCCCCGTGCCCGCCCCTCATCCCGTGCCCGCCCTCCTGCCACCACAGCAGTTTTGCGAGACTTGATGTAGCGCTTAATACCACGTGGTTAGCAGGCGCGATCGCCCTAACTCTATCCATCACCTGCGCACCGCGCGGATCGTTGTATAAAATTGGTTCATCTATTGGATTACCGTCAGTATCGCACAGCAGCACAGTTGAAGAAGTGCCATCAATTGCGATCGATCTTACAAAAGAGCGGATATCTGGCGGAATTTGCTCAATTAAACCAAATAACGCACTCTCCCACGCTTTGGGCAATTGGATCTTTTGCTGCCGGGAGGTAATCGTGCGATCGTCCTCAAAAGTATATTCTGTCTCACTATATATCTTTCCAGCAGCGTCAATGACGGTCGATCGGGCACCGGTTGTCCCGAAATCTATTCCCAAGTAAAGATTCATGGCTCTCTCGGATGTTTGGTGCAAAATATAGCAATAGATACTAAATTTTTGAATTATGAAAGCTGAAATCCTTGATTTTCCAAATTATAAGTAATACCAAGTCCGGGTTACCCACCCCCTTTATGAGACTGTATGGTGCGTCGCTATGAATGGCCCTAAATAGACGGGATTCTCAGAGCGACGCACCCTACCACTATCGAAGGGATGAGTAACTCGGATTTAGTATTAGTTATCACCATAACTACGAGAGAGCCCAATGGAAGGACTAAAGTCCTCACTACGAACCTTTTTTATTAAAGAAGTCCGCGCCGGCCGACTGCCTTCTGCCTTCTGCTATACCAATTCCCCATCGGGCTTGGTAGGAAAAGTCACAGTAAAAGTAGTCCAGCCATTCCCGCTTTCAACCTCAATTTTTCCCTGTAACTGTTCGGCCAATTTCTGGGCTAAAGCTAAACCCAAACCAGTACCGCCTTGTTTCCAGGGATCGGCATTCGGAACGCGATAAAATTTCTCAAAAATCCGAGGTAATTCTTCAATAGGAATTTCCGATTCATTGGTAAGTATAAATTTAATTTCAGCAGGGGAATCACTCCCTTTTTTGCCCGGTGTAGTTTGGCACTCCACTTTTAGAAAAATTTCCCCATCATGGGCAGTATATTTGCAGGCATTGTTGAGCAGTTCTGCTAAAATTCTGCCCAAACTAGCGCGGTTAGAACTGATAGTGGGGAGATGCCGATCGCACTCCACTCGCAAATTCTGCTGGCGGTTCTGGGTGCGTGCATAAAATGGTTCGATAATGTTAGGAAGCCATGCTTCTAAGTTAACTAGTTCCAGATCGATCGGAAAAGTTGCTGCTTCCAGGCGCTGCAAATCGAGGAGAGCATTAATCAGATCGGTTTCTCTAGTACACTCGGTCTCCAAAATTTCTAAATAAGTCTGTCGCCTCTTGATAGTAGGAGAAACTTTTAGCATATGAATAGCCATTTTCATATTAGCTAAAGGCGTCCGCAGTTCGTGAGAAACTGTGCTGAGAAATTCATCTTTGAGGGTATTGAGATGCTGGAGTTCGTGAACTTTTTGCTCCAATTCGGCGGTGCGTTCTTGAACTTGGCGTTCGAGGTCGGTGTTGAGGTTTTGCACCTGCTGGTAGAGTTGTGCTTGCTGAATTGCGATCGCGATCTGAGTTGCCAGTTGCAGTAGTAAATCTATCTCCGAATGCTGCCACTGTCGCGGTGCGGAACATTGGTGGACGCACATCATCCCCCACAAATTGCCGTCTTGCAAAATTGGTACAATTAAATAAGCTTTGATTTGCGCTTGCCGGAAACGGGCATATTTTTCTGCACTCAGACTAGCTTCGTCAATGTCAGGAACGGCATAAACTTGTTGTTCCGATGCCGCATCTGATTCTTGCCAAATCGTATATGGCAAAATTTCTCCCAAAAGAGAAGACCAACTTTCTGCTACGGATTCTGCCACTACAGTACCGAAATTGCTTGACTCCAAATGCACGATCGCTACTCGATCGGCTTGCAAAACTTGTCGGACTTCATCGACGCTGGCGTGGAGAATTTTTTCGAGGTTTAAAGATTGGTGAATACCCAAGGCAATCTGAGTCAAAAGCCGATCGCGCTGCACTTGTTCGTGCAGTTTTGTCGTCCGTTCTCGCACTTGCTGTTCCAATTTGGCATTACGGCTTTGCAGCAGTTCCACTTTTTCGGCTTGGAGTTGATAAACCGACTGCTGTAACTGTTTGACAACTCGGTACATTTCTGTCGGATCGAGGACTCTGAGCAAGCTCGTTTGAGTAATAATTCCTAATAGTTCTCCGCGCCCCCCGCACACCACCAACCGCTGTACTTGTTGCTGCTGCATTTGTTTGTGTGCCGTCCACAGCGAATCGGAAGGTTTCAGAAGTTGTAGGGGAGTGATCATGACTTTTTGAGCCGATATTTGCTGAAAATCTAGTTCCAAAAACTGCGCCTGCACGATGTCGTATTCAGTAATAATTCCCAACGGTTCGTGAAACGAATAATGAAAAATGGAGGTATGATCGGTTTTTGGCTTCTCCATTGTTAATTCTTTATTTTTTGTAATCACTACGCAACTGACTTGATGCTCTGACATCAGTTGCGCTATTGCCAACAGCGAGGATGTGTGGGGTGCTGTAATCGGCGTAGTCATTAATTCGGCTACCCGGCGCAATTTGAGAATATTTGAAGGCTGCAAAACTTGGCGAATTCTTTCCCGTGTCAGCACTCCTACCAGGTGGCGGAATTGATTGACGATCGGCAAATAGCGAATCCGGTGCTGGCGAAATAAAGATAAAGCGGTAAACACGTCCTGGTCGTCGGATTCTGTGAGGGAGACCGGCACTGACGACATCACTTCGGAAATCGGTATTTTGTGCAGGGCTACTTTTTGCTGAGTATCTATTTTGCCAGAAGCGATCAGACTCACTAAGTCGGCGGGAGTTAATATTCCGATTAATAGCCCCCGAGTGGGGTTGTCCGATAAATTACCTGTGGTAATAGTCTGCTGGTTGTGAACAACCAGCACGCAACGGGCACGTACTTTGTCCGGCGGTGCTTCGTTTATCCCCCCGCGGTCTGAGGGTAAAGCTGTCTTGGCTAGAGGGCAACTGTTGTGCAATTGGCTCATCAACGCGATCGCCACTGCTAATGAGGTTTCAGACCCCGCAGTTAGAGGGTAGCGGTCGATCGCTTGTTCTAAGGCTGAGGAGTAAAAGGGCGGGTGGTAAAAGGGCATAGTAGATCGCAGGTTGTCGGAGGGCGGCTAACTCTGGGCAAAGCCTTGAGGAACGGTAGAAACACCTCGCCTGTGGGCGGATTTTAAATGATATACTGTCTAATTTATGATTTCCACTCAACAAGAAAGCCTTGTGGTGCATGTTATGGATCTTAACTCCTAAGAACGTCGTGTATTGATATTAACACGATTCACACGCACAGTTTTTTTCAAATATTTTGTACGGAGCCTGTTAAAATATTGAAGCAACTCAAATTGTTAGTGAAACAACTCGTTTCTTTCACTTCTTCAATTTTTAAATCTTCCAATCTCAAATCTCAAATCTCAAATCGATCGAGGTGGTTTTCACCAAAGAACGAGACGGAAGCCCGTGGCTCCCGACATGAGTCGGAAGTCGGCAGCGGTTTCAATATTTTACACAATTGATCCAAAGGTTTGTTATAGTTAGATTGTAAGTAAGCGCAATTGCAATACCTTTTGTACTGGTAGTTATTTTGAGCGAATAGAGGTGCTTTGATAACGCCTTCCTTGAGTTTTCGGATTCATTCAAGAATCCCCGTGGCTGAAGCCACCGGGAGTATCAATACCTGTTTTTATTCTGAGACTCTCCTATAATGAAATTTAGAGAAATGTAAAGTTTTACTAAAAATTGACCGCTCATGACAAATTTAAGCTTAGAACAAATTGCAACGCAGTTAGAAAGCGAAAATTCAGCCGATCGAATGGTGGCGTTAGCGAATTTGCGGAACGTACCGGCGGAAGATGCGGTGCCTTTGATTAAAAAGGTTTTGAACGACGAAAGTTTGCAGGTGCGATCGATGGCTGTGTTTGCTCTCGGAGTCAAACCGACTCAAGAGTGCTATCCCATTCTAGTCAAATTGCTCGAAACTGACCCGGATTACGGGATTCGCGCAGACGCTGCTGGTGCTTTGGGCTATCTAGAAGATATCAGAGCTTTCGACGCTTTGGTGCGGGCTTTTTACGAAGATACGGAATGGCTGGTACGCTTCAGCGCTGCGGTTTCTCTGGGGAATCTCAAAGATCCTCGGGCTCGCGACGTGCTGCTGAAAGCTCTCGAAAGCGAACAAGTAGTGATTCAGCAGGCGGCTATTTCGGCTTTGGGAGAAATTAAAGATATTGGATCGATCGATCGCATCCTGAATTTTGCTCAGTCGGAAGATTGGCTGATCCGCCAGCGGCTGGCCGAAGCTTTGGGAAATTTGCCGAGCACCAAGAGTATTTCTGCTTTGAAATATTTGGAAAAAGACGGCAATTCTCAAGTAGCTGAGGCGGCAACATTTTCTCTCGATCGCTTGTCAAAAACAGAAGCGTAAATTTTGTAGAGGCGGGTTCACTAAAATCTGTAATTTAAACAGTAGACATCTCCTAAAAAGACTTTCAAGAACAGGCAAGATGCCTGTTCCACAATAATTATGGGAGATGTCTAGTATAATAATTAGATTGACCCGCCACAGCGACGATGTTTAAAAAGTTATTGTTTTGGAGACGTAGTTAAATGCCTTATAGTCAATTTAGCGTCGAACAAATTAAGACAAGTTTTGGCATAACCTGGAGTAGAACGGTTGGCTTGTTTGCCGACATTACCGAAAAAGCTCCCAGCAATTTTTTGCAAGAAACTTTACAATTCAATCTGCCTTTAGCACTAGAAATCAATTCCGAGAAAGCTCGCTCCGAGCTAATTGTCTCGCCAATATTAGTTGAGATAAAAAAACTGCTACCGGAACGGATGAGTTTATTTTCTGGTCGAGAATTCAATGTAGACCCTGCTAGGGGTTTGAGCGGTTATTGCGATTTTCTAATTAGCAGATCGCCCGAACAACTAGTCATTGAATCTCCAGTTATCGCCTTAGTAGAAGCCAAAAATGACAACATTCAATCGGGATTGGGACAGTGCGCGGCAGAAATGATCGCAGCACAAATATTTAACCAACAACGCGAAAATGAGATTGAGACAATTTACGGAGTTGTCACCACAGGCAGTATCTGGAAATTTCTCAAACTAAAAGGACAGTCGATCGAAATTGATACCAGCGAATATTTCATCAATAATGTCGGCAAAATCCTCGGAATCTTAATAAAATTTATAGAATCTTGAGGTCAACCAGAATTTACAGGGCAAGCTAATATAGTTGTTAATATCCTGTCTTTAATCAAAGCCAGCCATGAATCAACTGCCAAATCCTTTTAACTCCAATCAACCAGATCCGCTCAACCCCTTGCAGCAAGAACAAAGCGAAGCCGACAGCGAAAACGGACAATTGCCCAAAGCTTACCATCCAGCAACTAAAAAGACTTTGCAAAAATTATTCCTGATGCTGGTAATTGGTGGCGCTATATTTGGGGGAATTCTGTCTATAGGTGTAATCAGCCTGATGCAAAAAGCCGGACTCACAAATGTGCCTGCAAGGGTACAGAATCCGAAGTGAGATTTGATCGATATCAATAATTTGATCGATCGAACAGATCGATCGGAGTGCTAGAGATTAGTTTCGATCGTATCGCTAAAATGTCTTATAGGGATGTTTTCAGATTGACACTCTCAGGTCTAAAGACACTGAGATTCTTAAGACGTTGCGGTCTTAATATCCCTATTACTAGGGTTCCTGGGCGCAATCCTGTTGCCAAAAATGGTAGGCTGCTATCCTTGCTAAAAATGTTAAGATTCAAGAAAGATTGACGGCGGTTTTAACCGCTCGTGTCGCTTATATCTCATAGCTAAAGCTGATGAGTTTTCCGCTTTCCGTCCTTGTTTTATAATTGATGCTTAAAAATTCTACAATTGCGCCACTTGCTGCCGAAAAATCGATCGCTGCT
>JAAUPI010000038.1 GCA_012035135.1 Microcoleus sp. CSU_2_2
CGTTATAATTGGTATGGTGCGTCGCTATGAGATCTCCCAATAGCAACGAGAGTTGTTCGTAGCGACGCACCCTACATTTACTACATTTACGAGATTATAAAAGGGGTAAGTAACCCGGATTTGGTATGATGCACCCTACTAATTGTGCTAGAACGATTTAAATAAGATTGATATCACCATGAAAAAACAGAAAAATAAATTCAGCCATCTCACAGCAATAGAAAGAATTTACCTGTCATTTCCGGCAAAATATTTATTAGACAAAAACTTGCTTCAAGGGAAAGTTTTAGACTTTGGATGTGGCTTTGGCAATGACGTGAAATTATTGCAGGAAAAAGGATTTGATATTGCAGGTTATGACCCTTATTATTTCCCGGAATATCCCGATCGCAAATTTGATACAATAGTTTGTTTTTATGTTTTGAATGTTTTGTTTCCCGAAGAACAAGCTAATGTCCTCATGGAAGTATCCCATTTATTGAAACCGGGAGGCAAAGCATATTTTGCAGTAAGGAGAGATCTCAAAAAAGAAGGCTTTCGAGAACATTACATCCACAAAAAACCTACCTATCAGTGCATTGTCAAACTTCCGTTTAAATCAGCACACTTAGATGAATCTTGCGAAATCTACGAATATGTCCATTACAACCATCAAAGAAATTCAACTAACAATTGCATATTTTGCAATCCACATAAACATCTCACTTTACTAACTGAGTCAGCAACAGCCTATGCTATGTTGGATGGTTATCCCGCCAGCCAAGGTCATGTTTTAATTATCCCCAAGCGTCATGTTGCCAATTATTTTGAACTACCGTTTCGAGAACAATCAGCTTGCTGGTTTATGGCGAACAAAGTACAAGACATTTTAAATAAAGAGTTTCAGCCTGATGGTTTTAATGTGGGGATAAATATTAATAAAGATGCGGGTCAAAGTAGAAGTCATGCTGCGATTCATATTATCCCTCGCTACCGAGGCGATGCGACTGGAAATAAAGGTGGCATTAGATATGTGATTCCTCAAGTAAAAAATAAAGATTTGTAAATTGCTCGAAAATTGGTAAAGTACCGTACTCTACAGCTAAAGCTGCGAACCGATGTATCTATCGGGTCAAAATTTTAATCTAAAATCCAAAATCCCAAATCTAAAATCGATCGCTCGCTCTGAGAGGTAAAATATACTCACAAGGTCTCAAACTACACCTTAGCAGCAGTTTCGCGTTTTGTTTATGTCTAAGCGCAAAAAGCAAGAATGGCTCAAGGAAACCCTAGAGCTCAAGGATAACCATAACTGGAAATCAAAGCCAGGAACTCGCATCTTTGTCGCAGGAAGAGGTGCTGTCCGTTTTGATGTCCCCGATGATTGGCATTTTGAACCGGATACAAAGTCGTTCCGGTTTATGGACAAAAAGCCGCCGGATGATGATTGTTGTTTGGAAGTTTCGTTTAATTTACTTCCCCCCGGAGACTGGGCAGAATTTCCGTTGGTTCCGCTATTAAAGCAGGTGGTGGAAGATGACACGCGGAATCCGATAGATCCTGGGGAAATCATCCAATTGAAGCGGCAAACTGCCCGAATTGTGTGGACCCAATTCAAATTTATCGATCCTCCAGAACAGCGGGAAGCTTATTCGCGGATCTGCATTGGATTGGGTTCTAACGTTCAGTGTTTGATTACTTTTGATTACTGGGTTGATGATGCTGAACGTTTGACTCCGGTTTGGGATACGGTGATGGACTCGTTGGTTTTGGGCTTGTTTATTAGTGACCCTCGAACGGGGTTTGCACGTCCAGATTAGGTTTTGGGAAATTTTCTAGAACTAATTTTGCTAACTGTTGAATTGGCAAGCTATCGTCCAGTAAATTTAGAACCGTTTGGCCATGTAAATATCGGGCTTGCCAATTCCGTTGGCGTCGGGCATCACTCCGACGATCGCATTTTGCCATAAAATCGGATTTTGTGCTCCGTATGGGCGATCGATCTTCTACGGGCGTAGTTGGCGATCGCTAGTTTGGTAGATTTGAGTGACGTGGCTAATCCTATAAATGCTACCATCATTCAATACTTTGTAGACTATACTTGTGCCTGTGAAACAATTTTACTTGAGGTAGCTTGTGACGCTAGATTTGCTAACTGAAATCTACAGTTCCTTTGAACCATTTCAGCCTCCGTCGAAAGAGGCTTATGTCGATTGTCAGGAAGTCCGTGGTGGTTGGGAAGTAGTACGGGAGTTAGGGCGAAAGATTACGCGATCGAAGAAACCGACTTGCCAGCTTTACTCCGGACACCGAGGAGTGGGAAAATCTACAGAACTTCTGCGGTTGAAAGAATACTTAGAACAACAAAAGTATTTTGTGGTTTACTTTGCAGCAGATGATGAAGACATTGAACCCCAGGATGCGGAATATGCAGACATATTGTTTGCTTGCACTCGGCATTTAGTAGAAGCGATAAAGCTACAAAACCATAACCCTTTGCTAGATTGGCTGAAAAATCGAGGGGAATCTCTCAGAGATTTGGCACTGACAGAAGTATCATTAGAAGGTTTGAATTTAGAGGGGCAAGTTGCCCAGTTTGCCAAAATTACGGCAAATTTACGAGCAAATCCAGATAAGCGGCGCGAATTGCGACAGAAAATTAATGCTAATACTCCGTCTTTGGTAGAAGCGCTGAATGATTTCATCAAAGAAGCGGAGAAATCCCTACCATCAGACTCTCGCGGCATTGTGATGATTGCCGATAATTTGGATAGAATCGCAGAAACTAAAGAGGAAGGAACTCCCAGCAATTATGACGAAATTTATTTAAATCGGAGTGAAATTCTCCGAGGCTTGGCTTGTCATGTAATCTACACGGTTCCGATCGCAATGGTATATTCGGGACGGGCAACACAGCTTGAAGATAACTACGAAAAAACCAATATTTTACCGATGGTGATGGTGAAGAATCCCGACGGTACAGTCAACTCAAATGGACTGGGTAAATTGCGAGAAATTATCTGTCGGCGGCTGGAGGCGATCGACCCCAGATTGACTCAAACTATGGATGGTAGTGTGGCGGGTTTAGATATTCCGGCTGTGTTCGATAGTTCAGATACATTGAACCATCTTTGCATCATGAGTGGCGGACACGCCAGGAATTTGATGCAGATGATCCGAATCGCTGTCAACTGGACTGACGAATTACCAATACCGCTGAAGCGGTTGAAAGAGCAATTGCAGAAACGCGAGAAACTTATCTCAATGCAATTCAAGAACATCAATGGGAAATTTTGGCTGATGTTTATTGCACCAAGCAGGCAAACAATAACGAACAGTTTCTGCGCCTGTTGCTCACCCGCTGTTTGTTAGAATATCGCTATTATGATAAAGGAAAGCTAAAACGCTGGTACAACGTCCATCCTCTGATTGAAGAAATCGAGCAGTTTCAAGCTACAGTTGCCAAAATTCGGCAATTACCATCATGAGTCAATCTTCTCCTACTCAGTCACTTGACACTAGCCCAGAGGGAGTCTATCGGGCTTTATTGCGATGTCTAAAACGAACGAAGGGCTTCGGTATTGTGTTCGTACAATGCTCTCCAGCAGAAGGTACTAAGTTAATTTATAAAGTGCAAGAGGATTTGTCTGATAAAAAAATTGCGCTTCTAGAATTGACCGAACCAATTGATAATCTGTATGACATTGTTGCCAATCGGGACGATCGCAACGATCTAAACATTCTCTTCATCAAAGGACTAGAAAAGTCACTCGAACCTTATATCAAACCTGGATATGGTGGTGATGGTGATTATTATAATTTAGATACAGTACCTCCTATTCTCAGTCACCTCAATCAACGACGGGAAATTTTTCGCGATCGATTGAGTAACATTTGCTTTGTTTTTATACTGCCGACTTTTGCCATTAAATATATTATACGTCGGGCTCCCGATTTTTTTGATTGGGGCTCTGGCGTGTTTGAGTTATCTACTGATAGCTCAAACGAATTTATTAGTAGAAGAATCCTAACTGGTTTCAACTATTATGAGAAAGGTAATCAGAATTTTAACAAGAGAAGTTTCGATTGTAATTGGATTCAGTATGATAATAATTTTAGTGATAATTGTCGGGAAGTAGGGATGACTATGCAGACAAAAGAGTCTCAAAAAAATACGATTAAACCCCATAAAGATGAACCAATTAGTTTTGATGAATTAAATGAATCTGAATCTTGGATTCAACGAGGTAACGTACTTCTGGAAGTAAGCCGTTATGAAGAAGCGATACAACGATATGAACGAGCGATTAAACTAAAGCCTTATTCATGCGAAGCGTGGAATTTGCGCGGTATTTCTCTACTGCAACTAGGGCGATATGAAGAGTCAATTTCCAGTTTTGATAAGGCATTAGAAATTAACCCAGATTATCAAGAGGCTAAAACTAACCGAGATATTGCATTAAAACAGTTGAATTAGGGTAACTTTGGCGATCGAACTATCCCGCGCACCTTATATTGTTAAAATCTGCCGATTTATACAATATTTGGAAAGTCTGTTCAAAGTGCAGCAAACAGCAAGCAAGCTTGGATATCTTCAGGTTCTAAATCTGGAAAATCTGCCAAAATTTCACTAGCAGGCACATTATCCGCTAGAGTTTCTAGAATGTCGCTAACTCGAATTCTCATTCCTCGGATACAGGGACGGCCTCCACATTTACCGGGAGTTTGAGTAATTCGATCGAGTAAAAGAGTTTTGTCTAGCATAAATCTTACCTACTGAATTTGAATTTTAGGACTTTAAATTGTCTCCCCACTACTTGCTTGGGGCATCGCTTCAATCAAGGCCCGAAGCACCTTGTTTACTGCCTCCGGTGTTGAAAAAACCCGGGCAATATCCTCATCCAAAACAACAACTGTCATTTGTTGCTTTCCCATGCGGTTTGCAAAACGGTTGGATTTTCCTTTGTTGTAGTCGAAGCGGTACTCCGGCAAAAGCTCATCTTCCGAGTTTGAAGATTCATTAAAAGGCGTTTTCTTCATAGTCTTCACCCTCCTTATTTTCAGAAACGGAAAAGTTATCATTAAAAATTTCCGATCGCCTGCAAGCGACGATTGCCGCATGGGTTTGCCCATTCCCCGCAAAATACTAACACAAATACAGTAAAATTATCCCACCATCCGGCATCTACCAACCTGCTAACGCCATGCTTTGCGATTACCTAGTACAAATCCTCACCGCCCGCGTCTACGATGTAGCCCAAGAAACACCTCTAGAAGTCGCCCCCAATCTATCAGCGCGGCTCAACAATAAACTGCTGCTGAAACGAGAAGATATGCAGTCTGTCTTTTCCTTCAAACTGCGGGGCGCGTACAACAAAATGGCGCAACTTTCGCCGGATTTGCTCGAAAAAGGCGCGATCGCAGCTTCTGCTGGAAATCACGCCCAAGGAGTCGCCCTCGCCGCCCGCCACCTGGGAACTCGCGCCATCATCGTCATGCCCGTAACCACGCCTCAGGTGAAGGTAAATGCGGTGATCGCCCGTGGTGGAGAGGTGGTTTTGCATGGGGATACTTACGATGATGCTTACGCTTTTGCGCGTCAATTAGAGGCGGAAAAAGGGTTGACTTTTATTCACCCTTTTGATGACCCCCATGTGATTGCGGGACAGGGTACGATCGGCATGGAAATTCTGCGACAATATCAAAAACCAATTCATGCAATTTTCATAGCAATTGGTGGCGGTGGATTGATTTCGGGAATTGCTGCTTATGTGAAACGGTTGCGGCCGGAAATTAAAATTATTGGTGTCGAACCTGTCGATTCCGATGCGATGAATCAGTCTTTGAAAGCTGGGAAACGGGTGCGTTTATCGCAGGTTGGTTTATTTGCTGACGGCGTTGCGGTGCGGGAAGTTGGCGAGGAAACTTTTCGGCTTTGTCAGGAGTATGTAGACGAGATTATTTTGGTAGATACGGATGATATTTGTGCGGCGATTAAGGATGTTTTTGAAGATACTCGATCGATCTTAGAACCAGCAGGTGCATTGGCGATCGCAGGTGCGAAAGCTTACGTGGAACGGGAACAGATCGCAGGAGAAACGTTAATTGCCGTTGCTTGCGGTGCAAACATGAATTTCGATCGGCTGCGTTTTGTAGCAGAAAGAGCTGAGTTTGGCGAACGTCGCGAAGCGATTTTTGCTGTCACAATTCCCGAACAACCGGGAAGTCTCCGCAGGTTTTGCGAATGTTTGGGAAAACGCAATTTAACTGAATTTAGCTATCGAATTGCAGATGAAAAAGAGGCACATATTTTTATCGGCGTCCAAATTCAAAACCGCGCCGATGCGGTAAAAATAGCGGCAAGTTTTGAGGATTGTGGCTTTAAAACTTTGGATTTAACTGATGATGAGTTAACGAAATTGCACCTGCGACATATGGTGGGCGGGCGTTCTATGCTAGCACATCACGAACTGTTTTATCGCTTTGAATTTCCCGAACGTCCGGGTGCATTGATGAAGTTTGTCGGTTCGATGAGTCCTAATTGGAATATCAGCGTTTTTCACTATCGAAATAATGGGGCTGATTACGGCAGAATTGTAGTGGGGATTCAAGTGCCGCCGGATGAGATGGAAGAATGGCAGGCTTTTTTGGATACGCTGGGCTATCAGTATGGAGATGAGAGCCAAAATCCGGCATATAAGTTATTTTTGGGATAGTTTGATTTGCTATTTTGAAACAAACTGATATTTATAGCAACCGCCAAGACGATTAAGAGATTCTCGATCGCTGAAAATATTCCTGTCAACTGTCAACTATCAACTATTATATATGAACGTGCTCAAAAAAATATTGCCGTTTTTTTTGATGATTTTTGCTATTTCTGCTGTGGTAGCAGTTGCATATTATGCGATCGAACAACTTTCGAGCCCAGTCAGTTATTTTCAACCTGTGGATACCAGAGATGGTGCAGAGTTGTACAAAAAAGAACTACCCAACGGCAATCGAGCTTATTTGCAAGTGATTGACGTGCAAAAGATGCAAATAGATCAGCTAATTGGAGAGGTCGATCGCATGGCTGTCAACAAAGGATTGTATTATCAGGGAGAACACAAATATTACAGTCCTTTCTTTAAGAGCAAGTTATTCTCTGAAGTTACAGGAGAATATAAAAAGCTTTACGGCAATGGTGTTTTTTCCGTAATTAACTGTTCTTTTTTTGAACAATACCAACGCAGCACGCAGCTATCTTTTCCTGTCAAATTCAACGGTCAAGTTATGACTGGTGGTAACAGCTCCTACGGCCCCATCAAAAAACCAAAAGATGCGCGGTATAAAAATGTTCGATTAAAAGCTTTGGTGTGGAACGATCGAGAAGCATATATCACAAATTACGAACCCCAAACCGGAAAGCCATTGAATCAAAAAGAAGTACAAAATGCCATTGTTACTTACGAATACAAACACCATCCAGCTAAACTATTATCGAAAAATCCAGCAAATAGATATCACGTCATCGGTACCCTGGACAAAGATGGCCGCAAGGGTAATGAATTGCTGGCAATTATCACCGTGAATGAAGCAACATTAGACTCCGCAGCTAAGTTACTGCGAGAATTCGGAGTGAAAGGAGATATCGTGACGATCGATGGTGGAGCCTCAACTTATCTATTCAATCCTAAAATCGGCGAGATTATGTTGCCTAAATCGAATAATTTTGCCACTCGCGAACTGCCGCATTATTTAGGATTTAGAATCAGAAAATCTAAACCAGCTTCACCAAAAATATTGGTTTCTCAACCAGTTGGAAAAGTGCAGGTGGAAGCAAATAAACCTTATTTGATTTTGTGGACAGATAATATCAAAGAGGAGGTCAAGATTGAGCTGTATCAAGAGAATAAGTCTGTGCAAAGCATCGCTAACCGTGCGAGTAGCGATGGGGTTTATGAATGGAAACCTAAAATTGCTGTAAAATCTGGGTCTTTGATTCGGATTTCAAGCGTTAAAAATCCCAAGGTTACTGGGGCGTTGCAATTGTGACAGGACTTACGCATAATGGGTCACAAACCCGGTTTCTGGTCAATATCTCTCGGATCGAGCGACGCTTTTTCGTAGAAACCCGGTTTTTTGGCCTTAGTTCTATATGATTATTGTTGGCAGATAAATCTCATTTCGATCGCAAATTCCGCACATTCGCAATACTGAGTCCGGTTATTTGACTGATAGTTTCATCATCCAGGCGATCGAGTAATTGCCGCGCGATTGCCCGCCCTACTCGTCAGTTACCTCAATCAAATGAATCTGATACCAAAGTAACTTGCTGGTTCTTGGTTGGGGTCGATCGCCCTTGCATAAAATCTCGTTCCAGGCAATCGCCACAAATTTTTATAAAAAAAATAGTTGAATTTTCCAAACACTTGTGTTACACTAGATTCGATAAGGGAGTATAGCTCAGTTGGTTAGAGCAGGTGACTCTTAATCTCAAGGTCGAAGGTTCGAGTCCTTCTACTCCCATCCTCAAACAACATAGTAAAATGCCACTACCCTCAAGCTGTGGTGATCTCGTCAATCTTAAAATATTGAAAAATATTTGTGTCACTCAGCTTGTACAATAATTTCCATGAACATCAATCAATTTGTTGAAAATTCACTAGGACAATGGCGATCGCAGCGCAGCGCCCATCACTTGACTTTCAGACACTTTGAAGCTATAGAGTCAGTGATTGATATCGTTGCACTCTCACCCGATGATGCTGCCGTAATCGACCTCTGCAAATCCTACAAAATAGACCCAACCCAAGCAGTCACGCCCTTTCAAATGGTCTGGGAGGGACACTCAGATTGGGATGAAAACGCCGAAATGAAAGGCAGTTGTATCCTCGTACCAATTCCCGATCCCACAGTCCCAAATCGTGGCAAATTACTGCGAGACCAAGGATATGCCGAAACCATTCCCGCCGCCGCTGACTATCACATCACAGATGATGACACCTTTGTCCTCCTGACCAGCTACGATAACGCCGCCGCTGAAGAAAAAATCTGGTTTGCCAATCCCAATCTCCGGTTTCGCGTTTCCCTGATCAAAACCAGCAAAGGAAGTGGAGTGGTGACAGCATCATTTTCCTCGGAAATTCGTGCACTTTCAGGGAAATAAGCAAGTAGGAAACAGCTTATGAATTCAGTCAAAAGCAATGACTTAATCACTCTGGCTCAGTGGATGGCCGGGGATTTTAGCAACTACAAGCAATCCTTTGAAAAACCACAACAATTCGCCCATATTCACATCTTCTTTCGTCCCTTACCCTTTGAGTTTTTCAATGCGATCGGCTTTTATTCCGAACAAGTTTATGATCATGACCTGTGGACTCCCTATCGTCAAGGAGTCCACAGATTAATTGACCAGGAATCGCAAATTTATATTGAAAATTATAGTCTCAGCGATCCAGTACAATACGCCGGCGCAGCACGAGAATTAAGCATTCTTAAGACAATTACACCAGATTGTATTCAAAGACGGTACAATTGCTCTATGGTTTTCAAACGAGACAGAGAAATGTTTCGAGGTAGTGTAGAGCCTGGAAACCAATGTCTCATCGAAAAAAAAGGTTGTTCAACCTACCTAATCAGTGACGTGGAAATTACCGAAACAACCTGGAGCAGTCTCGATCGTGGTATGGATGTAAATACTCATCAACAGATTTGGGGCTCAGATTTCGGCTCTTTATGGTTTGAAAAGCGCCAAAGTTTTGCCGCAGAATTACCACAAATCTAAATTTTCTCTTGAGTGTCCCATGGAGGCTGTGCACCCGTTATGGATGAAAGAAACTCTTTCTCCCCCTCTCCCCTGCGAGTCTCTTAGGATCGATCGGCAAATAGCCTAAATATACTACAGTCACACATCTTGCCACCAAAAACTCCCAAGCCATTCACCCCATTCCTGTAGTACGTGCAAACAGCAAGATCGACTGCTATATGACGTTATGTAAAGTTTTTTAATATAACATCTAATTATGGTAAATTTTCACATAACACAACAGTGGAGACTTTTTAAATGGTTTTTGGACCTGCATCTCGACTTGGAGTCAGTTTATTTGAAGAAACACCCTGTTTAGAACTGATGCCAGGACATTCTCAAGAAGAAGTAGAAACCGTAATTCGTGCCGTCTACCGGCAAGTTTTGGGTAATGCTTACGTCATGGAAAGTGAACGAGCGACAATTCCTGAATCCCAATTCAAAAGTGGCGAACTCAGCGTGCGCGAATTCGTTCGCGTTCTAGCAAAATCAGATGCCTATCGTTCTCGCTTTTTCGATACTTGTCCTCGCTATCGGTTCATTGAACTCAACTTCAAACATCTTCTCGGTCGCGCTCCCGATGGCCTAGAAGAGATGAGAAAACATAGCACAATCTTAGATACCGCAGGCTTCGAGGCAGAAATAGATTCTTACCTCGACAGCGATGAATACCAAAACGCCTACGGGGAAAATATCGTTCCCTACTACCGAGGCTACAAAACCCAACCAGGACAAAACATGGTTGGGTTTACTCATATGTTTGCTCTGTTGCGCGGTGCTTCCAGCAGCGACTTAAAAGGCAGTCTTTCTGGAAAAGCTCCTGTTTTGAATAAATTCGTGATTCAGGAAACCCCCCTACCAGTGATTCCTCCTTCCGGTGGTTCAATTGGCGATGGTTGGGCATTCCAAGAGTCTGCTATCAATTCACGTAGCCGTGCTGGATTAGGCGCATTAGCAGAAGGCAAAGTTTATCGCATTACGGTAACTGGATATCGTTCTTCAGGAACGACCGTGATGAACCGAGTCTCTCAATTTCGCCGTAGTAATCAAGTTTATCTCGTACCCTTCGATAGGCTCTCGCAAGAATATCAACGCATCCACAAACAAGGCGGCATAATTGGCAGCATCACTGCTGTCAATTAACCACCGCTCCAATTTCAACCTTAACGACTTGGGGAATTACCTCCCTGAGCGTCTTTTTTCACAATCCTTAATTCCCGTTTTCAAGCCTTATTTATTTTTAGGAGAAACTCAATGAGTGTTGTTTTAGATGCGCCCGTAGAACTATGGTCTACTGGCAGCTCCGATGATAAACAGGCCGTAATTCGCGCTGTTTACAAGCAAGTTTTGGGCAATCCTCATGTGATGGAAAGCGAACGACTGACTGCTGCTGAATCGCAGTTGTGCGATGGCGGAATCACAGTACGGGAATTTGTCCGCGCTGTAGCGAAATCCGATTTCTATCGCAGTCGGTATTTTGAATCTTGCGCTCCCTACCGCTTTGTTGAACTCAACTTTAAACATTTGTTAGGTCGCGCTCCCTTAGACCAAGCGGAACTTTCTGAGCATATCTGCACCTGTATCGAAAAAGGCTACGAGGCCGAAATAGATTCCTACCTCGACAGTCCAGAATATCAGGACAAATTTGGCGAAAATACAGTCCCTAATTATCAAGGCGCAAAAAGTCAAGTTGGACAAAAGCAAGTCGGCTACAATCGCACCCTTTCCCTATATCAAGGTTACGCGGGAGTTGACAGTGCTTTTACCGCTTCTCGCTTAGTTGATTTTGTCGCTGGTAATAGCGGCAACAAAATTACTTTACCAACAACTGGCGGTCGGATCGGCGCTTGCAAAGATGCTACCGAAAAGACATTCAAGATTGTAGTTAAAGGTGCTAAATTTGATAGCCCTCGCCGACTAAGTAACACTGAATATCTAGTTTCCGGTGCGAAGATGACACCGCAAATTCAGCGCATTCATCGTGCCGGCGGCAAAATTGTCAGCATCACCGAAGTTGCTTAAGTCATCAACTGACGAAGGGATCACCCCCCAGTTAGTAAATTGACTTTTTTGTGGCACGGGCATCTTGCCAGTGCCAGCAAATAGAATTTTCTGGAGCGAGTTAATTATTCGCTCTTTTTCTATGGAAAAAAAGCCACAAACTTGATTTATAGAAGAATTAAAATCAGGGAAAAATTAAAAATAAGTGTTAGAAAAATTCAGTTGCACAAAGTGAAGCTTTTTGTTTACAGTAAAAGAAACTCCTGGTCTGTGGTTATGGATATTCACGAAATCGAAGCGTCTTTGGAAAATTCTGATTTTCAGTACCGACTCAAGGCGATCGCAGCTCTTAAAGACTATACACCAGAGATAGCCGTTCCCTTGCTAAAAGCCAAACTCAACGACCCTGAATTTTTAGTGCGTTCCTTTGTCAGTCGGGGATTTGGGCAACAACAAACCGCCGAATCCTTCGCCGCACTGCTCCAAATCATCAAATTTGATAACACCCCCAATGTACGAGCCGAGGCGGCCAATTCTCTGTCTCTATTTGGCAGATGCGCTGCGTCTCATTTGGTGCTGACTTTTATTCAGGATGACCACTGGCTAGTCCGGCGCAGCATTCTAGCAGCCCTGGTAGACATGGAGTGCTACAACGAACTTTTTGAGGTTTGTGTCGAAGCATTAGCTGGCGAAGATATGACCACCCAGGAAGCTGCTGTGGATGGACTCGGTGCTTTAGCTGGAACCATTCAGGAACAGGCGGCGCTTGCTCAGTTATTGAAGCTGGCTGGTTCAGAGTTTGAAGGAATTCGCCAACACACAGCATCTGCTTTGAAACATTTTGACTCTCCGCAGGTTAAGGAAGTTTTGAGTCAACTTCGGCAAGACTCCCATCATCGAGTCGTTGGCGCTGCTTTAGAAAATTTGCTTGAGAACAGTTAAGTAAAAGGAAGATGGAAGATGGGCAATTACTTCATCGAAATAGAGATTTTTCCAATGTGGCAAAACTGATAATTCTGGCTTGGGAAATTCCTTTTTTGGCTCTTTCATTTAACTGCATAGTTATGAGAATTTAACTCACTTAGTTGAAAATAATCCAAGTTATAGACGAGAAGTCTGAAAACTTTATTAATTTTTGTTAAAATTATGAATTTACCGATGAAAACGTGGTATAAATCTTTCAATTAAGAAAAGTCAGCTCGCAAGTTTGATTTCATAACGAAATATTACTTTGTTGGCCAAAACAGAGACGAGACTTCTGGCAATCTCGTATCATCCTGTGTTGAGCGAAAACCTATAAGGGGCTAAATTATAATTTATGTTTAAGCCATTTCAGCAATTTTTAGAAAAAGAATTGTCGGAGAATTTTGCACTAGAGAGTCGTCCCATTCCCTCTGGTTTGGAATCGGTGGTGAGTGAAAGAGGCAAAAATCCGGCCACGATTCAAAGTTGGTGCTATCAATGCCCCGAGTTAAGAAAGATTCGCTACAGCTACATCGATGCTGGGGAAACAGCGCAAATTTTCAACAGCGTCATTTATCCGAACTATAATTACGATCTACCCTTGCTAGGGATTGATTTTTTAGCGTTTGGACAGAAGAAAATCTTGGTAGTGATAGATTTTCAGCCGTTATTCCGCGATCGCCCCTACATAGACAAGTATATCGAGCCCTTGACGGAAGTTCGCGGTAAATACAGCGCTTTGGTACAAAACTTAGAAATGAAGTTTTATGATGCCAACCAGTATTTTTCCAAGAATTTGCTGTTTGCCAAAACCGACGCCGAAACAGTGGTCAATCAATTGTTTCCCGCCTATCAAGAATACGTCCAGTTGTATTGTCAAATGCTACGGCAAGCTTCTGCGCTGAATACTCCCGAAGCAGTGCAACGGATTGTGAAAGCACAGAAAGATTACGACCAGTATAGCGCCGAAAGAGACCCCGCATCAGGGCTATTCAGCAGCTATTTTGGCCATGAATGGTCAGAGAAATTTTTGTACGAGTTTTTGTTTGAAGATGCTGTTCCCTTAGCGATTCCCGCCGGGGCTAAATAAATTAAAAATGACTCTATATCAGCCTTTTTTAGATTACGCCATCCCACTGATAACGGAACGACTTGACCTAGCTCCTTATCCGATTCCGGCAGGTTTTGAAAGGAAAGAATGTATCACCGGCAAAGGAAAAAAAGAGCAGTTGGTGGTAACAACCAGCTATGCTTTTAAATCCTCAAAACTGCGACAGATTCGGGCCGCTCACGTGCAGGGCGGTGACGCTCTCCAGGTACTGAATTTTGTGATTTTCCCCCAAATTAATTATGATTTGCCTTTTTTTGGGGCGGATTTAGTAACTTTGCCGGGGGGGCATTTAATTGCTTTGGATATGCAGCCACTTTTCCACGATGGGGCTTACCAAAAGCAATACTCCGAGCCGATTTTACCGATTTTTCACAACTATCAAAAAGACTTACCTTGGGGTGGAGATTTTCCCGAAGAGGCAAAACCTTTCTTTTCTCCGGCTTTTCTCTGGACTCGTCCCAAGGAAACAGAGGTTGTGCAAACTAAGGTGTTTGCAGCTTTTCAGGATTATCTACAAGCTTATCTCGATTTGGTCGATCGGGCAGAACCGGTCACAGATAGTCAGAGATTAGCAGAGATTCTTCAGGCGCAACGGAATTATATCAATTATCGTGCTGCTAAAGATCCGGCGAGGGGGATGTTTTTGCGGTTCTATGGTGAGGAGTGGACTGAGGAGTATATTCACGGTTTTCTGTTCGATTTGGAACGCCATTTGTAGAAGAAGGAAGAGGGGTGCATAGTTGTAGGGTGCGTCGCCTGCGATAATCCCTCGCCTTGCATATGGCAAATCTGACAGCGACGCACCTCGGTTCTTCAAGGGTTGAGATTGTTTTACCAAGACACGAGTTCCACCCTGTTTGTCAGGTGCGTCGCTGTGAGATTGTCGATGTTTATTTAGGGATTTTCTACGGCGACGCACCCTACAGCTTAAGTCCGCACTACAAACGATATCTAGCTTGCAAGACTTTGAGCAGTATTATTCCTAGTATAAGAGTTCCAAGTACCTAACTCCTTTGAACTGCGACTGCGAAGCATCGCTCTGGCTTCTTCTGTCAATCCTTGTACTAAACTAAAATCAGCACCAGCAATACTTTTTAACTGCTCTAAATTAGCCCCTGTCAAATCAGCCGCTCGTAAATCTGCTCCCTGTAACTCAGCTCCAATTAATATCGCATTCCGTAAATAAGCACCAGCGAGAAAAGCATTCTGAAGATTTGCACCGCTTAAAGCTGCTCCCTCTAAGTTGGCGCCGGTTAAATCGGCTCCACTGAGATAAGTTCCTCGCAGATTACAGTAACTCAAATCGGCGCCTCTGAGGTTGGCTGTATTCAGAAAAAAGCCACTGAGACTAGCTTTTGGCCCAATCGCTTCAGATTTTTGGTAATTAAATCCTTCTGGCCAAAGGGTATGGCGATCGTATAATGCTAATTTGAATTTAGCAGATTCTAGGTTGGCATCGACTAGATTGCAACCTTGTAAATCGGCCCGAAATAGATAACTTGCTTTTAAATTTGCTCCGCTCAAATTGGTGTCTCTGAGACTAGCCCGCCGTAAATCAACTTTCTGGAGATTTGCACCTTGGAAATTGGTTTTGCTGAGGTTCGCTCCGATTAAGTTGGTTCCGCTCAAGTCAATCCCGGATAAATCCATCTGGCTGAGGTTGATTCCCTGGAGGTTGGTTTGAGCTAGACTTTTACCTTGCTCAATAGTTTGTAAAACTTCTGCGAGAGTCAGCGGTTCTGAGAGGAAAAATGAGTGTTGGTGAAGTGCCATTATATTTTTTGAAGATTTATCGATCGAATTGCTCAAAGTTGTCCGGTGTCATTTATCCTAGGATTTGACTGTTGCCCGATCGCCTTTTGTTAATTTTCTTAACCAAAATGCGATCCGTTCCTCCTGCCATCCCCCTTGACAAGGGATTTGCTCGATTACTCTCGCTAAGTTGACACAGAAATGCTGCTAACACCACCGATGACTATGATGGATTTCTTTCGCAAGAGTGAGGGCGTTTGGTTCACTCAGCGAACAGTCCATAATTTTGATACTGCTGCTGCTGATGAGTCGGGAGAATCCAATGTCATGATTGATGTCTTGTCAATTGATGATCCCAGAGTTTTAGAGGTTTGTCAACAGCAGAATGTAGATCCTGCTTTAGTTAGTGGGGGATGCAGTTTTATGTGGCAGGATAATTTGGATGATGCTACCCCAAATCAAAATTATGCTGCAATTCTGATCGATGTACCCAATCCCAATAACCCGAAGATGGGTAAGTTTCTGCGAAATCGAGGCTACGTTGAAGGCATTCCGGTGATTGGTATTTACAATTTTGCTGAGGATGGGGTGTTGACTATTGAGACGGAATATGAGACAAATCAAGGACAGGAACGCTGTTGGTTTATTAACGATCATTTTCGGGTACGGGTGATGACCGTTCAAATGAGCAATGGGGTGAAACAAATGGCATACTGTTCTGAGCGTCGTTGTATTTCTCAGTCTGTTTTAGAAGAGATGCTGGAACACAATCGCTTGAGAGTTTCTGGGGCGGCTGCGGTTTGAGGTTAAAGTCATATTCAATCACAAATACCCGGCGATTGAAATCGCTTTTGACCTCTAACTCTCATGTGGCGAAGCGCCCGTCATCAGAGTTAGAGGTCAAACTACACAAACTTTCGTCCGCCGACGCGGACTAATTATCAAACTATCAAAACTATGTCTGAAAACGAAGAATTAACACCATCTGATATTGATGAATCTGCCGAAGATTTAACTGAAAATGCCACAGAAACAGATGCTGAAGAATTAGTAGAAGTGATTGCGGAATTTGAGCGGTATCGGGAACGTTTGCTGAGCGAGACTATCGCTGCGGCACAAAAGGCAAAACTGCCCCAGAAAGCGGCCCTGGCTAAAATTGAGCCGGAACTGGCTCAAATTGACGCTGGACTTGAGAGTCTCCGCGCTCAATTGGCGGCGATAACTACTAATAATTAGGTGACGATTATGGTAAATGCTAATGCTCAATCTCAGGACGATCCAATTTTATTGGCTCATGCGAAAACAGATGCTTTTCTGCGGGAAGTTACCGAACAAATAGATTTAGATACTTTCGATCCTGATGATTCTGAGATTTTGAAGCAGTTGGTTGAATGTATGGGAGATTCGCGGGGGATGACTCGACTGCGTTTCGCGGAAACTTTGGCGGAAATTGGTGAAGCGGCGACTCCTTTTTTGTTGGATGGTTTGGCGAATCATCCTAATCCAGTTGTGCGGCGTGCGGCTGCTAAAACTCTGACTTTGATTGCCGATCCGACTGCGGTTCCTCATTTAATTCATGCTTTGTTAAATGATGCGGATACGGTGGTTAAGGGTTCGTCAATTGGGGCGCTGGCGAGGATTGGTGAACCTTCTGTGCAGGCTTTGTTGGATATTTTAGCATCTACTGATTTGCCAGAAAGTACGATCGGTCATGCGGCTTGGGCGTTGGCGTTTATTGGGGCGGGCGCGAAGGAATATTTGTATCAAGCAATAGCCTCAGATTCGCCTGTGGTGCGCGGGGCGGTGGTAGGGGCGATCGCCAAAGTTGCGCAGGAAGAGCCCAAAGCAGAATTATTCGAGATATTAGTTAAGTCTCTGACGGATGTCGATCTTGATGTGCGCTGCGAGGCGGCGGCGGCTTTAGGAAATCTGGCTTATAAGCCTGCTATTCCCAATCTGATTGAGTTGTTGGATAGCAGCGATGGGGAAACTCGCAGGGCGGCGGCTTTGTCGTTGATGAAAGTGGGCGATATAAGTGCGATCGAACCGCTACAAGCTGCATTGGCGAAGGAATCGGAAGTCGCGATTCAAGGCGTAATTAAGTTGGCAATTTCTCAAATTAAGTAACTAAAAATATGACTGAATCTGGAACCGGGCGGATGTTGCTGTCTCATAATTTCGATCTTCTAGAGGGTGTTTTTCCGGCTTTCAGTCGGGAAGATTTGACTCTGGTATTTGCGGAAGGTTTAAGTCAATATTCTGGGATTAAATGCCGTCAATTAAATCACGCTCATTGGATGGTAGAAGTTTTATTTTCTAATCATTTTTCTCCGCCTCAAGTTGGGGAGTTTTGCGCTCAAGCTTTGGTGAATAAGCGGATGAGTCAAGGGAAAGTTGATGATTCTTTTCCTGATGTTTTGATTTTAGCGGGATTTAAGAAGACTCCGCCATTGAGTGACGATCCTGAAGCGCTGCAACCGGGACAGTGGGGGGTTGATGTGGTGGAAACTCAGTCTGCTGAGAGTTTCTTGATGGCGATGGGCTGGGAGGATAAAACGGCTGGGAAAAGTATTGAGGATGTTTTCAAGGTTGAAAGGAGAAAGAGGCTATAATGTGTAGTTGAGTGGCGACTATCGCCATTTAATTTATTGTATCAAAAGAATACACGACATCTGAACAAAAACAGCATGGCATAAGTATTAATGTAATGGCTAATGGCAACCTAAATAATAGGAAGGTAAATATGAGCGTAAATAGCTACTTAATTCCCGGCGAAACATTTAGTATTGGCAATAAATCCGATCGCTCTCAAATCTATCTTTCCGACGAGCAAATCAACGACAAATATAAGAGAGGTGAGATCAGAATTGTTACTGAGCAAGCTCGTTATCCACTTGACACCATAGAAACTATGCTTGATAGCAAGCAGGGAGACAGTAAAAAATATATCCTAAATCCTGAGTACCAACGTAGAAAAAGGTGGGATAACACTCGCAAATCTCGTTTAATAGAATCATTTATAATGAACGTACCTATTCCTCCTATTTTTCTTTATGAGGTAGATTATTCTATTTATGAAGTCATGGATGGACAACAAAGGCTCACAACTATTTATGATTTTTATAAAGGGAGATTTGAGTTAAAAGGATTAGAATATTGGCAAGAACTTAATGGAAAAAGATATCACGATTTACCCGAACAAGTTAGAAGAGGTATAGACAGGCGCTATTTATCATCTATCGTGTTGTTAGAAGAGACAGCAAAAACCAGAGAGGAAGCAGAAAGTCTCAAACGAATAGTTTTTGAGAGATTGAATAGTGGAGGTGAAAAACTAACTCCACAAGAAACAAGAAATGCTTTACATAATGGCAAATTCAATCAACTGTGCATGAAACTTGCCAAAAACGACCTCTTTCGTAAAATGTGGCAACTACCGTTAGAAAGCGAAGTAGAAGATTTACTACTTAAAAGCGAAGAAGAGCTAAAACAATCAGAATTTTCAGCTAGATTACCATTATATCGTAAAATGGAAGATGTTGAATTGGTTTTACGATTTTTTGCTTACAGACATTTAGATAAGTTAAAGTCCCCGATCGATGGTTTTTTAGATTATTATCTGAGACAAGCCAATAGCTGGCCCGATTTAGTTTTAAACGATCTTGAATCTCTATTTAACGAAACTATTGAGTTGGTTTACGCAGTTTTTGGTGAGAGTGCATTTTTAGCTCCTTCAAGAGCTCAAGAATCTAAGACACCGAGAAAGATTGTTTACGATTCATTAATGCAGGTTTTCTCAAGAAATTTGACATCAAAAAATCGCATAATAGAAAATGCAGAAATCATTAAAAAAACCAGATATTCAAATGATAAATTGTTGTTTTCAAAAAGAAAAAATAGATATATTTTTGATGGCAGGTATGGCGATCGAAAGGATGTAGAAGAGCGCATAAAATATTTTCATGAATTTCTACAAAGCTATATTTAATAAACTTGAGTAGAGAATTATGAATATAGCATCATTGGAGCGCTTCAAAAAAGAAGTCAATCAAATACGAGAATATTTGAAACACATTCAATATGTAAGCGATGTAGTTGGTTGTGCTATTTTGGTAGAGGATAACGAACAGCTCAAGGCTCTGATAAATCGGCTAAAAGAACACGATCGAATTTTCAGAACCGAACGGCGGGTATTTGAATACAAAGCAGCTATTATTTCACTTTACGGGCTGTTAGAAAAATATATTGAAACTTGGATTAAGGAATATTTTGATTCACTTTGCAGTTTGATATGTGATTATCAAAATCTAGATGAAAAAATTAGGGACAATCATTTTGAACTTTCTTTAAAACTAATAAATACAATTACAACTAGAGACATTGTAAAATACCAGCACCTTACCAAAGAAGAAGTTTTAAGAAAATTAAATAATTGTATTTAATGTATTTTGGAAATTCAATTAGACAATAAAATCCATCAAGAACTTACAATTTCAGAAAAAACAAATATTTCTGTGCGTCTTGACCCTAAAATCAAAGATAATCAAATATTTTACCTGATTAAAAAATAATACCAGCCACTAATAACGCAGCCAATCTGTCATACAAGGTTAATATTTATCTTGTTGGTCTGAGCAATCTCTAACAACGAGAGTAACACCTGGAACAACTCTTTTGACATCATTAATCGCACTAGAAATAGCTTCATAAGCCGACGATGCCTCGCGGCTAAAATTGAGTCTGATATATTCTTTATTCCCAACTCCAATCAAAGCATCATCACAGCCACCTGCATATAGTCTCTCAATCAAATCATCAGGACCGGCTGGGGAATCTTCCAGCTTAAACTTCAAAGTAAAATCATACTCTTTCATTTTTTATTCCTCCTGCCGATCGCCCGCTCGCCAACAAAGCGGGTTCGATCGCACAAACGAATCAAGCTAAACAGCCAAAGCCTTAATCCTCGATCGCCCCACCATCAACCTAACTATTCTGCACGTTTGTAATTCATCACCAAATCCAACCGCGATAAAGAACTCTTCGCCGATTCCCGCACGTAGGAATCAACGGCTTCATCATTTCCAAATCTGGTGAGAACTTCTACACAACGAGGATCGCCCACAGAAGCCAGCGCATTCACGATCGCCACCTGTACCGCCACATTATCCGTTGTATTCAGCGATTCTAACAAAATCTCAAACGCAGAGGAACCCATCTGTCCCAAGGCCATCACTGAAGCAATATGAACCACTGGATTCGGATCGTCGATCGCCTTTTTTAATCCCTGCAAGCCGACTTCGGGGAAAGGTAATTCTGGATAATTAGTTGCAATTTGTGCTAATGCTTTCGCCGCACTTCCTCGCACCGTCACATTGTCGCTGTTTAACAATGCGTCAACTACCGATGGTACGGCATCCTCACCGATCGCGCCCAACACTTTGACGGCCGCCCGACGATAGGTGACATCTTCATTATCTAAAATACTCACCAGTCGAGAAATTGTCTCTTCGTCGTGAGAATCGGCTATTTCATACATTGCCCGATCGCGCATATGAGGATTCGGGTGTTTTAGTTGTTCAAACAAAGCATCTGTTGTCATGATTTTTTGGGTTTTAGGTATTCTAATTTAATTAATGTGAATTAAGATATATAGCCTTTCTCAGGTAGGGACACGGCACTGCCGTGTCCCTACTATAATTCGGATGTTACAGAAGTATGAGCTTCTATTTTAGCTTGAACCAACCAATCTAGGTCAGAAACAGAGGTTTGATAACCGCTGAGATTGCCTAGTTTTTCGAGGGCGATTAGTGCAGCATACTGCAAATCCCAGATTTTAGTTTTCAGACAGGCTTGCAATTCGGGAATGGCACGCTGTTCTCCGAGTTCGCCCAGGGCGATCGCCGCGGCCGCACGGGATTTTTGAAACTGCGGTTGGGAGTGATGCAAAGCTTCTAATAGCAAATCGTAGGCTGGAGAATGTTTTAACCAACCAAACAATTTTACCACATGAAAATGCGCTCCATAGTCATTATTTGCTTCTTCGTCAAAAGTGGCAAACAGGGCGGCGGGGGCCTCCTCTGAATAATGTTCGAGAATTGTTTTAGCTGCTAAATAGCAACGTCCAAAATCTGTTTCGTATAATTGGCGAATTAAAAATGGTAAATCGGGTAATTTTTCATAACTATGCACTAAATCTAAATCGGCTGGATAGTCTCTTAAGGTTTGTTCCAAATAGGGTTGAATAGTTGCAAAGGTGAGGGATTTGTCAGCAATTCCTGCTGCTGCTAGCATCCGAATTCCTCTCAGCCTAAATACTAAAGATACGGGACATCGGGCAATATTGGGAATTGCATCGTAGTAGCGCGCATCAATCAAATCCTGAATCGATAATCTGCGCCCTAGGACATTTTTGTGTTGCAACATAGCGACCACTTTTCCCATTTGAGAAAAGTCTCTAGTTAAGCGACAAATTGCGGCGATCGCAGCACTAGCAGTCGGCGGGTCAAGATCGTCGATAAATTTGCGAATTCTTTCTAAAGCTGGAGCATAATCTAATTTTGTCAGGGTGTGGATAATTACTCGGTAGGTTTGTCCGGGTTTATCCAGCAATTGAGCAACTTCTGCTAACATATCGGCATCTTGAGTGCCAATTTCGCCGATCGCCCAAACCGCATTTTCGACAGTGTAACAGTCATCATCGCTCAAACAGGTACGAATCACGGGTAATGCTTGCACAGCTTGCAGTCTTCCCAAAGTTTCCACCGACTTGCGGCGCACAATCCGGTTTTCGAGCACCGGATCGGTTTGCTGTACTGCTCGCATCAGTGCTGCGATTGATCTATCTGTGGAGAAATTGATCAAGTGGGAAGCTGCAATGTAGCGGGAATCTTCTTCGCCAATTTCAGCTTGTGGCGTATCCAAAAGGGCGATCGCCTGGTCTTCTGTTAAATTAAAAAAACTAAAAAAGCGTTTATCCATAGAGGGGGGAGTGGGAGAGGGAGAGAGTGAGGGATTTTTGCTTCCTTATTCCTTCTGTCAACTGTCAACTATCAACTGCCTGCCCGCTCGCGTAGTCGAAGGGTCAACTGCCCGCTCGCGTAGTCGAAGGGTCAACTATCAACTATCAACTGTTTCCTATTACAACAAAATAACAAGCCCAGGAATTCTTTACCCTTACCTTACCAAAATTGGTGAAGCAACGAGCCAAGAGTTCCTAGACTTGTCGGGGTAAAAATTACCCAGTCACGACATTAACAAACCTGCTAATTAATTAGGACAGGGAGTTGATGGCGTAGTCAAGAAGAGCATTGTACTCAGTCAAAGCTTGAGCAGACATATCGCGAGGAGTGCAACCGCGGTTACGAGCAAAGCTTAATGCTTCAACGTAAGGAGCAGTAGGCAAGCTCAAAGCGCGATAAACTTCGCGTTGACCAGCAATACCCCATTCATCCAGAGGGCCTGTGCCACCAACAACTAGGCAGTATTGAATCAAGCGCAGGTAGTGCTTAATATCACGATGGCATTTTGCTTTGAAAGTATCGGTGGAGTTGGCTTCACCAGCATTGTTCAGGTAAGGATACTTTTTGATGCAAGCATCATAAGCTTCTTTAGCAACTGCGTCGAGGTTGTTGCCAAGCTTTTCAGCAGCTTCTAAGCGAGCAGCAGCGCGTTGGATAGAACCTTGAACTGATTCCAAATCTGAAGTGCTAGGGAAGCGGCCTGCTGCATCAGCAGAGGCGATAGCGGTGGTGAGAACTGATTTCATTTCCTGAATCTCCTAAAGTGATTTTGACAGTGAGCGTAGTTTCAATTTTGGTGAGCGAATTGCGATTAGCAATTGACTAGCTCAGTGCAGAAATGATACGGTCGAAGTAGCTGGAAGCTTCGGCAACGAGGCTAGCGCAACGATCTTCAACTACGATAGATCCCATTTTCCGCAACTTAGCACCAGCAAATTTTTCGCTGGGGTTGTCTTGGATGTGAGCAGCGGCTTGAGCCTTCATGATTTGAACGGCACGGACGGTGGATGTGGTTGGCACGCCCAAAGCTGCGTAGGTTTCTTTCAAGCCATTCAAGCAACGGTCATCAAGAACGGAAGCATCACCAGCCAACAAAGCGTAGGTGACATAGCGCAGAACGATTTCTGCATCGCGCAAGCAAGCAGCCATGCGGCGGTTAGGATAGCAGTTACCACCAGCTTGGATCAAGCCTTGGTTTTCGCAGATCATACCGGCAACAGCGTCGGAAACCATACAGCTAGCGTTGCTGGCGATCGCGTTTACAGCATCCAAGCGTCGGTTGCCGCTGGCAACGAAAGCTCTCAGGGCAGCAATATCACCGACGGTGGAGGTGCTGGCATCGGCTGAAACTACAGCTCTTGAAAAAGCGTCAAGCATTGAGTTCTCCTTAACTTAGACGAAAAATTATTTTTTATCTCAGTTGGTCAATTTGGTGACTAACTTGATGGTTTTGAATATATCTCTGGGGTGTTGCCTCTGTCTCATTCCTTAGAAACAAAGTAACAATTTGTTACTTTTGTTGCTAAAAGCACTTTTTTTCGTTAACTCTCACATTGAGGCAGAGGACTCTTGACATTTTTGTATATGGTAATGGGTTATGGCAGCAAATCTCTCGGCGCGCTCTTATGCGGGCGATCGCGATTTAGAGGCGATCGCACATTTAATCAATACTTGCGAAGCAGTCGATCGGCTCGATGAAGGCACTTCCGTGTCGAAGTTGCAACAAGAATTTAACGCGCCATCCTTCGACAAAGCTCGTGACATCCGCCTTTGGGAAGATGCGAACGGTAAATTAATCGGTTTCGCTCAGTTGTGGATTTCTGAACCAGGGGAAGTAACAGACGGTTGGCTGTGGTTTCGCGTTCATCCTGACGCGCGGGCGGGCGATGTGGAAGCAGCAGCGATCGCCTGGGGCGAGGTGCGGATGCGCGAGGTAGCAAAAGAGCGAGGCGCACCTGTGAAGCTGCGGGCTTACGCTCGCGCTGACGAGTGCGATCGCATTTCTCTGCTGACACATTGGAGTTTCAAGGCCGATCGCTATTTTTTCCGCATGGCACGATCGCTCTCTGAACCAATTCCTGAACCGCAATTACCACAAGGTTTTGCCCTCATTCAGTTCCCCGGCGAACAGGATTCGGCAGCTTGGGTAGAAATGTTCAACCAGTCGTTTATCGATCACTGGAATCACCGCGATTTAACAGTAGAAAAATTTAAGTACGATTTAGCCAAACCTGATTACAGAAATGATTTAGACTTGATTGCTGTTGCTGGTGACGGTACATTTGTCGCTTTTTGTTACTGCGAAATTAGCCAGGAGGAAAATACTCGTACTGGTAGGAATGAAGGCTGGCTTGCCTGTCTTGGTACCAGACGTGGCTTCCGCAAAATCGGATTGGGACGGGCTATGTTACTTGCTGGTTTGCATCGGCTCAAAGCTGCCGGTGTCGCTACTGCTATTCTCGGCGTCGATGCGGAAAATCCTTCAGGTGCACTACGGCTTTATAAATCAGTTGGATTCCACAATATTCGCGACAGTATTTCTTATGTTAAGGATCTTTAATTTTTGACACTCCCACCGTCCGATACTTCGACATTCCCACCGTCCGACAGGGGTTTAAACCCCTGCCGGACTGTCGGAAACTGTCGTAAATTGCCCCCGCCCTCGTGCCTACCCCATAGTTGCCCTTTATAAAAGGGTTTCAGCCAAAAACAAAAAAACTTTTCCCGACCTCTTGACACATTTGTAGTATGTATGTAGTATAAGAGTATGGAAAGCGCAGGAAAGCCAAAAACCTGTATTTTCCGTACAATTCTGAACCTTGAAAACTGAATAGCGATCGAAAGTTCAAGAAACATCAATTTGAAAGTCTTGTAACGGAGACTGAATTGTCATGTTGTTATTTTACACCACATTATTCGGTTACAAACTGACTCCCTCAAAGCCAGAGAGTGTACCGAATCAGTCTAATTCCAACGACGAAGTTAATGCGGATTCAGAACAGACAAATTCTGAGCAAGTTGAATCAACCAAAAAGGCTGAGGAAATCCGCAAAATCAAACAAGCTTATCACTTAGAAAGGCGCTTCTTTCAGTAAGGATTATCATATTTCGTGAATCTTTACCAATACTGGCAATTTGCCATGTCTCACAAAAAGCCAAAATCGAGAGCAGATAAGCTACCAATCCAAATCTATAATTGCTCTAGGAGGTATCGGTAATGGTTCACATTCGTTTTGAAGGACGTTCCTACGACGTAGCAGCAAACCAACTGGGTATCGCAGCAGAAATGAGCGATCGAGCTATTAAAGAACGTCTCGCACAGCATTTTGATGTCAAGGGCGATCGTTTCGAGTCATACGTGCTCGATCGGCGTCCCAGTGGCGATTTAATTGTCCGCCCAGAAGCCGTTTACGGCTAGAAATTAACTTTAATTCCGCGCCCCAATTTGAGAAGCTTACACACATTAAGGATCTAGCTCTGAAAAGAGTGCGGGTTCGAGTCCCGCTAAAGGCTTCGGCCTTTATGGTGGAATGGTAGACACGCTAGAAGCTGTCAAAAGCTTTTCTGACTTGCGGGGGATAAAAAATCATCAGATTGAGGAAGCGCACCCCAACTAAAGAAGCATACAAACTGGTAACATTCGAGCGATCGAATAGTAGGTTCAAATCCTGCCCTCTCCGCCTCTTGGAGAGGAGTTTTAAACACAGCTTTTCTGACTTGTGCGCTGCCTCTTATATCTGAATTTTTTAAATTTGAAAAACAGCTATTCCGCACCCAAACAGTTGAAGCTTACACACTTGTTGGTCTTCTAAACCAAAGGTAGTAGGTTCGACTCCTATCATCCCCGTCTTGGGGATGTAGCTCAACGGATAGAGCGATGTCAAAAGCTTTAGCGACTTGTGCGGGGTATCTGTCAGGTAGTGGAAAAAACACTTCGCGCCCTAACTGAGGAAGCTTACATACTAGCTCTTGGTAGAGCATTTCTCTCTAAAAGAAAAGGTTGCGGGTTCAACTCCCGCGTATGAACAACGGCTTTCTTAACTTGCGCGAAGTGACTTTCACTACTATAAAAAGCCAGAACGATCTCAATTCCGGCTGTACCGAAATCATTGTTAACTTGCGCGGAAATTCTGATTTTTCAATTGCTGAAATCCTTACTAAAAGCGAAAATACTTTAGTTTTTAATGCTCACAAAAGTTCCACTTCGCGCCCTAACTGATGAAGCTTACACACTTTCGCAAATATAACGACCCTAAGGTAGCGATATTCGAGCGATCGAATTAGCGAAGCATTCCAAGTCTCTCGTTCTAGATGAGGTTTGCGTGTTCACTGCCAGGTAAAAACTGGTAAGAACGGCCGTGTTTTCAGCTTTTTCGACTTGTGCGAAGTGTTTGAAATTTGCCAATTTTTACCCATAAAAATTCTGTTCCGCGCCCTAACAAATGAAGCATACAAACAGGTTAACCGATCGGTCGTAGGTTCAAATCCTACCAGCCCCGTTTGAGGGGCTGTAGCTCAGGGGTCAAGAGCAGTCGGCGTGAAAAAAGCTTTGCTAACTTGCGCGGAACATCTCATACTTACAAATTGTTGAGTGATGAGCGAACATCGTTTAAATCAAAATGTCATTGAGCGCCCTCGTGGAGGGTACAGAATCAGCTCTAGAAAGGTGAAAGGGCAAAAAACATCTCTGGTAAAACTAACTGAAGAAGCTAGCACAGATGGACTGCTGAGCCCTTATTTAATTAAGCCTAGAAGGAAGACAAAATGGTTTTCCGATTGTCTGGGACCGCTGTATCAATGGCTGCAATCTCATGTAGGCCAGCATTGGGATGATGTTTACAGCAAACTGTGCAAAATTCTCGATATTACTACATTATCCGGGCGACATATTATCTCTCATGTGTGGGGCTATGTGGAACGGAATGTGGAGTTAATTGATGGTGTTCCTTATGCGAAAACCTCTAGTTCTTATGCTCTACCTCTCGGTTATTGGTACAAGCAGCTTTACGTCCATCCCGAAACGGGAATTCTTTGTTTAGTTGAGAGAATTCCAAAAGAGCCTAAAAAAAAGCCCGATGATTTCCTGTCTGTAGATGCTTACCATGATTATCGGAAAATCGATGATTTGTGGTATGCGATCGAGCTAGCAGATCTTGAACCTTGGACAACAAATACCAATCAGTCTTCTGTCAATTCTCCGAAGTACATTGCCAGCAAACGTCAGTGCAACAAGAAGCAAATTAAGTTGATTATGAAACAACTAAGCAAAAGTTAGTCTTTTCACTTCGCGCCCCGATCGAAAAAGTTTACATACTAGCCTAATTGGTCAGGCCCTTGGCTTAAACCCAAGTATATGCAGGTTCAAATCCTGTGTGTGAACAAACGACTTTTTCAACTTGTGCGAAGTGCTTTTTTCCTAACTTTTAGATCCGTAAGTGGTGAGTAAGGAGAATAAAATTATGAAAACTACAACTATAATTTATCGATCGCCCTCCGAGATAGATAGCCTAATTCATGCTTTTGAAGAATGCAGCCTGCCACGCAGTCAATGGACTCATACAGCACATTTAACAGTTGCTCTGTGGTATCTGTTTTATGATTCAGAAACAGAAGCAATAAATGCAATTAGGAATGGCATTAAACGTTACAACTCGGCTCAGGGAATTGAAAGCACAAAAGATGGCGGGTATCACGAAACTCTAACGCTATTTTGGGTGCGAACTATTAGCAGGTATCTAGCTGAGGAAAGCCGGAATCGATCGATGGTAAGTTTGGCTAACGGTTTGATTGCACAATATGCCGATCGCACTTTACCATTTCGCTATTACACGCGCGATCAGCTGATGTCTTGGGAAGCGCGCAATAATTGGGTTGAACCAGATTTGAGAGCGATCGAATTAGAACAAGTTTCCCTCAAATAGTTAATTTCAAATCGCAGTTTTTGCCGCGCCCCAATCGCGAGAGCTTACATACAAACCCTATTTAGGTTTACCAAAAAAAGCTCCCCAAACTTGCGCGGTGATTTTTACAACAGGAATTTTACGCACACATTCTAGCTGTAGGGTGCGCAGTGCGCACCTTACCACTAATAAATAGCGTGTCAAACGTAAGTCCTGAAAATTCACTCGCTAGCGTGCAACAACTGCCAACCACCGATTTTGAATACTTCTCAAATCCCAAATCCAAAATCGAATAGGAAGGTAAAACCAATGAATATGAATGCAGCAGAGCGCGATTTGCGTTTGGAAATGCTAAATAGTCTGCTCACAACTCCTCACCGTCAATTAGAAAAAGTAGCAGAAATTCACAAGTTAATTGTCGAATTAGACCCGATTTTTTACGGTCATTTAGCGGTGTGGTATCAGCGTCAAGGCGACGTGCGCGACCACAAGGAAGTTTTTGTCGGAAATTTGCTGACTTCGGCGCTGACAGAACACCGAGATGCCGGTTTCATGATGTTACAACAGTTTCCTCCCTACGAGGTTTCGCGGATTGTGGACTTCATGAAGCAGCACAAAAATAAGGTGCCTCGGAGTGCACGTACTGCTGTCACTCGCTATCTGAAATCGCGGGAAAAGAATGCACAGTTTTTCGATCGCGCCGCCCTCCGCAATCGCAAGGCAATGAAGCACTTGTATGCGACTTTGCACGTCAAGCCTGGGGAACGTGCTAATGCTATCCTGTTCCAAGACAATCCGCCGGAAGACTCTCTGGCCTTCGTTTTGAAGCAGTTGGCAAAGGCGGCAACACCTGCGGAACAAGCAAATTTGATTGTTGAGTACAAGATTCCGTATACGATCGCCATTGGTGCGATCAAAATGCTAACGCCAACGGTTTTGGCAGCGTTGATCGACTCGATGTCGCCGCAGGAAGTCATCAACAACCTGAAATCGATTCAGTCTCGCGGCGCGATGGATCACGCGGAAGTCAAGCAGTTGATTGATTCCAAGCTGGATGAAGCGGCAAAGTGCGATCGCGTTTCTGCTTACAAAGCAACGGTTGCGGGCGGTAGCGCGAACTTCGACGCAGCAACGGCGGCGAAGCTGGAAGCGGTGACAAACGAACAGGTGAAAAAGCGCGGCAAAATTGCCAAAGCGACTGGTTTGTTGATTGACAAATCGGGAAGTATGGAAAGTGCGATCGAAGTCGGTAAGCGCCTTGCTGCTTTGATTTCGGGCATTTCCGACGCCGCTTTGTTTGTCTATGCTTTTGACACAATGCCTTACCCAATACAGGCAGATGGCAAAGAATTGACAGACTGGGAACGGGCTTTCAAACACATTCACGCAGGTGGCGGTACAAGTTGCGGTTGCGCGCTGGAAGCTATGCGGAAGAAACAGCAGGTTGTCGAACAATTCATCATGGTTACAGATGAAGGGGAAAACAGCAATCCTTATTTCGCGGATGCTTATCAAAATTACTGCCGCAGTTTGAACGTAATTCCTGATGTTGTCATCGTGCGAGTTGGTGGTTGGTGCAATTATGTTGAGAAGCAATTGAAGGACAAACAAGTATCGGTGGAAACCTTTACCTTTGCCGGCGATTACTACTCTCTGCCGAATTTAGTGCCGATGTTGAGTCGTCCTTCGCGCTTGGAGTTGTTGATGGAAATTATGGACACGTCGCTGCCTGTGAGGGATGATAAGTGATATAATGAGGTATTGTCCATCAGTTAAGCTGGTGGGCAATCCTCACATTTTTTATTCTCGTTTGCGAGCTAAACTAAACTAGAATCATAGTCAATCAAACAGATACAACCTCATATCCAACATGAAAACGGATTTTCCCTCCCCGATTCACTCTATAACCAAGTATGCATCCTGGCAAATGAGATGCAGATTCCTGAAAAACAACTGTTGATTCTAGCAATTGAAGACTACTTGCGTCGTCATCATGAACAAGAACTCCTCAACAGCATCAATGAAGCCTATGCAGATGGACTAGATCCGTCAGAACAAGTTATGCTGGAGGGAATGCGTCAACATCATCGACATTTGGCCGCAACACTAGCTGTAGGGTGCGTCGCCATCTACAATCCTCAAAACAATCGACTATCTCGCAGCGACGCACCTTACTAGCTGTAGGGTGCGTCGCCATCTACAATCCTCAAAACAATCGACTATCTCGCAGCGACGCACCTTACCAAATAGTTCAGGAAACAAAGCCAATACTCATCATTCTTGCAAGATTTTGGATAATTGGTATTAAATTATTCTCTCGTTTTCTCGATCATTTCTAGTAACTCTGGATTGGCGATCGATGATACTAATTTTGCATCCGCAGCAGCCAAAGCGGCACGCAACTTTTCCGAAGTCAGTGCAGGATATTTTTCTAACACCTGTTGTTCCGTCCATCCCGCAGCAAACAGCCCTAGCAGAAATTCTACAGATAACCGAGTTTCTGGAACAGCGGGTTTTGCTGGTACTTTTTTGGAACCGAGGTTAATATGCTGTCGCCAGTCCATTGTTTTGCTTAAACGATTGGGAAAGATGACGCCTATTATAGCTTGTAAAAGTATAGTCATCTATTACATGACATGGGAGGCGTTGAATCCCTCCCCTTTCGCTTTCACTTCGAGCGGATTCACCCGCCTCGGCTGAGCTACACAGCTCCCTATCCCATCGCTAAAAGCATTTGGGACTGCTTTTCTTAAAATATTATAAGACCCGTTAACATCAGCGTTAATTAATCGGCCGCTCGCTGTTTTGTACAATCCT
>JAAUPI010000302.1 GCA_012035135.1 Microcoleus sp. CSU_2_2
GCAGTCGATCGCTTCTCGACCATTTCCTTAGTAATCGTACACAAAGCAACATCCTTGCGAGAAGGCAACTCGTACATCACATCCAGCATTAACTCCTCTAAAATGCTGCGGAGAGCTCTCGCGCCGGTTTTGCGGCGGTAAGCCTCCTGGGCGATCGCCCGCAGCGCATCCGGCTCGAATTCCAACTCTACACTATCCATATTTAACAGCTTTTGATACTGCTTTACCAGCGCATTGCGCGGTTCAGTCAATATCTGCATCAAAGCTGCTTCATCCAGGGGCGAAATCACTGTCACTACAGGTATCCGCCCGACAAATTCAGGAATTAAACCAAACTTCACCAAATCGTCGGGTTGGACTTGCTGCAAAATATCTGCCGCCCGCTTATCTTTGGCCGGCAATGTTGAGTTGCTGTCGCTTTCAACTGGCTGAATAAAGCCTAATGATTTTTTCCCTAAACGCTGTTCAACTATTTTTTCCAAACCAACAAAAGCACCGCCGCAAACAAATAGAATTTTGCTAGTGTCAATTTGAATAAAATCTTGGTAAGGATGTTTGCGCCCGCCTTGCGGAGGCACGTTAACTACCGTTCCTTCCAACATTTTTAGCAGCGCTTGCTGCACACCTTCTCCTGATACATCCCGCGTGATCGAAGTGTTTTCGCTCTTGCGAGCAATTTTGTCAATTTCATCAATATAAATAATCCCGCGCTGGGCTGCTTCGACATCAAAATCTGACATTTGCAATAGTCGCAGCAAGATATTTTCTACGTCGTCCCCGACATAACCGGCTTCTGTCAGTGTTGTCGCATCGGCTACTGCAAAAGGTACTTCCAGCATTTGCGCCAAACTCTGCGCTAACAAGGTTTTGCCACAGCCTGTCGGCCCGACTAGCATGATGTTGGATTTTTGCAGTTCCACATCGCTGTCGGGTGCAGGCTTGGCGCTATCTTTGGCTTGGTCAACGCTCAAGCGTTTATAGTGGTTGTAAACTGCTACAGAAAGGACTTTTTTGGCTGAGTGCTGGCCGATGACGTGGTTGTCTAAATGCTGTTTAATTTCTGTGGGTTTGGGAATTTGACCTAAAGTGAATTTGGATTTGTTCGATCGACCCTGGCGCCGCGATTTTTGTGATTGAGACTCTTGTATCTCTGACTGGGGAATCTGTTGCCCGACTGTTTTTCCCGAATCAAAAAACTCCTCTTCTAAAATTTCATTGCACAATTCCACGCATTCATCGCAAATGTAGACGCCAGGCCCAGCTATTAACTTGCGCACGTACTCCTGCGACTTGCCGCAAAAGGAGCATCTTAGATGGGAGTCATATTTTGACATATTTGCCTCTTAATTTACTGTTGCGGTTGCCTGTTGCGACTAGAAAGTTGCTGCCCGATCGAACATGACTCTTTCCAGCGAAAAATTTCGCGATCGGACACTCAAGCCTGTCAAGCTTAGCGATTTCTATTTCTAAGTTAACACTTCTGAGTCATTAATTATTAGTCCGACGTCGTAGGGTGCGTCGCTACCTATAATCCCTAAAAAAATCGATAATTCACGAGCGACGCACCTTACCATTAGTCATTAGACCTGGATTTTAATTTTCAATGGAAGTAAAGCGCTCCTGGCTTACCATTTTTTGTAGGCTAAAAATTTTCCTGACATAATTATTTTCACTCGATCGCCTTTCGGGTCTGCTTCTTTCTCCACATCCAAAGTAAAGTCGATCGCGCTCATAATTCCGTCACCAAATTTTTCGTGAATCACTGCTTTGAGTGGCATCCCGTAAACCTGCACGATTTCATAGAACCGATAAATCAGGGGATCGATCGGAACCACAGGATCTAAACCGCCTTTCAATGGAGGTTCTGTCAGAGCCCCCGCCTCGGAGAGGTCAATTCCCAAAGCCGATAAAATTTTCTCGGCTTCCTCTTGGGAGGCTGCGGCTTGACGGTAAATAACTGCTGCAATCCAAACTTCATCGCGACCTACAACTTGTTCCAACTCTGCCAAACTAATTCCCTTAGTTTTTTTAGCAGCCAAAAGCTTTTCTGTAATTTCTGAAATTGCCATTAAACACTCCCTACTCAGAGTTACGCAGGATGTAAAACATATCTCACATTTTGGTAAATTTGTCAATCAAAATAGAGGAGAAAAAATACATAATTAATCATTCATTCGCAACTCCGACAAAAACAGGTCGCGGACAAAAGCTCTCCGCGAGTAAGTCGGGTGAGTCCCTGCAACGGTGTCACTCCCGAACAGGATTGATAACAGGAGTAGAGGCAGTGGTACAGTTGGCAGTACAGGCAGTGAAATTTAAATCATAGGAAAGCAGCCGGATCGCGAAGTGCTGAATCCTAGAAGGCGCAGCCCAAACTTATTTATCCCGAAACAAACGACAATGGACAAAAGTATGGAGATTAACACCAAAGATTACAGCATCCTGTACGATCGCGCTACGGAAACAATTACTTGCTGCGGCTCGTTCCGACTCAGCCAAACGGAAGAATACGCGCCGATCGTGCAGTTGCTCAACGAAGTGGCTGACAAGGAGCCAAAAACGATTACTCTCGACTTGCGAAAGCTAGAATTTTTAAATAGTTCAGGAATTAAAATTTTATCAAAATTTGCGATCAAAGTTCGCCAACAAAAAAATACTATGATTGTAGTAAAAGGCTCTAAACAGATACCCTGGCAGGGAAAATCGCTCAAGAACTTGCAGGGGCTGATGCCTTCGCTGCACTTAGAATTGGAGTGACATCTCTCCGACATGAAGGATGGAAATTCCAAGAATCACTGCTGAGATTTCCTAATAAGTAATGGCCCAAGGTAAAAGCAATTGTTTTCAGCGAGTCCGGGAAGAGGGGAAATGGGATAGAAGTGAAAAGGAATCAGTCATAGTTAAGTTAGCGGCCAACAGCAAAAAACTTTAAAACAGATTACAAATTACTAATTGCTATGCAGGAAGACCCATCCAGAGAACAGCTACTTTTGGACGTTCAGCGACTTCGTGCGGAACTTGACAACTTGAAGCGCGAAAAAGCTGACCTAGAAATCTTGCTGGAGACTACAACCGAACACTCGGATACGATGGAAGCTCACTTACTCGGCAAAGCCGAGTTGGCCGTGCGCGAAAGCGAAAAGCAGTTTCGGGCGCTTGCCTCGGCAACTCCCGTTCCCATATTGGTTGCTCGCCTTGGTGACGGCTTAATTCTGTATGCAAACACTCAATTGAGCTCTCTCCTCGACATACCCCTAACAGATATCATCGGCCGCAAAACCCCAGACTTTTACTTCAATCTATCCGATCGCCAAAAGGTACTCGACGCACTCGCCAAAAACGGGTACATCCAAAACTACGAACTCCACTGCAAAAAGGCAGACGGCACCCCATTCTGGGCTACGATCTCGGTTCAGCCCCTGCTGTTCAACGGTCAGCAGACAGCCTTGTGCGCCTTGCACGACCTCACCCAGCGCAAGGAAGCCGAACAAATCCTGCAAGAAAGCGAAAAGCGACTTCGCCGCCAGAGTCTGGCCCTGTTGCAGCTAGGCCGACAAAGGACTATCCACAGCGGTGCATTGAATGCGAGCATTCGCGAAATTACCGAGGCGGCGGCTCGCACTTTGGAGGTTGAAAAAGTCAGTGTCTGGCTGTACAACCATTTTAGATTTGGGACTCGCTATACAGCAGAACCAGAGCTAAATTTCGCTGCTAGAGCGATCGCCTACAATCAAACAGAGGCAAGTTATGTAGAGGCTGGTACCCAAGAACCAGACCAGCGGGTTAATCATTCTAAGTTGAAAATCCCAAATCGGAGATTAGTTTGTCTCGATATGTACGATCGCACCGAAGATCGCCATTTGAGCCGCCAGGAAACACCGAACGACGATTTAAACTTTTCAATTTTAGATGGGGAATGCGACGCTGCCGACGACAACATTCGATCGGATCGTGCCTTAGAGCCACTGCTGAAAACTCAAAACTATCTAAAAACAAATTTGTACCCATTATCTTTGCCAGCCGAACATTCCCCTGTATTGCTGAATGCTAGCGAACCAAATTCATCGTTATTAAATGTAGCAATTAGGCTCGGCGGCCAGATCGTGGGTATCCTTTCTCTCGAACAAATTGGACTACCCCGCCAATGGGCTTTGGAAGAGCGAACCTTCGCGGATTCTTTGGCAAATTTGGTAGCGCTGGCGATCGAAGGATTTGAACGCCAGCGGGCTCAAGAAGCGCTATCCAAAGCCAAATCGCAGCTAGAAATCACTGTCGAACAGCGCACTTCTCAACTCACTGCCGCCAATAAACTGCTCCGCATCGAAATTGCCGAGCGCAAAAGAGCCGAAGTAGCTTTGCAAGAAGCCGTGCACAAAGCTGAAGCAGCTTCGAGAGCTAAAAGCACTTTCTTGGCTAACATGAGCCACGAACTACGGACGCCACTCAACGCGATTATCGGTTACAGCGAAATGCTAGAAGAAGAAGCATTGGAAGAAGGGTTACAAGACCTAATTCCCGATACTCAAAAAATTCGTAATGCTGGCAGACATTTGTTGACTTTAATTAATGATATTCTCGACCTTTCTAAGATCGAAGCCGGTCGGATGGATCTGTATTTAGAAAGTTTCGACCTCGGCAATTTAATCGAAGAAGTGGTCGCAACTTTGCATCCTTTAGTCGAAAAAAATGGCAATCAATTGCAAGTGTCTTGCTCTCCAAATTTGGGAGTGATGTATGCTGACTTGACTAAAGTGCGGCAAATTTTGTTCAATTTGCTCTCGAATGCCCTTAAGTTTACCGAAAGGGGAACGATTCTGCTGAGTGCGACTAGCGAACTTGCAGGTGGCAGCGATTGGGTTTATTTGCGGGTATCTGATACGGGGATTGGAATGTCGCCAGAACAGCAAGATGGTTTGTTTGAACCTTTTATTCAAGGGGATGCTTCAACTACTCGCAAGTACGGCGGCACGGGTTTGGGATTGGCAATTAGCCGTCTGTTTTGCCAGATGATGGGAGGCGACATTACGCTGGAAAGTCAGTTGGGTGTAGGTTCTACTTTTACTGTTCAGTTGAAGACAAAAATTTACAGCTAACGGTTGAGTGTTGACCCTTCGACTACGCGAGCGGGCAGGCAGTTGACCGATAACTAATGACTAATGCCCAATTTCCCGTTTCCCATTCCCCATTATCTCTATAATTGTGACGCCGATCGCAATTAACCTCTGTTTCCGATCGCAAAGTAGGATTTTTTAGCAGCATAGAATGCCTATATTA
>JAAUPI010000303.1 GCA_012035135.1 Microcoleus sp. CSU_2_2
CACCAGTTCCCGCACCGTCGCCCGAACCAGCGCCGACTCCCGCACCAGTTCCCGCACCGTCGCCCGAACCAGCGCCGACTCCCGCACCGACTCCTGCGCCGGCTGAAAATCCAACTCAACCGTCGCCTTCTCTTTAAGGCTGCTGGCAAAATTCCCCTAGGTTGAAAAATAGTTACAGTGAAGTTGAGGTCAATTACCATTAGCTATTCATGAACTCGCTACTAATTGCTGGAACTGATACCGACGCAGGCAAAACTGTTTTGACGAGTGTTCTGGCTGCTTATTGGCAAATGTACTGCTCCGATCGCACTTTGGGAATTATGAAGCTGTTGCAAACGGGAACGGGCGATCGCGAACTTTACACCCGTTTATTTGCCCTTGACCAATCCCCCGAAGAACTCAACCCGCTGCACTTCAGTGCGCCTCTAGCACCGCCGATCGCCGCCGAACGAGAGGGGAGACGTATTGAACTCGAAAAGGTGTGGACGACCCTAACGAGCCTCAAGGAGCGCAAGGATTTTGTGTTGGTAGAGGCTTTGGGAGGGCTGGGTTCTCCTGTAACGCGAGAATTAACGGTGGCTGACATTGCCAGGGATTGGCGGCTGAGGGGGGTTTTGGTGGTACCGGTGAGGTTAGGGGCGATCGGGCAAGCTGTAGCGAATGTTGCTCTCGCCAGACACAGTGGCTTTAAGCTCAAAGGTATTGTCGTCAACTGTGTTCAACCTGCTGCTGAACAAGAAATTGCAGATTGGGCGCCGATCGACTTAATTGAGTCGCTAACTCAAATACCTGTTTTGGGTATTTTGCCACATTTAGATGACCCAAACGACCTTGCTAAATTAGCCAAAGCTGCTTCAGATTTAGATTTGGAGCGATTGTTACATGGAGTTAATTTAATCCCTCAGATTTCTCAATAACCAACCCTATTCTCAACACCTCTCTCTGCGTCCTCTGCGCCCTCTGCGGTTTATTAAAAACAAATCTCCTGCACAAATCGAATAGAATTGAAGAAGATTTTATTTTAACCGCAGAGAGCGCAGAGAGCGCGGAGAAAGAAAAGAGAGAGTTTGAGAAAATTTTCAGAATTGCTTGCTATAAGGAGAATGAAAATGGTTGCTGTTTTACCGAATTTAACTGATGTGAATTTATCACAATTACGGCTGGAAATTAGAAGTTTGCAGCCTCAGTTAGTGGAATGGCGCCGCCGCTTGCACCAAAAACCTGAGTTGGGTTTCCAGGAAAATTTAACCGCAGAATTTGTCTCGCAAAAGTTGCAGGAATGGGGAATCGAGCATCAAACAGGTATTGCTAAAACGGGGATTGTCGCCACTATAGACAGTGGCAAACCGGGCCGAGTTTTGGCAATTCGAGCTGATATGGATGCTTTGCCAATTCAAGAGGAAAATGAGGTTGATTATCGATCGCAACATAACGGAATTATGCACGCTTGCGGCCACGACGGCCATACTGCGATCGCCCTCGGTACTGCTTGCTATTTATCTAAACACAAACACAGCTTTTCCGGCACTGTAAAAATGATTTTCCAGCCCGCAGAAGAAGGGCCCGGAGGTGCTAAACCGATGGTGGAAGCGGGAGTTTTAAAGAATCCTGATGTAGATGCGATCGTCGGTTTGCATTTATGGAACAATCTGTCTTTAGGCACTGTAGGCGTGCGCGGCGGCGCGCTGATGGCGGCGGTAGAAACTTTTGATTGCACAATTTTGGGCAAAGGCGGACACGGTGGAATGCCGCATCAAACTGTAGATGCGATCGTCGTTGCAGCCCAAATTGTCAATGCTTTGCAAGCAATTGTAGCGCGGAATATCGATCCGATCGACTCCGCCGTAGTCACCGTCGGCAAATTCCACGCAGGCCACGCCTACAATGTGATTGCTGATACCGCTCAATTTGGCGGGACGGTGCGCTATTTCAAGCCAGCATATCAAAGTTATTTTGACAAGCGAATCGAGCAAGTAATTGCCGGAATTTGTCAAAGTTACGGCGCAAATTACAAATTCGATTATTGTTCGTATTACCCGCCAACCATCAACGATGTCAAGATGGCTGAATTGGTGCGAAGCGTCGCAGAATCAGTGGTAGAAACTCCAGCGGGAATCGTGCCGGAATGTCAAACTATGGGCGGAGAAGATATGTCATTCTTTTTGCAAGAAGTCCCCGGTTGCTATTTCTTTTTGGGTTCGGCAAATCCTGAGAAAAATTTGGCTTACCCGCACCATCACCCGCGCTTTGATTTTGATGAAACTGCTTTGGGAATGGGTGTAGAAATGTTTGTGCGGTGCGTAGAAAAGTTTTGCGCGAGAGGTTGAAAATAATTTCTAGGTTCGTAGTGAGGACTTCACTCCTTGCTTGAGATTTTAAAAAATCAGGACTAAAGCCGTTACTACGAACCGATTATCACTTAGTTTGAAAGATATTTTGTACCATTTTTTTATCTACACTCGCCGCCGCTTTATCCAATTCTGCAATCTCACCCGATTCTAATTCCCAGCCCAAAGCGTTAATATTTTCCCTGGCCTGTGCCACAGATTTCGCCCCAGGAATCGGCATAGTTTCTTTGCAGATACACCAATTAATAGCTACCTGCGAAACAGTCTTATTTCTGAATGCTGCTATTTCTCGCAAACACTCCAAAAGCGATCGCATTCCCGGCAATAGTTGCTTGCACGCTAAACCTCGGATGCCTTTAGGAAAAGGGCCATTTTCCGAGTATTTTCCAGTCAGCAATCCCAAGGCTAAAGGACTGTAAGCAATTAATTTTATTTCCAGTTCATCGCAAACTTCTTTCAATCCAAGTTCGGTAACTGGATAGGTAGAAAGCAGCGAATATTGCACTTGCAAACTAACAATTGGAATCTGCCGATCGCTAAATTTTTTGTGTACCCATTTCAGCCGTTTCGGCCCGTAATTAGACAAGCCGACTCCCTTAACCAATCCTTGCTCGTAAAGATCACCTAAACTATCTAAAAGAGCGCTTTCTTGCCAAGGAGCGTAATTAGCTGTAGACCAATGCATTTGCACCAAATCTACATTTTTACCAAGGCGGGAAGCCGAGGCTTTACAAGCCGAAACCATGGATTTTCGTGTCAGTCTCCACGGATAAGCAGCAAGTTTTGTCGCAATACAAATACTATCTTGATTTGCACCTCGATATTGTTGAGAAAAATGCCCCAAAAGTTGCTCGCTGCGTCCGTTGAATTTCCCAGTGCCGTAAGAATCACCTGTGTCGAATAAAGTGAGGCCGTTACTAACACAAAGATTAAAAACAGCTTGCAATTCGTCATCCATGCTTTCATCGTAGCCCCAGAGAAATCTGTTGCCCCAAGCCCAAGTGCCGCAGCCCATTGTTGGTAGTAAAATTTTTTGGTTATGTAACATTTTTAATGAGGTAAGATTGGTAATGGGTAATGGTAATTGGTAGCAACTCATAAATAACAACTGTCAACTAATGACTCTTTAATTCTTTTGCGTAGTTGACGAAGGCGAAGGTTTGCTGTTATTTCCAGGTTGATTTGGCTTAGCTTTGGGGTCTGGTTTGGGCGGTGGTGGCGGGGGAAAAGTAGCCGCGCGTCTCGGTATTTGTTGCGCTGTTCGGAATGCAGACAATGGAAAGAGCGATCGCAATGCAGATACTCGATCGACCATCGATTCCGGCGAATCTTCCCAGAGGCTTTCGTAATAGAAGAAAGAGACACCTAAACCCCGTTCTTGAACAGCTTGTACCTGAGATTTAATTTGCTGTATTGCTACTGGGCGATTTCTTAAACCAGTCATAATGCCGACTCCTGTGGGAATCTTTTTTTTGTGTTTCTGTCATTTCTGGGCGGTTAATTTTATCCACAAATGACTCTAAATTTGGACGATAAACTTGCACAATTAGCTCATCGGCAATATCCAAACGTACCCAATTCAGCCAGTCTTGCAGATGATGCTTGTAAGCAAATTCGTAGTAATTGGGAGAAATGGAGAAAATTGCATTGGGTTTTATAGCTTTTACGGCTTGATTTAATTGCGACATAAACGCCGTAATTTTATTGGCTCGCCACTGCAACCATTCTGGGTCTTGAGAGTCGGTAGGGGGAGCTTTTTTGGTTTCTTTGGTATACAAAGCAACGGTGTATTTATCGTAGCCAAATTCCGCTGGCAAACTCATGTGATCGTCAAATTGAATGCCGTCAGCATTGTATTGAGTAACGATTTCTAGTACGAGTTCGGTAATGAATTGCTGTACTTCTGGATGAAAAGGATTGAGCCAAACTACTTCGCCACCAGCACCGATCGATGTTTCGCTACCATCTTGTTTTTGTGTCAGCCAATCGGGATGATTCAAGGCTAATTCCGATGTGGGAGGCGCCATGAAACCAAACTCAAACCAAGGAATTACTAGCAAACCTTGACGGTGGGCTTGAGAAATTAAATCTCCGATAATATCCTGCCCGTCTAAACCTCTGTAAACAAACGGTTGAATCTCTCTTTGCTGTGCTACTGGGCTGGGATACATTACATAGCCAGAATTCCAAACTACGGGATAAATAGTGTTAAAATTTAAGCGCTTTAATTGATCGATCGCATCTCCTAATTTCCGACGATCTCTGAGGATATCTTTATCATTTGTAGTCATCCAAACCCCGCGAATTTCCTGACGGGGTTCCTGGGCTCGTGCCGGAATCAAGTTATTCGTCAGCAATACTGCAATGAATGAAATTGCAAATAGAATGGGGAAAAAAAATTTAATCGATCGCTGCCAATTGCGAAAAATGATACGTAATGTCATAGTTTTGAACGATGCGTTAGCTATCCAAACGCACCCGGACATAATTTGGTAATGAATTTTGCTCGCTAACCAGTCTACAGCAATTTGTGCTTATTTTGTTTTGCGGCTAACCCGTCTCTGTCTAATCTTCAGAGTACGTTTAGTTTTTTTGTTGGTTGAAAATCTAGGGTTCTCAATTTGGTAGCCATCAGAAAGATGAACCAGCTTAGTAAGTCCTAAGTCGCAACCGATTACTTTGGGATTGTTGCCGAGAGCTTTGGGGCTGTATTCAGGTACAGACTTATCTTCTATTCTCACGGAAACATACCAATTATTCTGTCGCTTCCTAACTGTGCAAGCCTTGATGGTAAAACCATTTGGGATTGAGCGAGAGTTGTGAAACCGCATCCATCCCAGTTTAGGTAAGTAGATTTTATTGCCCTGAATTTTCACCCCTATCGCATAAGTAAAAGAAGTGAAATTACTGCGGT
>JAAUPI010000304.1 GCA_012035135.1 Microcoleus sp. CSU_2_2
AAGGCGGCACCCAGATTTGAACTGGGGGTGGAGGTTTTGCAGACCTCTGCCTTACCACTTGGCTATGCCGCCGTCACGTCTGAAATTTGACGTTATTTGATATTACACCAAATCCTGATTATTTGAACATAGCAGTCAAAAATTTTCCTCGCCTGTTTTTCCTCGCCCCGAAAACCCATCCCAGGCTACATTAGAAATAGCTCGATCGCCTCCGCTTCGCCCGCAACAGCAGCCATGACACCAGTTTCTCCCCTACTTGTCGCCCAAATCACCGACACCCACTTGTTTGCAGAGATCGATCGAACTTGGAAAGGCCTCTCAACAGCCCGCACCCTGCAAGCTGTTCTCGATCGCCTGCAACAGATCCAGCCCCAGCCAGACTTACTCCTACTCACAGGCGACTTGTCTCAAGACGAAACACCAGAATCCTACGAGCTCCTCGCCTCCCTGATTTCCCCCCTAAAAATCCCGGCTTACTGGATACCTGGAAATCACGACAATTTGCCGATAATGCAGCAAGTATTAGATAAGCCACCTATTTCCCCAGAAAAATCTTTTCAGCAAGGAAACTGGCAGTTTCTATTGCTTTCGAGTGTGGAAGCCGGATGCAGTGGCGGTAAACTTTCCCCAGAAACTTTGGATTGGCTGGACACTGAATTGCAACAAACGGACGATCGACCTGTTATTATTGCTTTGCACCATCATCCGTTGCCGATCGACTGTGAAATCATGGATGGAATGATGCTGCACAATGCTGATGAATTTCTGGCAATTGTCGATCGATATCCTCAAGTAAAAATCGTCATCTGCGGGCACATTCACCAAGAATTCCACCAACAGCGAGGCGGAGTTTCCTACTTGGGGACACCCAGCACCTGCATCCAACTTTTACCGAAAAGCCATCCGATTGTAGTTGACGAAATCCCCGCGGGATTTAGGTTGATCGAATTGGCGATCGATGGTACTTGGAACACAAGAGTTGAGCGAGTTGCCGCAGCATTACCACCCGATTCATAATCTCGTTCCTCATCCTAGAAAGATATAGGTAAAAGCGAGTAATTCGTAAATCTTATAATCTCAAATTGCGCAATCGTTTCACTCAGTGCGATCGGCTAAAAATAATTTTTATCAAATTTACATTCTTTTGTCAATCTATCTGTTGATAGATTGTTTTGAGCAACCCCATCTTTTATGATATTTGTTGAACATAAGATTGCTGACATTCGTAAACTAGCAAGCTACGAAAATAAATGTCGATCGCAATTTTACAAAACAGGAAAAAATAAATTTATGTCTGAAGTCAATGGCGTCATGATGCAGTATTTCCACTGGTATACCCCCTCAGACGGCAAACTGTGGAATCAGCTAGCCAAATCTGCAAAAGATTTAGCCAAAATAGGCGTTACATCCCTGTGGTTGCCACCCGCCTATAAAGGAACAGGCGGCGGCATGGATGTGGGTTATGGCGTCTACGATATATTCGATTTAGGCGAGTTCGATCAAAAAGGGTCGGTACGGACGAAATACGGGACAAAAGAGGAGTATTTGCAGGCGATTAAAGCTGCACAAGATGCCGGAATTCGGATTTATGCCGATGTTGTCTTCAACCACAAATTAGGTGCCGATGCCGAAGAAGAAGTCGAAGCTACGCCCTTCAATCCCGATGACCGCAATGCCACAGTAGGCGAATATCAAAACATCAAAGCTTGGACTCATTTTACTTTCCCCGGCCGTGGCAAAAAATATTCCAGCATGGAGTGGCATTGGTGGCATTTCGATGCCATTGATTACAACGTTTACAACACAGGTACACAAGCCGTTTATTTGCTCAAAGGCAAAGAGTTCGATCGCAATGTAGATTTAGAAAAAGGCAATTATGACTACCTGATGGGTTGCGATCTCGATATGGACAACCCAGAAGTCACCGGAGAATTAAAATACTGGGGTGAGTGGTATGTCGATACAACAAACGTTGATGGTTTTCGGTTCGATGCCGTCAAACACGTATCAGCAGAATTTTTCCAAGAATGGTTAGAACACGTTCGCCACTACGCCAAACGTGACCTATTTGCTGTCGGTGAATACTGGTCTTATGAAGTTGAAGCTTTGCACCACTTTATTACCGTAACCGATGGTAAAGTTTCCTTATTTGACGCACCCCTTCACTACAATTTCCACGCTGCTAGTAAAGCGGGCAATAACTACGACTTGCGCACAATTTTTGACGGCACCCTTGTTCAACAACAACCAACCCTAGCTGTTACTCTGGTTGATAACCACGATTCCCAACCCTTACAATCCCTAGAATCAGTTGTCGAGTCTTGGTTTAAACCCCTTGCCTATGCTTTAATTCTGCTGCGGCGTGAAGGATATCCCTGCATTTTCTACCCGGATTATTATGGCGAACACTATAAGGATACAGGCAACGATGGCAACGAATACGAGATTTGGTTAGACAAACATCAGGGAATTATCGACAAATTCTTGTTAGCCCGCCAAACTTATTCCTACGGAGATCAATACGATTACTTCGATCATGCCAACACTATTGGTTGGACGCGGCTGGGAGATGAAGAACATCCAGGTGGCATGGCTGTGGTACTCAGTAATGGCAGTGAGGGCAGCAAGTTTATGGAAGTCGGACAACCGAACCGAACCTATATTGACATCACCGAACACATCAAAGAATCTATCACAACTAATGATGAAGGTTGGGCAGATTTCCGGTGTAATGGCGGTTCAGTTTCTGCCTGGGTTCCCCAGTCCTAAACACTGTATAACAAGTAACAAGTAACAAAAAATATATAGCGCGTCTAAATGAGTAGTAAAATTTTTACCCCACCCCAACCTTCCCCTTAGCAATGGGAGGGGGTAAGAGAGCAATTTCACAAATGATTTAGACCTGCTATATCTAGTTACTTGTTACTTTGATATTTTAGGAATTACGCTGCACAAAATCTATCTGTAGGGTGAGCCATAAACACCTTCCCCCCACAGATAATATAAAAATTGGTTCCTTGCGTAGGTCCTAATCTGGATTAGATAAAATATTATATAAATAAAAACTTATGAAACTTTTAGATAAAGTTGCCGTTATTACTGGCGGAGGGTCAGGGATTGGTCGTGCAGCAGCAATTTTAATGGCAGAGGAAGGTGCAAAAGTTGCGATTATCGATCGCATTCTAGACACCGGACAACAAACCGTCCGAGAGGTTGTCGATAGAGGAGGTTGTGGGCTAGCAGTTGCCGCAGATGTGGCAGATTCTCAGCAAATGCAACAGGGATTTCAAACAGTTTTTGACGAATATCAAAAAATTGATATTTTGTTTGTAAATGCGGGGATTAATGGTGTATGGTCGCCGCTTGAGGATCTCGAACCGGATGAGTGGGATCGGACAATTAATACCAATCTCAGAGGAACATTTTTGACAGTAAAGTATGCGCTGCCTTATCTAAAAAAACAAGGTGGTTCGATTGTGATTACATCATCAATTAATGGTAGCCGAAGTTTCAGGAAAGTTGGTGCAACGGCCTATGTTTGTTCAAAAGCTGCCCAAGTAGCGTTTGCAAAATTGTTAGCGCTAGAACTCGCTGCTAACAAAATCCGAGTTAATGTCATCTGTCCGGGTGGGGTGCTGACTGGTATTGAGGAAAGTACCATTAAGCGAAATATCGATCGAATTCCCGGAGCGGCTGATTTCATTGACGATCTGATTCCTTTGACTGATAATACCGCAGGTTCTACTAAAGAAGTCGCCCAATTAGTTTTATTCTTAGTGTCAGATGACTCCAGCTTCATCACAGGTACTGAAGTCTGGATTGATGGTGGCGGTTCTTTGATTTAAAAATTCAATAGTTTATTAGATCAAATCCGGTTACATCGGAATTATAATGACTAAATAACTAATGACTAATTCTCCAGTGTTTAACAGCAGTTTGTAATGTCTGCGGCACCCAATTATCGTACTGAGGATAAATAGGCAAACGCTGCACGAGTTGCCATCCCGCTGCTACTAAAATTTCAGTTAAAGTTTGATGTTGCAGGTGAGGATAATCAGGATTCACTTCATCCAGCGGCCCGATTCCTCCTAAATCTCTAGCACCTGCTTCTAAACAAGCAAGTAATATGTCTGGCTGTGCTACTAAATTTGGCGGAATTTGCAGGGCGATTTCATCAGGTAAAATGCTGCGGGCGATCGCAATTACTTCGGGCATTTTTGTAGCATCAAAAACCTCGCCTTCCCAACTTTGTTTATTTCCCGGACTGTGAGGCTGAAGGATAACTTCCTGAATGTGATTGTAACACGAATGAATCCGGGCGATCGCCTCCAAAGTCTCAATCCAATCCGCCTCAGTTTCCCCAATTCCTAGCAGCAAACCAGTTGTAAACGGAATCTGCAATTCCCCAGCCCATTCTAACTGTTGCAGCCGCAGCGCCGGCACTTTACTCGGTGCGTGTCGGTGAACTGTTTTTAGCAAGCTCGGCGTCAACTGTTCCAGCATCAGCCCCATTGAGACATTCACCTCTTTTAACTTTGCCATCTCCTCAAAACTGAGCGGCCCAACATTAGTATGGGGCAAAAATCCTAAAGCAAGTACCAGTTCGCACAAATCGTAAATCCGCTGAAACCAAGCTTTTCGCCGTTGACTCTGAGGGTGTACCTCGCCACTGAGGAGCAGAATTTCAATTACACCTTGAGTTTGCAGTTGCAGTAGCCGTGTTTCGGCTTGTGGTAGCGTCAGCCAAGGACTTTGCAGCGGTTGGGCCCGAAAATTGCAATAGGTGCAGCGGTTAAAACACTCGTAAGTAGGAACCAGAGTATAAGCAGGGCTGTAGGTGACGGTGCGGGACATTTCTTGGGACTTCGCTCGATCGAACTTATGATTGCGAGTTTTGCGGATTTTCGATCGCAACCCTTAATCTATCTTAATGCTTGGCTGGACTCCCACTCTCGTTTCGCAACTAGATTATGAGCATTTTTTTTTGCTTGCGATCGCCCAAAAATTCCGCTTTGTACTTTTAAACCCTCACACAGCAAGCGTTACAGACTTAAATCAGCTTAACTTATGACTCTCATCAGTTTATCTGTTGTTAAAATACTTTACAAACCTTAGAATATGCTTCATAGTTATTTACATGGCGGCAAACACAACCGCTACGAACATTGACAAATCAATAAGCAATCATAAAACCATGACAGCAACCTTACAGCAGCGCGACAGCGCCAATCTGTGGT
>JAAUPI010000305.1 GCA_012035135.1 Microcoleus sp. CSU_2_2
GCGTTTTGGTAAGCAACAATCCAGTTAGACTTAGACAAAGGAGTTGCATTGACGTGAATCACTTCCGATAAAGCTTGGTGAATTTCTGCTTCTCGATCTTTTGCTAACAATTCGTGAGAAAGAAACTTGCCACCCGGTTTCAGTCGATCGCCAATTCCAGCTATAATTTTAGCTTTCCCAGACTGCGATTGCATTGTCAAAATAGCTTCAGCCAAAACATAATCAAACTGTTGGGAAATCCGGTCTAATTGAAAAATATCTCCTTCTACAATTTCCACTCGATCGGTCAAACCTGCTGCGGCAATATTAGCACGAGCGCGAGCCACACTGTCGGGATTTTTCTCAACTCCTACCACTTTTACATTAAAATGCTGAGCAAGGGCGATCGAACTATATCCAAAACTAGCAGCCAACTCCAAAACAGTCTCCCCGGGCTGAAAATCCGCCCATTCAAATAACATTTCTGTAGCAACTTTTCCCCCAGGGCGTAACATCTTTTTCCCAGCAGCCGCCAGCACTTCATGTCCCGGTGTAGTCTTAAAATTCAGAGTAGTGTTGGTCATGAATTTGACCTCCTATTTAACCTTACTCTCAGTTTGCCAAATTTTCCCAAATCTTTCTATGAGCTAGCTCATATTTTCCCGATCCAATGAGATTGTTGTACTGTCACAACCGCTCTGCCAATTAATATACATCGATTTTACTACAGTATCTAATCTGCGATCGCGATTCCAGGTACCTGTCCAAAATCTCGCTATCCTATTGTGCTGACTAGATTGTAGCAAAAAATAAATATTTTTCTGCTTTCTCGTTACTAGGCTCTGCCTAGTAACGCAGATCCCGAAGCTCCGCCTCTTCTTAAAAAAAGTAAAAAATTCCACTATTCACCATTTTATCATCCCAAAACTCTGGGGTAGGCACGGGGACACTACCCCTACAAATCTGTATGAATGGCAAATCTCGAATAATGAAAAGCCGCCAACAACAGATCTAACTTTTTCTCTAAAATCAAATCAGCCAACAACTTTGCTGTCACAGGAGCCAATAAAATTCCATTCCGATAATGACCAGTTGCTAACATCAAATTCTCCCAAACGCTAGCACCTAAAATTGGCAACTCATCGGTCGTAGCTGGGCGAAATCCCCACCAAAACTCCCGAATCGGATAATTTTTTAATTCAGGATATAACTCAATCGCTCCGGCCAGCAAACTTTGCATTCCCGTCGGCGTATTTCCTTCAGTAAAGCCGACATTTTCGCTAGTTGCACCGATAATAACTCGGCCATCTTGGCGCGGTACAATATAAATTCTAGTTCCAAATAAAACCATTTGCAGTGGCTGAGTAACAGGATAATCTTCCGGCACGCATACCGATAGCATTTGTCCCTTTCTGGGAAAAACTGGAATATTTAATAGCTTTTCAGACCAAGCGCCAGTTGCCAAAACATAGCGATCGGCTTGCAACTTTTCTGCCGTTGTTTCAACACCAAAAACTCTGTCGCCCTGCCGAATAATTTCGATCGCACTGTCTTGAATAACTTCAATACCCAATTTTTTACTTGCAGTCTGAAGCGTCCTAAACAAAGCACGGTTATCAACTTGGGCATCATCAGGATACCACCAACCACCAATTACTTCTTCACCCAATCCAATCTGGTGCTGGCGAATCGCATCTCCATCCAACCATTGAGAATTAACGCTTGAAGATTCTGGCTGTTCATAATACTCATTTTCGCAAACAGGTGCGAGAATTCCCGATCGCCAATATCCCGTTTTTAACCCCGTAATCTCTTCTAGCTGTTCCACCCATCCGGGATATAATCCGCGACTTTGCAAACACAAATCCAGCATCGGACTTGGGGGAATTCTTTCGGCTTGGGGAGCCAGCATTCCCGCAGCAGCGCGTGCTGCCGGTTGTTTAAAATCCCCTGTGAGAATAGTTACAGCAGCCCCTCGCAATTTCAGTTCAACTGCTAGGGAAAAACCGATGATTCCGCCGCCAATAATCAAAATATCTGTAGATGAATTCATTGATTTTTTAGAGATTTTAGGGGACATTTGTAATATTTTACACAATGTCTATAGGTATTAACTTAGCCCGATAAGCCGCTGGCGCGTTGGCGGACTGCGGAAAAGCGCGTGAAAAAATGACACTAACTGACAGCAGTTTTCCTGCCATAGCTTAACCCAAAATCTATGCTTCGGGTTTCCAAACAGTTCCAGAACCTTGTCCCCAAAAACCGTCATATTTTGTCACCTTAATATTGCCTAAAACTTGAGTTTGGCAGGACAAACGGCGGTTAGATGCGGGAGAATGGGGAGGAAGGGAAAGTCTGGCTGTTTCGCGCCACTCAGGTTCGGAAACTTCACCTTCGATCATCACCGCACAAGTGCCACAAGTACCCAGCCCGTGGCAATTGATGACTTTCGCATTACCGTTGTAGAGATCGATACCGTTTTTGAGCAAAAGTTGACGGAGATTGGCTCCCCGATCGCACTCAAATGTTTTTCCTTGTGCTTGTACTTTAACCATAGCAATTCACCCCAATTAGATCTATGTTAATTTTACTATATATTATTGCATTTATTTCCCATAAACTCATTTAATATGGTAATTCATAGATTAGCAATTTTTCGTTCCTAATTACCATGACAAATCAGCTCTGGATCTACGATACCACGCTCAGAGACGGCGCTCAGTGCGAGGGACTATCCCTATCTCTCGAAGACAAACTGCGCATTGCTCGTCAGTTAGACAGTTTAGGAATTCCTTTTATCGAAGGTGGCTGGCCGGGAGCTAATCCTAAAGATGTACAATTTTTCTGGAGGCTGAAAGAACAGCCACTAACTCAAGCAGAAGTTGTGGCTTTTTGTTCGACTAGGCGGCCGGGAACGACGGCGGCTAATGATGAAATGTTGCAGGCTATTTTGTCGGCGGGTACTCGCTGGGTAACGTTGTTTGGTAAGTCGTGGGATTTGCACGTTATTGAAGGTTTGAAGACGACGCTAGATGAAAATTTGGCAATGATTCAAGATACGATCGAATATTTGCGCAGTCAGGGCAGGCGGGTGATTTATGATGCCGAACACTGGTTTGACGGCTACAAGCACAATCGAGATTATGCTATTAAAACTTTGGAAGCAGCGGCGGATGCTGGCGCAGAATGGCTGGTACTTTGCGATACAAACGGCGGTACTTTGCCTCAGGAAGTCAGTCAAATTGTTCGCGATGTTTTAGAGGTTTTAGGAACAAATCGCGAAGTGCCTGTACAGTTGGGAATTCACACTCATAATGATTCGGGAGTTGCGGTTGCTAATGCGATGGCTGCCGTCCAGGAAGGCGTGAAGATGGTGCAGGGAACGATTAATGGTTATGGCGAACGCTGCGGTAATGCTAATTTGTGTTCGTTGATTCCGAATTTTCAGCTCAAATTGGGTTATGATTGCATTCAAGACGAGCAATTAAAAAAATTAACTCAGGTCAGTCGATCGATCAGCGAAATTGTCAATCTAGCTCCGGACGATCATGCGCCTTTTGTTGGTCTTTCGGCTTTTGCTCACAAGGGCGGGATTCACGTATCGGCTGTTGAGAAAAATCCGCTAACTTACGAACACTTGGAACCGGAAAAAATCGGCAACTGTCGCCGCATTGTGATTTCCGATCAAGCGGGTTTGAGTAATGTGTTGGCAAAGGCTCGAACTTTTGGCATTGAGCTCGATCGCAAAGATCCAGCTTGCCGCCAAATTTTGGAAAAATTGAAACATTTGGAAAGTCAGGGCTATCAATTTGAGGGTGCTGAGGCGTCTTTTGAACTGTTAATGCGATCGGCATTAGAACAGCGTCAGCCGTGGTTTGAAATTACCGGGTTTCAAGTCCACTGCGACAAGGTTGGCGAAGATTGTGCGGCTTTAGCAACTGTGAAATTGTCAGTAAACGGGACAAATATTCTGGAATGTGCGGAAGGAAACGGCCCGGTTTCGGCTTTGGATGCGGCTTTGCGGAAAGCTTTGGTGAATTTTTATCCGGCAATTGCGCATTTTTATCTAACAGATTACAAGGTCCGAATTCTGGATGGTGGTGCGGGCACTTCTGCTAAAACTCGCGTGTTAGTTGAGTTTAGTAACGGGCAAGATCGTTGGACAACTGTCGGGGTTTCTGGTAATATTTTGGATGCTTCTTGTCAAGCAGTTGTTGAAGGTTTAGAGTACGGTTTGGTGCTGGAAAATCAAGAGGCGATCGCGCTAGTTTGCAGGGTTCATTAACAAAGTAGTAGGGTGCGCATTGCGCACCTTAACGCGATCGTAATCGAAGAAGGGAACAGGGAACAGGAAACGGGCAACAGTTTCCTGTTCCTGTTCCCAATCGGGGTATAAAACCCCATCTTCTATAAGTTGTTTGTTTGGGTTGGGGTTAAATCCCCATCTCAAACCAGTCTGTTGCCTGTTCCCTATTGCCTGTTCCCTTTTAATAAGGATATCCAGCTTGTCAAGATTCCTGGGCGATCGTACAATAAACTCCTAGTTACCATGACTAGATCTATGGAAGCCCAACCGAGATAAAAGTACCCAAGATCGAGATATTCGCAAAGCTAAAGAATACTTAAGAGAATTTAGGACTAGAGACGATGCCTAAAACACACAGTTACCATGATTATCTAATTCAATCCCTCCAAGAGATTGAAGAATCTGCTGCTTATATTCAAGCAATTTTAGAAGAAGAAGCACCAGAACCTGAACTATTGCTGACGGTACTCAGAGATGTAGTTAAATCTCAAAGTGAAGTCTCTACAATCGCTGAAGAAGATCGACAGAATTGGGAAAAAATCCAAGAATTGCTGAAAGCATCAGGGGGAGAAGAAATTTACAGATTTATTGGTTTGCTGAAAACTTTAGGATTAAAAACAGAGATTGTAGTGAGTCAAAACAGTACACCAGAGGCAGCAATATTGGAAAATCCATCAATAGCCAATGCGTTAGCCGCACAGTAGAGCCTACGCAATCCTGTGGAAAAGTATATTATAAGTTGAGTAGATTGATGATTTTGCAGCATTGCTAGTAGAGCGGAAGGGTACGGGATTGGGTTTATCGAAGCGAATCATTAGACATCTCCTAAAAAGAAATTAGGCGATCGCGATCGATATCGATCTGCGGGGGAGGGTGAAGCATTTGGACACAAACTAAGAGGGTTGGGGACACAGACTATCGCCCAATAAGAAGGGCGG
>JAAUPI010000306.1 GCA_012035135.1 Microcoleus sp. CSU_2_2
CCAAGTCCAACAACTTCACCATTACCCACAACTTCACCCTCACCCACAACTTCACCCTCACCCACAACTTCACCCTCACCCACAACTTCACCCTCACCTTCACCTGCGACACCATCGCCGACAGATTCTCCGACTGCTTCCCCCATTAGCTATTCGGTGATTGTTTCTCAAGAAGCGACGCCCCCAGTGTCCCCAACAACTTCGCCAACGCCCACTGCATCTCCGACAGTATCTCCAAGTCCAACTTCAACTCCTGCTGTGCCTTCAGCTTCTGGAAAATCATCCCGAATGGTAGTAATTGGAACTTCTCAATTTGCGACTAATGGTTGGTTTGAACAACAACTTAATAGTGATGTGTTTCTCAACTCTGTCAGTTGGTTGAGTAAGCCCGACCAGCAAAGCTTTTCTATCAGTCCGAAAAAAGCTACCAACCGTCGCATTAACATGACTGCTGTTCAAGTAGCATTGCTCGTTGTAGCTTGGCTAAGTTGGCCTTTACTCGGACTAGGAATTGGTGGCTTTATTTGGTGGAAGAGAAGATAAGTTAGTTGACAGTTGACAGTCAAGTAGTTGACAGTTGACAGTTGTTAAGGCCCAGCAATTGCCAATTACCAATTCCCCATTACCTATTACCTATTCCCCATTACCCCCTTGGGTGAGGGGGGTTCCCATTACCTATTCCCCATTACCTATTCCCCATTACCCCCTTGGGTGGGGGGGGTTCCCATTACCTATTCCCCATTACCTATTCCCCATTCCCAGTTATGAAATTGCAAAAAAATACATTAGTATTGATAGCCGTAGCACTGAGCTTAGCTGGGTTTGTTTCTTTATTCGAGATCCAAGTAGCTCCAAAGCAAGAGGCGGCTAAGGAAGAAAAACAGAGAATATTTGCTTTTAAGCCCGATCGCATCCAATATTTTACAGTAAAAACTCCCGAAAATATCTTGACTTTTGAGCGAGTTTATGTTAAAAAAGGAGGCCAGTCTAGCTGGGAAATGAAAGTGCCAGTGCAAGTAGCAGCAAATCAGGCATCAGTGGATTTTTTGCTAGACAGGTTGGGAACAGGAAAGAGCGATCGTACAATTGATATTACTGTGGCTCAACTGCCAGAATTCGGTCTCGACCAACCACAAGCTACAGTAACAGTCAGACTGGACAACCAGGAAACTCATCGGTTAGTTTTAGGCAAAACAGACTTTAGCGGTCGTTTCTTGTACGCTCAAGCCAACCCCCCCGAATCGCCCTCTCAAAATTCGTCCCAAAGTTTGCCCGTGCTGCTAGTACCTTTCGACTTTAAAAATGCTACACAACGACCTTTGTCCGAGTGGAAAAAAACAGAAGAACCAAAAACCGACAAAAAGCCAAAACCCTCTCCAACTCTAAGCCCCAACAACCAATAAATCTCCCCTATATAGATTGGGTATGGGAAACTGGGCTTTGGGGTTCGATCGAGCTAAATTCTCAGGTAAAATTTAAACAACAAACTTGAAAACCATTTATTTCAAGCACTCCTCGCCTAAAATACATAAAAGTCTAAACTTAGAGAGTCTAAACTTATACTGTATTGAACTGGCGCGCATTACCCCCAGGAACGGGCGAATATGTTTCAAACAGCACTCAACCAAGGTATTACATCAACGGATACAGCGCTTGACGTTGAACTCCGCAAGGTCTTCAAGGTATTTAACGGGGAAACCGCAGTCCGCGGAGTTGACCTAGAAATCCATCAGGGAGAATTTTTTAGCATTCTGGGGCCTTCGGGCTGCGGCAAGACGACGACGCTGCGGTTAATTGCCGGCTTCGAGACGCCATCGGCGGGTGAATTGATGATTCGCGGTCAGTCGATGACGAATACTCCCGCTTACCGCCGTCCGGTAAATACGGTGTTTCAAAGCTATGCTTTGTTCGGTCACATGAGTGTTTGGGACAACATCGCTTTTGGATTGCGGATTAAAAAGCTGGGAAAAGCGGAAGTTGAAGAACGGGTACGGGAAGCTTTGCAATTGGTGAAAATGGAATCTTTCGCCAATAGATTTCCGGGTCAAATGTCCGGGGGTCAGCAGCAGCGGGTGGCTTTGGCGAGAGCTCTGGTGAACCGACCGGCGGTACTGCTACTGGATGAACCGCTGGGTGCTCTGGATTTGAAGTTGCGCAAGCAAATGCAGTTGGAACTGTCGAATTTGCACCAAGAATTGGGTTTGACCTTTGTGATGGTGACTCACGACCAAGAAGAGGCGATGAGTCTTTCTGACCGGATTGCGGTGATGAATGAGGGCCGAATTGAGCAAATTGGCTCTCCTGAAGAAATTTATGAGTGTCCGCAGACGGCTTTTGTGGCGGATTTTATTGGGGATACGAATTTGTTTGCTGGTAAGGTGGAGTCGATCGAGCGATCGACTATTACAGTTCGTACCTCAGCGGGACTAAAAATAGTTGTCCAGCAATCGGATATGTGGAGTGGGGTAACGGACGACTCTGTAGTCGTCAGTGTGCGACCGGAGAAAGTATATTTGAATCTTTACCAGCCGGAAGTTTCGGTCAACTGCTTTGAGGGTCGGCTGACCAATATTATGTACATGGGCACTCACGTTCATTACGTGGTGGAGTTGACCTCTGGCGATAAAATGACGGTGCGACAGCCGAATACTGGTGGCACTTTCCCAGACCTCAACACCCCAGTTTATGCTTACTGGGGAACTACTGATTGTCTCGCTTTGGCCGATCGAGCATGATTGGAGAGAGGGAGAGGGGGAGAGGGGGAGAAGGGGAGAATTCGCCATTACCAATTCGCCCATCAAAAATCAAAAATCAAAAATCAAAAATCAAACTGTGCCTCCGACTAATTTACCGACTTACAGGTTTTCCAGGGCTAATTCTACACGCCGTCAGTTCTTAAAGAATTCGGCGGCAACAATTTCCGGCTTAGCCCTTTCTAGTTGTGGCTGGCGGCTTGCAGACGTACAATCTGCCCCTCCCGTTAAAGGTAATGCCGACCAGTTGTTCATTTACACTTGGGAAGGTTATACCGATAAAGCTTTGCTCGATCGCTTTGCTGAAAAAACTGGTATCCGCGTAGTTGCAGATGTATTTAGCTCTAATGAGGAAATGCTAGCTAGAGTTCAAGCTGGCGGTGGCCGGGCTTACAGCATCATTAACCCATCCGACTACATGGTTGTTCAGATGACGGAACTGGGGTTATTGACTCAACTCGATCACTCGCTTTTGAGCGTGATCGATCGACTCAAAAAGCAATTCCAAAGTCCTGTTTACGACCCAGGAAACCGCTACAGTTTACCTTTGAGTTGGGGGACCACAGGTCTGATTTACAACAGCGAACAGCTCAAAGAAGCTCCAGAAGATTGGGACTATTTGTGGAAACACAAACAGGAATTGAAAAGGCGAATGACGCTGGCTAACGATGTTCGAGAAGTGATGGGTGCTACGTTGCGAATGCTGGGCTACTCTCTCAATTCTACGAACCCCGATCAAGTCAAACAAGCTTACGAAAAGTTAGTAGAGTTAAAACCGTCGATCGCATCTTTTACTACAGATGCTTGGCGACCGCAAATGCTGACAGGGGATTTAAAAGTAGCAATGTGTTATTCTTCTGATGCTAACGAAGTAATTGCAGATAACGATAAATTGCGCTATGTCGTACCAAAAAGCGGTTCTTCTCTATGGACTGATACTTTTGTAATTCCTAAAGGAGCTCCCAATCCCGAAGCAGCTTACAAATGGATTAACTTCATGCTGCAAGGTGATGTAGCTGCTTCTGTAGTAGAACGTCTCAGTTTTGCAACTCCTTCGGAAGAAGCTTTTAATTTGCTGGCGCCGGAAGTGCGTGCCAACGAAATTCTTTTCCCTTCTGAAGCTACTTTAAAAAACTGCGAAGGCGTGGCTCCGGTTGGCAAGTTTGCGGATGTGTACGATCGCTACTGGACTAAATTAACCAGCGGTTAATTTTAGATTTGGTATGGTGCGTCGCTACCAGATTTTCGGTTGGATTTGCAGATTGTAGGAGGGCGACGCACCCTACGGTATTTTGGTATGGTGCGTCGCTACCAGATTTTCGGTTGGATTTGCAGCTTGTAGGAGGGCGACGCACCCTACGGTTATTTACAAATCAAAACTCAAAACTTAAAACTATTCATTTATGGCTGTTTCTACCAAAGCTCCCCCTCCGATTCCTCCCAATTCTTCCTCAAAGGCTGAAACTGTTTCCCCTTGGTCGTCGTGGGCAGGGCCACTGGCATTACTCGGCCCTTCTGGCTTGTGGCTGGCACTATTATTAGTAATACCAACTCTGGTGATTTTTCAACTGAGTTTAGTGCCGAATATTAAGCCTGGGGATTTGGTGAATCCTTCGGGAATCGGCAACTATTTGCGAGTATTTGAACCTCTAAATTTGCAGGTGATTGGTCGATCGCTCTTTTTCGCGACTGGGACAACTATTCTGTGTTTGCTGCTGGGATTCCCCGTAGCTTATTGGATTGCTCTGAATGTCTCAAAAAAGTGGCGGAATTTAACTTTGTTGGGCTTTGTTTTACCACTATGGACTTCTTCGCTGTTGCGATCGTATGCTTGGATTACGATTCTGCGTCCTACGGGAGTTCTCAACTCCGTGCTGGCAATTGTAGGCATCCCGCCAGTGGAATTACTCAATCAAAGTTCGGCAGTTTTAATTGGCATGGCTTACAGTTATTTGCCTTATATCGTGACAATTCTCTACGCTTCTTTGGAAAAGTTAGACCGCCGATTGCTAGAAGCATCTCAGGATTTGGGGGCGAATCCGGTAGAAACTTTTTGGAAGGTAACGGTACCGCAGACGATGCCAGGAATTGCTGCGGGTTCTTTGCTAGTATTTATTAGCTGTTTGGGAGATTTTGTCGATCCTGAGTTGCTGGGCGGCGCTTCGAGCATGACGGCGGCTCGTTTGATTTACAATCAATTTTTGGGTGCAACTCAGAATTGGGGGCTGGGTTCGGCTTTGAGTATGGTGTTGATTTTTGCAGTGAGTGTGGGAATTGCACTTTTGCTCAAATATGGCGATCGTAATGCAATATAAGTTATACCAAATCCGGGTTTCCCATCCCCGTTATAATTGGTATGGTGCGTCGCTATGAGATCTCCCAATAGCAACGAGAGTTGTTCGTAGCGACGCACCCTACATTTACTACATTTACGAGATTATAA
>JAAUPI010000307.1 GCA_012035135.1 Microcoleus sp. CSU_2_2
CCATATCATCGCAGATGCCAGCAATTAACCCGCAGTGGTCAAGATCCTGTACTCTAATATCAGACGCTTCAATTTTGCTCATCTTTTAAAAATACTCGATCGGGCGATCGCACCTGCGGAATGTGGGATAGATGCCTCTTTCTTCGAGTTGCTGCATAAAAAATTCTTCCAAACTAGGCTTTGCCAAATTCATCCCAATTAGCTGCCCTCCCGTGCGGCTGACGGTAGCAACAAAATCTTTAGGTTCGCCCTGCAAGTGACCGTACCACAAATCATTGTCAACTTCCAGATCCGGTATCCATTTTTGTAGTATGTTCAGGTGGCCGCCTTTACCTTGAACGCGGTAAGTTTTAGTATTTCCCAAAAGTTGGTCGATCGCACCCATACAGATTAATTCACCTTTAGCCAAAATTGCCACGCGATCGCAAATTTTCTCCACATCTGAGAGGATGTGCGAATTGAAAAAAATTGTTTTTCCTTGACTTTTTAGCGATAATATTATTTCTCGCATTTGATAGCGTCCCATCGGATCTAAACCCGACATCGGCTCGTCTAAAAATACCACCTCTGGATTGTTAATCAAAGCTTGAGCCATGCCGATACGTTGCAGCATTCCCTTAGAATACTGGCGCAATTGTTTTTTGGTTGCGGCGGATTGAGCTAGCCCAACTAAGTCTAGCAAATGCGGAATTCGCTGCCGTTGAACCGAGACTGGAATTTGAAACAGTCCCGCGACAAATTGCAAAAATTCCCAGCCCGTGAGATAGTCGTAAAAGTAGGGATTTTCTGGGAGGTAGCCGACTCGCTGCTTGACAGCGCGATCGCCCAAAGGCTTCCCCAATAGCAGTGCCCGGCCGGAAGTTGGCTTCACTATACCCAGCAAAGTTTTCAGCAGCGTAGTTTTCCCGGCTCCATTTTGTCCTAAAAGCCCGAAAGTTTCCCCCTCACACACGCTCAAAGTGCAACTTTTGAGCGATTCAATTTTTTGGTTCATCCAGAAGCCAGTACGATAGAACTTCCCCAGATCGAATGTTTCTACTACTGGGGGCGATTTTGGCATTTCGATCGGAGTTGGCGTATCTACAAGAGGTTTCATTTTCGTAAGCGAAATCAGTAGCACCTGATTCTAATCTATTTTTGAATTTTGCCAATTTTTGTTAAGATAAGTTGAGCTGTACCTCTATCTTGTTTAATATGGATCGTTCAAAAATTATTGCTATTATCACTGGCGTGATTTCTCTAATTTTAGCAGTTGCCTACCTGTTGCTCGTCACCGTCCTCGACTTCCGAGGCGAAATGCTGCCCGCACCTCAAAGTCAGTTACCAGTCTCGATGCCTATTCAGCAATTGGGCACTACCAATCCGACTTGGCCAGCACTCAGGATTTATCCTCGATTGTCACCAAAATAATACATTAAAATTCTGAAATTTCGGTAGCAAATGATGGAGATAAAATCATTTAAGATTAGTTTGTAGTGAGGAATTTAGTCCTGACCAGCGAAGGACTAAATTCCTCACTACAAACCTTTTTTATTACTGGTAGTGGACACTCTTGCGACAGCCCCTACCAACTGTCAACTATCAACTATCTTGTCACACAAACTCCGCCCACCGATACCCGACATTGATCTCGGCCCCGATCGAATCTACTATCATCCAGCCTCGCCGAATCTAAATCTCTAGTCCGCGAGTTATAGTAATAATCTCCCTGCGGATAATCGCGAGTTGGTATCGCACAATAGGTCGAATCTCCATCATCAAACCTGACTCTCACCATAGAACGTCTCTGGCGACAATCAACAGGGCGCAAGCCCAATTCATCTCGCAAAATCCGTTCTCCGTCGTACCGATTGTTATCTCCCCGACTGTATCGCCCGTTATCTCGCCTGTCGTCTCGCCAATCGCGAGCTCGTCTTTCTCCGGCCTGAATTCCCGAAACTTCCACGGTGTAACTCCCACCCCTACCAGCATCTTTTGCTAACACTAACAGTTTGTAATCGCCGCTTTGGGGAATCCGATAATTAAAAGAACTGTCTTGGGTAAAAGCGACTTGTTTGTTATTCCCATAAAACAGTACCATCACAGGAGTAAAACCGCGGTTTCTGTCCCTGTCTAAATAAACTTGAATGTCGTCGCCCTCGTTAGCACTGAAATTGTATTCTTGACCCCGCAATTCTTCTACCGGAGCACCGGGCGTCCACATATTTCGGAAACGGTAGATGGGGGAAGTGCGACGGATCACTCCATCAATACGATCGTTATTCCGTATCTGTTCTGCCACAGCACCCGACGAAATTCCTGTGAGTGCCAACCCTGCAACTAGCACAGCGGCGGTAATACTGTTTAACAAGTTGTGTGCTTTCATATAAACCTCTTTTGGCAAGTTTTAAAATCTTTTTGCTTTGTTTGCGCTTGCTTTCCCACAGAGCAATGTATCCATTCTAAACATAATTTCGATCGCCCGCTGTCAACCTCACCCAACCGGACTATTTAGCGCCTCCAAACTCTTAAATTAAAGTTATAATTTCTACCCGCAAATTAGCAATCCCAATTCGGCATCGAGACTCGCCATAATTCCCACAGGTAAAGCCGCGTTAACCCCATCGTGACCGAAGGGTAAATCGGAGACAATGGGAATGTTCAAATCCCCCAGCCGATCGCGCAAAACCTCTTCAATGCTAAAACTGGGAATACTCGGGTCAATCTCGCAGCGACTGAAACGCCCCACAGCAATGCCTCGCACTCCCGCAAACGCCCCCGCCATCCGCCACTGAGTCAGCATTCGATCGACCCTGTAAGGAGCCTCGGAAACATCCTCAAAAGCGAGAATAACCCCCGTCAAATCGGGTTGATACGGAGTTCCGAGCAAATGAGAAGCCACCGTCAGATTCGCCGGAAACAGCCTCCCCGTAGCCTTACCCCCGCCCCATCCCTGACCCGACAAAGATTGTAAAAGACGACCTTCTACACAGTCAAAAAGACGATCGCGAGACCAATCAGGTTCCAGGGCTAAAGTTGTCAGCAGTGGCCCGTGAACGCCCCAAACGCCCAATTTTTCCTGATTCCACAGCAAAGCAGTAATATCTGAAAAGCCGATCAACCATTTCGGGGAATGGGAATCGGAAATCGGACATGGGGAATCGGGCATGGGGTGTTGGGCATTTTTGCCTTCTCCCACTTTTCCTTTTTCCAAAAGTCGAGTGCTGCCGAAACCGCCTCTAACACAGAGAATACCGCTACAATCCGGGTCGTTGAGGGCATCTGCCAGTTGTCGGAGTCTGTTTTCGTCGGAACCGGCCAAATAGCCCCAGCGATCGTCAAAACCCAGGCTTAATTCAACTCGATAGCCGCGAGATTTCCAAATTTCTACACCGCGTTCAAAATTGGTTAATTCTCGCAAAGTACCGCTGGGGGCAATTACTCTGAGCAAATCTCCAGGTTGTAGAAATTTAAAGTTAGTCATTTGTTATTTGTTATTTGTTAAATGGTTACATATCTCGCGAGTCAGATTGATTATTTTGGGGTAGGGAAACGGCATTGCCGTGTCCGGAGTTTCTAAGGGATTTAGGTTATTCGATCGGCCGCAGCACCCGCAGATACCAACAATTCTCCCAATAATTATAAGCCGTCAGGCAAAATAGATCAGAACCGTTTAACTTCAAAACATGACCAAAACCTTAATTCCCGTGATTCTCGCTGGTGGCAAAGGCGAACGCTTCTGGCCACTCAGTCGCAAACAGCGCCCCAAGCAGTTTTTGAGTCTCGACGGTAGTGGCAAAAGTTTGCTGCAAGCTACGGCCGATCGACTACTAACATTAAGTAACGGTTGGGAAGATTTGTGGGTAGTAACTTCGGAAATGTTGGCTGCCGGAGTCCGCGAACAGTTGCCGCTGCTACCTCCTGAGAATTTGCTGGCGGAACCCGAAGGTCGAGATACCGCGCCGGCGGTGGCTTGGACTGCGATAGAAACTGCGAAACGTTATGGTGAGGATGCGGTTGTCGGGTTTTTCCCGGCGGATCACTGGATTGGAGAACCGGAGGAGTTTGAGAAGACTCTGGAGGCGGCGGCCCAGTTGGCAAAAAATCAGGATGCGATCGCCACTTTGGGAGTCAAGCCGAGTTATGCTTCTACTGGTTACGGCTACATCGAACAAGGGGAGGAAATCGGCAGTTTTGGCGGGTTTCCAGCGTATCGGGTAGCGAGGTTTACCGAAAAACCAGACCTAGCAACCGCTGAGGAATTTGTCGCCAGCGGCAAGTTTAGTTGGAATGGGGGAATTTTTGTATTTCGAGTCGGCACTGTCTTGACAGAATTGCGAAATTATGTGCCGGAAATGATGGCAGCTTTAGAGGCAAAAGGCGCGGCTGCTTACTCGGAATTGCCAAAAATTAGTATCGATTATGCCTTGATGGAAAAGACGCAAAAAGCCTGTGTTTTACCTGTAGGATTTAGTTGGGACGATTTGGGTGATTGGAATGCGATCGGGCGTTTGCTGCAAGGAGACAAGCCGAATGTCGAGTTAGCAAAACACGTCGGAATTGATAGCAAGGGCGGCATTTTTTATGCAGCGGATGAGAATGAAGTCATCGTCACTATTGGTTTAGAAGATGTGGTTGTTGTCAGAGATGGCAACGTGACTTTGATTGTGAAAAAAGAGAGAACGCAGGAGATTAAGCAGGTAATCAAGGTATTGGGAGAAGATGAGAAATTGAAAGATTTATTGTAAAGCTAACACAACACTCAAACACTGGTTCGTAGTCAGGACTGCGGATCGCGAATCAAGCAGGCTCGTGAAAAACTCGGATGGGGGCAGAGCGATCTAGCAGCAGCAATCGATGTAGATTTTCAAATTAAGCTGGATCAGTCTGACATTTCAGAGATAGAGCGTCAGAAGCGCGGTGTTAAAGATTTTGACCCCGGGTTTACTGGGTACAAATCAAAGAAACACCGAGTAAATCCAAAGCTTTTTGTTGCACGATTGTTGGTTGAGTAATCTTATCGAAAACCCAACTGGCACCCTCCATAGTTGCCAAAATTTCATTGTGGGCGATCGTGCCTAAATCTGCTAATATCGACTGTCTTAAAACTCCGAAAAGCCTGCTCTACTTGAGACAGGCTTT
>JAAUPI010000039.1 GCA_012035135.1 Microcoleus sp. CSU_2_2
TTTTATAATCTCGTAAATGTAGTAAATGTAGGGTGCGTCGCTACGAATAACTCTCGTTGCTATTGGGAGATCTCATAGCGACGCACCATACCAATTATAACGGGGATGGGAAACCCGGATTTGGTATCAGACGCTGTTCTACGGTAATTATTCAGAGTCTCGGAGCTGACGCACCCTACTACTAATTAGTCCTACTCAATTATTCGATTTGTATGGTGCGTCAGACGCTGTTCTACGATAATTATTCAGAGTCTCGGAGCTGACGCACCCTACTACTAATTAGGGCAGTTGCGTAAGTCTTATCCACTTAAAAAAAAGAAATACTCATCTCCCCAACTTCTTAAAGAAGTCGGGGGAGCTAAAGTGAAATCCGATTTGAAGTTTATAATGAGGTTGACCTACTCACCTAGCTTAGACGATCGCCCTTTCTTTTTGTACTGTTCCACTTGCACTTTCAAACACGGGCTGGCGAGTTTTCAAGTTAAAGCGGTATCCGTGAGGGAGAATGTGCAACTTGACTCCGCAAATTGCCAAAGCCTCATCCTTCAAAAGTCCGTCTAAATTGTCGTGGGTTTTTTCAGATTCATCGATGACAGTGACAGCACCTTCGCCAATGACTTCAAACTCGTCACCGCTAACTACAATCGCTGTATTTTCGTCAATACCAAATCCCAACACCGCCGGTTGCAGCAGCAGTGCTGAAACTAAGCGTCCCAAACGGCCTCGCTGGGCAAAATGCTGGTCAATTACAACCCCTGGTAGGAAACCCATTCCCGGCCCCATTGCTACGACTTCGACGCGGGGATTTGTCTCCGAGTCTCCTTCAATAATCATCATATCTGGCATCATCGCAGCTCCGGCACTGGTGCCACCAATCACAATACCTTCAGAGAAGCGTTTGTGAATAGCTGCGTCGAGTTTGGTGTCCTTTAAGCTGCTAATAATCCGCGCTTGCTCTCCGCCGGTAAAAAATACGCCAGTCGCCTGTTCGATGGCTTCTAAATAATCTGAATTGCTGGCATCTTCGCGCCCTTGGGTGTCAACAACTCGCACATCTTCAGCGCCGAGTCGCTCAAACACTCTAATGTAATTATCTCCTACTTCTCCCGGCAGCGAGGTAGCAGCCGTCATCACTACAATTCTAGCTTTGATGCCTCCGGCGCACCGCAAGAATTCCCGGAGAATTTTGCAATCCCCGTCTTTGTCTTCCGCACCGCCGACAATTACTAACTGCCCCTGATTTTCACTGCTAGCCATGTTGTCTCCAGTATTGATTTATTTGTCAATAAAACATAACATGGCTCGGTCTGACTACCACCAAAAGGTAGATTTTGATACAAAAACTTCTTTTCAAAAGCCGATCGCGATTTAGTGCGCTCGATCGATCAATTTGCTTAAGATGGAACGTGCTCGTTCTAAAGGCAGGTGTCTCGGTTTGCCATTCCAGACAATCTGGTACTCGTTGCTGTTTTGACCGTCGCCGTAGCCAGAAATCAGTTTCAGGTGAAAGGCTTCCTCCGCCAGTTGGTGAACTTCATCTCTGAGAGCAGTCTTTGTGCTATTCATATCTCTGCCTCCTAAATGCCCGTTTACAACGATAAACAATTTAAGTTCGCGCTGTACCTCTCGAAAGTTATAGTTTGAGGTGGTTGGCAGTTGGCAAGCTGTCAACTGTCCGTTGCTATATCTGAAAAATGCTATGTCTATGCCCATAGATAGTTAAAAATGCAGCAACAAGAGAACTAAGGTGAAGAGTTAGCTAATAAAGAGGTGAAAAATGCTGCAAGAAAAAACTACCGAGTCACTCCGGATCAATGCCAGAAAAACTGATGTATTTGATGTTTTCAACTTCAAACACTATATTGGACCCAACCCATTTTTAGAAACAGCAGCTTTAGTATTTGATTTAGCCATGACTGGTGCCAGCCAACCTCTGCCGATCGAACATTACCATTCAATTATTAGCGATCGCTACCCGCAACTGCTTCACGAAACTTGCTCTTCCCACGCTCAATTGTTCGCCCGTACTTGCTCAGAAGTAGGAAAACTCGACATGGGTTTGCACTTCCAACACTGGAATGTCAAGCCATATTCTCACTTTGACAGAATCAGCATCGAAGCGGTTCACGCCCGCACCGCCAGAGCCGCAGTTTACGCAGTTTGGGACTGGTTTGAAGCCATCAATCAAAACAAAGATTTCGCATTAGAAGAACAAATCAGTACGCTGCAAAATATTTTCCGGCAGTCAGTTTACGGAGGGCCGACAGTTTATTCGTTAATGCGCTCGGCATCCCAAAAAGGCATTCCCGCATTTTATTTGTGGGACGAAGGACTAATGCAATACGGTTATGGAAAAAAACTGGTTCGCGGCAGTGCAACAACCTTTGATTCCGACAGCCATTTAGACTCAGATTTCACTACTCGCAAAGACGACTGCAAAGCATTTCTCGCTACCTTAGGGTTTCCAGTTCCCACAGGCGATATCGTCTCGACAGAAAACGGAGCTTTGGCAGTTGCCAGAGAAATTGGCTACCCAGTTGCTGTCAAACCAGTAGTCGGTCATAAAGGAATTGGAGTCACGGCAGATATCCGAGAGTCTGAGGAATTGCAAGTGGCTTTTAAAAGAGCAGTTAAAGCAATTCCGGAAACCGAAACTGTCAGAGTAATTGTGGAAAATAGCATCAAAGGAGCTGATTTTCGCCTGCTGTGCGTTGACGGCAAATTTGTGGCTGCAACTGAACGCCGCCCTGCATGGGTGACAGGCGATGGCAAATCGACAATTCGCGAATTAATCCGCAAAGAAAACCGCAAATCAGAACGTTTAGATACTCCAACTTCGTCGCTGAGCAAAATTCAGTCTGACGAAGCAATGGAAATGTATTTGGAAGAACAAGAGCTGTCATTGGATAGTGTAGTAGAGTACGATCGCACAGTTTCTCTTCGCAAAGTCGCCAATCTTTCCGCAGGCGGTGTCAGCATCGATGCTACCCGCACCGTTCACCCCGACAATATTATTTTGGCTCAAGATATTGCCCAACTTTTTCGGTTAACTTGTTTAGGGATTGATGTTGTGGCAGAAACTCTCGCCAAATCTTGGAAAGAAGGCAACTTTGGGATTATTGAAATTAATGCGGCACCGGGCATTTTTATGCACCTCAACCCGGCTGTTGGCGAAAGTGTTGATGTGCCTTCCCACATTCTCGAAACTTTTTTTGAATCGGGAAATAATGCGAAAATTCCAATTATTACTTTCAACAAAATTTCGGTGCAGCAACTCCAAGAAATTATCGACCATATTCTTTTACAGCATCCCGACTGGACGATTGGTGCTGTTTGCCGCGATGCACTTTTTGTGAATCGTTCCGAAAAAGTTCTGAATCAGAATTACAACATGAACGTGCAAACTTTGCTGCGGAATCCCAAACTCGATTTGTTGATTGTTGAATATCCCGAAGATATTTTGGAAGCTGAGGGAATGTTTTATCGGGGCAGCAATATGGTAGTGCTGGACAATCCTGGGGAAATAGAGATGATTTTGCTCAGAGAAAGTACGGATGATGATACTGTAGTGGTCAGGGAAGGAGCTAATATTTCTATTCGTCGCCAGGGGTTGATAGAGCAGTATACTCTCGGCGATGGGGAACCGTTTACGCGGGTGTATTTGAAGGAAATAGGAACTGTTTTGTAATTGTTAAGGAAGAAGGAAGTTCGGCAACGGATTGTGTAACGGATGTAACGGATGGATGGAAGTTCGGCAACGAGCGGAAGTCCTCTGAAGAGGACTAATGAGTTTTTTAGTCCTCTTCAGAGCGTTTCACGGACGCGGAGCACCCGTTATGGATGAAAGAAACTGCTTTGAGGCAGGGGTTTAAACCCCTGACTGCCGGAATGCGGGTTTGATGTTAAGTTGACACCAATGGGAAGAAAAATGTCAAGTGCCACAACAATTTATAATTGCCGCAATGCCCGATTAGCAATTACTAATTACCATGTCTTTACAATCTATTAGCATCCCACCAAAAACTGGAAAACCTGTCGCTTCGATCGTTGCTTTGCACGGATGGGGTGCCAATGCTCGCGATTTAGCTTCCTTAGTACCCGCTTTCAATTTACCTAATTATCAGTTTATCTTTCCCGATGCCCCGTTTCCCCATCCCCAGATACCAGGGGGCAAAATGTGGTATGACCTTCAGGGTAAGAACTCTCAAGGATTAATAGAAAGTCGGCAATTGTTGAGAGAATGGTTGCTGTCTTTAGAAAGCAGTATGGGCGTTCCCTTGTCTCGCACGATTTTAGGTGGCTTTTCTCAAGGCGGAGCAATGACTCTGGATGTAGGATTAACTTTGCCGCTAGGAGGTTTAATTTGTTTGAGCGGTTATTTGCACTCAATCTCGCCAGCTTCGGATAGTGCTTTGCCGCCAGTTTTAATTGCGCACGGCACGCAAGATACGGTTGTGCCTGTTAGTGCGGCAGTTCGGGCGCGTGACAGTTTGACTGCTTGGGGATCGTCGGTGCTGTATCAAGAGTTTAATATGGGACACGAGATTCAACCGGAAGTTGTCGATCTAATGCGAAGTTTTGTTGTAGAAACTGTATCTAAATCTGATTAAAGGCCTAGGATATAGTATGGCGGAAGTCTCGGGCAGGGGAAAAAATGAAAACTTTAACCAAAGCATCAGCATCGCGCGATCTGGCTGTACTTACTTTGGAGGATGTGGCAGAATTGGCCGATCGTTTAGAAGTGGACGATTACGCAGATCCTTTTGAAGGATTGAATGATTGGCATTTGCTGCGATCGCTTGCGTTTCAGCGCCCGGAGTTGGTAGAGCCTTATCTTCACCTTCTGGACATGGAAGCCTACGACGAGGCATAGCCTCCAAAATATCAAAAATCTCAGCAAGTTTTAGGAGAAAGTTAGCAGCAGATTTTGTTGCAGATTTAATAGATGAGTTAGGACTTTTTATGGGTGCCGATCTTAACTTCTCTCCTAATTCTTTTTTATTAACAAAAATATGAAGGGCAGACGGGTTTTAATCGGCGTTAGTGGCGGGATTGCAGCTTATAAAGTTTGCGAAGTAGTTTCAACTTTAGCCAAGGCGGGAGTGGAAGTTAGGGCGATTCTAACTGATGCCGCCCAAGAATTTGTAACGCCTTTGACTTTTGCTACTCTCTGTCGCCACCCTGCTTTTACGGACAAAGATTTCTGGCAAGCAAATCACGGGCGCCCCCTGCACATTCAACTGGGAGAATGGGCGGAAGTTTTTATAATTGCTCCCCTAACTGCTAATACTTTGGCTAAGTTGGCGGGGGGTTTTGCTGATAATTTACTTACGAATACGGTGTTAGCTTCTAATTGTCCAATTCTGCTGGCACCGGCGATGAATACGGATATGTGGGAACAGTCGGCGGTGCAGCGAAATTGGCGGGAAGTGTTGACCGATCGACGATATCATGCTGCGGAACCTGGGGCGGGAATGCTGGCGTGCGATCGCGTTGGTGCTGGTAGGATGGCAGAACCAAGTGAGATTGTGGTGCAGATAGAATCGCTGTTGTATACAAAGGGCGATCGAGATTTAGCTGGTAAACGGGTGTTAGTCAGTGCGGGAGGAACGCGGGAACATCTCGATCCGGTGCGGTTTATCGGCAATCCTTCCACGGGCAAAATGGGCATAGCTTTGGCACGGGCTGCACTGCACCGAGGTGCGATCGTCACTCTGGTACAGAGTATAACAGGGGAAGTGCCGTTGCGAGGGGTGAGGTCGATCGCCCTTACGAGTGCTGAAGAAATGCGGCAAGCGATGTTAGAATGCTTTCCCGATGCGGATTTGACGGTGATGGCAGCGGCGGTGGCGGATGTGAGACCGGCTGCTTACAATAGTGAGAAATTGCCGAAGCGATCGCTCCCTAATTCTTTACCTTTGGTACCAGTAGCGGACATTTTAGCCGAGTTGGGAAATTTGAAACAACCGGAGCAAAAATTAATCGGGTTTGCGGCACAAACAGGGGATATTGTGCAGCCAGCTTTGGAGAAATTGCGGGTAAAGAAATTGGATGCGATCGCGGCCAATCCGATCGATAAAATAGGTTCAGGTTTTGGCAGCGATACCAATCGGGCAATTTTGATTAATTCCGCAGGAAAGCAAGTAGAAATAGCACCTTGCAGCAAGTTAGAAATGGCTCACCGTTTGCTGGATTTTGTGATGGCTGGTTGACATTCTCCCTGATCTCAAGGTACAGGGATTCCCAGAATCAATTCTGAGGCTTCCTCAGCTCCTTACGGGGGGGCTAGCAGCAACGGCCCACAAGAAAATTCACTTCTTAGGAACAGGCCGGAAAGCCTGTTCTTGAGAATAGTGCAAGATCTGAGTTACCGGGAAGTAAAATGCGCCCAAACATTCCCATCTGGCCCAGCCACTTGGTTGATATAGCCGTAGGGATAAAGCAACTTTATACCCTCAGTATCGCTGTAACCGGTGAGCGCATCTCCCCAAGGATCTTGGACGATATAACCCTCAGAATTGTAACCAATTAAGGTGAGAATATGACCAGAAGCCGTAAAGTCTCCCGCTAAAACTACTGGCCGCCGATTCAGCAATTCCGATCGTACATCATTCCATTTCCGAGTCGTGCTAAAACTGGTCTTAAATCCGTAAGCTTTAATCAGTGCCGAAAGCACGTTATGATCGGTTTGAGAACCTTGACCGGCATAGTTGAAACACCACTGTAACAACTCATCCTCCAACTGTCCTCCCGACTTAGAACGAATGCCGTAATAATAAAACACCATCGCGATCGAAGTTACGTTGCAAGTAGACCAATCAAAACGTGGATTGTCGCGTTGAGAAAAATAAGGCACGTTCAATTCCACATTATTTGGCACTGGATCGAAAATTTTATCTCCCCGCTTGAACTGAACGAAATTAGGTAAAACATAACCTGTATTGCCAAAATCAGGTAGTTCTTCAGTCAGAGAAATCTTCAGGTGATTGCCTTCCAAACCGTAGCTTTCTACACCGTAAATTCGACCCAAAGGTAGCGTTGTTCGCTGCGTACCACTCAAAGTAGCAGCATCAACTGGTCGCTTTTTAAACATAGTTGGTTGCAGCACAGTCATTGTCAAAGCACTAGGATCGAAGGTAACTTCTTTGCCTGCTTTTTTGATTTGAACGTGCTGCCAATAAATAAATCCGACATTCCCAAAACCGGGAATAGATTCGGCAAGAGTTACTCGAAAATGACCTAAAATGCAGGCATAGCCAGTGATATTATAGGTGCTGCCTAAAGCGATGTCAGCAACTTGATTGGCAGGTAGTTTAGATGAATCTTGGGGCTTGCCTTTGATCTGAGTTGTTTGAGTTACTAAAAGTTGAGCTCTGACGTTGGTATTCGGCACGTCAGCCAGGTCAAATCTCAGGAGTTTTGTACCTTTTGCCAACTGAACGTCGGGTTCGTAGAAATAGCCAAAAGTGCCGATCGGCGCAATTGCAGCATCTAAAACCACCTTAAGATGCCCGTCAAGAAATCCGTACTTGCTAACAGCTAAAGTCTGACCAGCTTTGACAACAACTTTTTGCTCTTTATTGAGGCGGGAAGAGTCAACAGGAGCTACTTTTAAGAAAGTATCATAAAGTATCTTTAAGCTCAAAGACTTTCCGACAGTCAGCGGATCGGAACTTACCGTAATGTAAATAATTTGGCTGCCAGTAACGTTCCCTTTGCTATCAGTTGCGCGCAACCGCAGCCACCGTGCTCCGGGCACTTTAAATCCTTGTGGCAAATTCACTTGCCAAGTGCCGGAATTTTGATTCAGCGTTACAGTCAGGGGAAATTTATCTTCAGCTATGACATCAACTTTTACCGCTTCTTGACCATCAAAAGTACCCCCAAGTACGATCGCCTGATTTACTAAAACTTCTGTTGGCCCTTGATAAGTTAAATTCGGGGCTGGATTGAAGGATTTACCAGCGCGGCTAAACTGCACGAAATCGGGAACAATGAAACCCGTATTGCCAAATGGTGGTATATTTTCGGTCAGCGAAACTTTAACATGACCTTGTTCGATCGATAATCCAGAAACTCCGTAAATCATTCCCGCAGACAAAGTCATTTTTTCTGCTGGTTGCAGGTTGGCTGCATCCACCGGCCGCTTTTTAAAAGTAGTAGTTTTGACAACAGTCTTTGTAACTGCATTTTTGTCAAACGGAATTCCCCTCCCGTCTTGCAAAAGTTGGACGTGCCGCGAGTATAGAAATCCAGATTTTCCCAAGTTGGGAATTGGGCGATCGAAGGTGACTCGAAAATGATTTTCTACGCTTGCGTAGCCGAGGATATTGAAAGTTTCTCCCGGGCTCAAGTCTACTTTTTGATTCCATCCTAAAGTAGCAGAATCTGCGGGGCTGAGCTTCAACTTCGTCTTTTCGATAACCCACAGTAACTGCATACCGGGTGGCGGTGTCGGTAAGTCCGCGCGATCGAATCTGAGAATTTTTGCACCTTTTGTCAGAAGTACGTGCTTTTCGGAAAAAAAGCCGGATTTCCCCACCGGAGAAATTGGATTATTTAGTTCTACCTTCAGGTTTCCATCCTCTACCTCATAGTTGTTAACAAGATAAGTTTGACCTGCTGGTACTTCAACTTTTTGCTGTCGATCGAGATTGTTTGCCGATACTGTTCCTACTTGAAATTCGGTATTTCTGAGAGTAATTAACGTGAATAAAGCAGCAGAGGAGTTAGCAGCAGCAGGATTAACCTTGATGTTAATTGTTTGTTCGCCGATAACCTTGCCAGTTTTGTCAGTTGCTTTTACCTGTAGTGTACTCGTTCCTACTTGCTCGAATCCCTTTCCTAAACTGATATTCCAAAGGCCTGTAGATGGATTTATCGCTACTTTCAGGGCCGTTCCATTGCTGGCCATCCCATTCATGGCAGTAACTCGATTTTGGTCAAAACTGCCAACTAAGACAGCGGCTCGATTAGCCTCAATTTCTTGAGGACCTAAGTAAGTCAAAATACTAGTGCTGGTTGTCATTTTAATCCCACTCAGTGATATTTCCAGGTGAATCGGGTGTTAATTTAGCAGTTGCGCAAAATCTGGTAATTATTCCGCTTTGACTAGAATAACTTTTGATTCGATCGAGTACAACTGCTCGATCCCCAGCAAAAACGCCTCTAAGCTGAATCTAGTGGCGGTTCGTGCTTTATTCAATGGTAAATTTTTATTTAGGGGGATTTGGTCGATCGACTAAATTGGAAACAGGAAACAAATTTAGTGTGAAGTATGGTACTACCCCCCAGACCTTTTACCCCTCACTGACTAAATGCGATCGGCGTATTTTTTGCCTTTAAAATAACAGAATTGATATTATATCCGGTTGATTACCCATAATAAAAACGGTTTGTAGTGAGGACTAAAGTCCTTATAGTCGAAGGACTAAAGCCCTCACTACAAACTAATCTTATTCCGATCGTTCGATCGGACACGATCTGATATCGTTGTTTGAAAACACGCGTTAGACTATAGTGACCAGAATGTCTTGAGCGTGAGTATCAACTTTCATTGTTTCCCCTTCATAAACTTGAATGATTTTGCCGGTACCATCGATGACAAAAGTAACGCGCTTGGCATAATCACCTTTCTCAACATCGTAAGCTTTGGTAATCGTACCATCGACATCTGCTAATAGCTGAAAAGGCAAACAGTATTTTTCGGTGAATTTTTGGTGGGATTCTTCGTTGTCGCGGCTGACACCGAGAACTACAATATCTTTGCCCTTGTATTCTTCATGGGCTGCTTTGAAACTTTGGGCTTGTCTGGTGCAACCGGGGGTGTCATCTTTGGGGTAGAAATACAAGATTACGGTTTTACCGGCGAATTGGGAGAGAGAGACGGTGTTGCCGTTGGTGTCTTTGGCGGTAAATTGAGGGGCCGCGCACCCAACTGGTAATGTCATAGTTTTGTTGACCTTGCGATTGATAAAGATATTTTAGTTGATTTTGGGCTGTTGTTGTCAATGTGTTTGGAAAATGGATTGGTGGGACAAGGAAACACTCCCGAACAGTCTATTGATAAACTAAAACAGGCGATCGAATCTTTTTCCGAAGTCTATGAATCTGAATCAGATATTTATGTCAGCCCTTTGGCTATTCATGAATTGCACGAGTTTCTTACTTTAGAAGATGCGGCAGCTTCAGACACTTATGAACTAAGAAAAGTTTATGCTTAAAATATTCAGGTAAATTTTAATACAAATACTTGTTGGCAACTCAGAAAAGCGATCGCAAAAAATACCTTTTACAGCCAAAATCGCTTCACCCGTCCTAAAATAGAAGAGACATCCTAGATTAATTCCTTATTATGTCGATCGCCGTCATTCAAGAACACATCGAAATCACCCCAGGAGTCTGTGGGGGAAAACCCCGTATCGCGGGACATCGCATCCGAGTTCAGGATATTGTTGTTTGGCACGAACAAATGGGAATGTCTCCAGACGAAATTTTGTATCACTATCCCAGCATTACTTTATCTGATATCTATGCAGCTTTAGCCTATTATCACGATCGCCGAGATGAAATTCGGTCTGCGATCGAAGCAGATGCAGAATTTGCCCGCCAATTGAAAGCTCAAACCCCATCGCTATTGCAACAAAAATTAAAAAATCGTCAGCATGGCTAAAATTAAATTTCATCTCGACGAAAATATAACTATTGCCATAGCGAATGGATTGCGAAGACGTAGAATTGATATCACCACGACACCAGAACAAGGAACGATCGGGCAATCCGACGAACAACAATTAGCATTTGCCCTGTCTCAAAAGCGGGTAATTTTTACCCAAGATACGGATTTTTTAAGACTGCATCATGCAGGTTTGTCTCACGCGAGTATTGTTTACTGTCCGCAAACCAGTAAATCGATTGGGGAAATTTTGCAAGGGTTAGTATTGATTTGGGAGGTACTGAATGCTGAAGAAATGAACAATCGTTTGGAGTATTTGTAAAATAGGCGATATAGTTCAATCGCCTTTTTTTTGCCTTGACGTGCGGGCGATCGCGTGTTAGATTATAGGTGTATTATTTCACTAATTTATAAATTTAAAAAAATAACAAATTCATGAAACTAGACATTTTCAAATATGTGTACAATCAAGGCTTGCCTAATGAATGGCGAGTAGAAGAATGTCGATTAAGTCAAACTAACTTAATTGTAGGCAAAAATGCTAGCGGAAAATCCAGAATTGTCAAAGCAATATATATGCTATCGCAGCTATTGTCAGCAGGCGATATTCTTGAAACGCGAAACGATGAATGGCATTTATTTTTTGATATCGATCGGCCAGAACAGAAAATCGAATATTTATTGAAAATAGAGAAAGGTCTTGTCGTTCAAGAAAAGCTAATTATGTATGGTGAAGGTAATGAACCACTTTTATTAGAGCGAGATCGATCGGGTGAAGGTACTATCTTCGCTAAGGAACTCAACCAAAAAATTAAGTTTCAAACTCCTAAAGCAGAACTTGCAGTAGTGAAGCGCAGAGACTCTATTCAACATCCATTTTTAGAAAAATTATATCAGTGGTCTAACTCGCTAAGATTTTATGAGTTTGGAACACAACTAGGTAAGAATTTCATGACTTTAATGTCATACCCTACGATAAAATTATCAGACAATAAAAGGGAATTAAAAAACTATAACTATGTTGTCAGTATTTTTCAGGCTGGTAAACAGGAAATTGGGGATAAGTTTATCCAAGCAATTATCAGTGACATGAAAGAAATAGGTTATAATTTATCAGAAATAGGGACAAAGATACCATCGACAATAAAACGCGAATTTTCCACTTACAACACTTTAGATGGGGATGGTCTGCCAGAATTTATATATGTCAAAGAAGAAGATTTGAATTTTGTTACAGAACAATCAGATATATCGCAAGGAATGTTCCGAGCTTTATCTTTATTAATTCAAATTAACTACTCTTTACTAGCAAGTAAGCCTAGTTGTTTTGTGATTGATGATATTGGAGAAGGGTTAGATTATCAACGATCTTCCTCTATAATTAAAATTTTAATTAAAAAGCTGAGACAGGATTAGTTCAACTGATTATGACTACCAATGATGAGTTTATTATGAATGGTGTTCCGATAGAATATTGGTCGGTTATTGAACGAACTCCTGGTAGTGCAAAATTACATAATATTTCTAATTCACGCGATAAGATTGAGGAGTTTAAGTTTATTGGACTTAATAACTTTGACTTATTTACCAGTGAGTTCCTCTTGGAAAATTAGAAAAAACATCATCGAATAAAGCATAAATCATGACCCCAAAGAAAATAGCTTGTTTTGTGGAAGGACAAACAGAACAGATTTTTGTTGAAAAATTATTTCAGGAAATTGCTGGATATAAAAAAATATCTATTGAAACTTATAAATTTCAAGGAGGTAAAGCTAATCGTATAATTCAATCACTTAAACCGAGTCTAGTAAAAGACGCTCCTTTTTTTGTTCTTTTATATAATTGCGATTGTGATTCTCAGGTAGTTTCTGATATCAGAAAACAGCATGAAAGTCTAACTAATAAAGGCTATGAAAAGATTTTAGGATTGAGAGATTTATACCCAATATCTTTAAGTAGAAAGGGAGAAGTAGAAAGAGGAATCAAAGGATTTTTGAAGCCTTTGCAGAAAATGGGAATTCCAATTTCTATGAATTTAGCTGTTATGGAAATAGAAGCATGGTTTTTAGCAGAATGGCATTATTTGTCTAAATTAGATAACCGCTTAATTCCAGATTTTATTCTGCAAGAATTAGGCTGGGATTTAAAAAATATTGATGTTGAACAAAGACCACATCCCAGTCAGGATTTAGATGATATTTATCAGTTGATAGGTTGTAAGTATGACAAAAGTGAAAAAATATCTCAAGAAATTATCAACTATCTAGATTATGAGTTTTTGTACTTGGAGTTAGTTGGTCGTGTTCAACAACTCAAAAATTTTATTGGTGAGATAGATAGTTTCTTGGTTAAGTAAATAAATTCACTCGATAGTTAAATTAAAAGCTCTAAAAAATGAAATAAAAGGAATTCTGACATCCTATGTGGGATGGTACGATCCATTCTGCGAAACAATCCAAAATGCTATGGATGCGGTAGAAAAGCGTGCTGAAAAAGAGAACGGTTCGTATGAGCCAACAATCTGGATAACAATTGACATAAAAGAAAACAGACTGATAGTTACAGATAATGGAATTGGATTAGATGAAAGTCAATTTAAATCTTTCTTAGCTCCATTTTTTTCTTTTAAGTCGAAAAAGAATCGTGGACACAAAGGTGTAGGAGCTACCTATCTTGCTTATGGCTTTAACCACATCCAGCTCTGTACTAAAACAGAAAGCTTTACCGCTGTTGGAAAAATGTTACACGCTAAAGATTGGGTAGAAGATGAAAGTCCTTCAAGCCGACCTGAAGTTACAAATGACATAGACGGCCCTTTAGACAAACACTTTATAGACGGTGTAGATACAGGCGTTTCCATTTGCATACACTTTGATAAACATACATTTCCTAAAGATCTTAATTGGGTGGGAATGAATGAAGCTAGTGCATGGCTGAAGGTCTTGCGCCTCAAAACTGCTTTGGGAGCAATCAATCCTACTTATGGGTTAAACATTGTTTTAAATGTTATTGATAAACTGGGAAATTCAACACAAGATAAAATTGAAAAACCGACTTATTTACGTATTCACGATATATCACCAAATAAGTCGATAGGCTATAAAGAAATACAGAAGAAGAAAGATGAGTTACATAAAAGACATAAAAATACAGACGATGTTCCAAGCAATTATAAAAATCGCCTTGTTATCTATGGAGAGTGGGATCATGAATCAATTTTGTCTCTAGATAGATGGAGTTTGACAGAAGAAGAAAAAGGACTATTGAAAATTCATAAGCCTTATGTATATTGTGCTTACGTGTGGTCAGTTAATTACTGGAAGGATTTTCATCGAGATATAAAATATAGGATTTCTAGCAAAATTTTACAGGGTGGTATACAGTTAGCTGCCAATAATATGCCGCAAGGAGAGACAGTAACAATTCCATTAGGTCAGAATATTAGTCGTCAAAATAATGCCCATGTGCTAGTTCATTTTGAGGACTATACTCCAGACTTAGGGAGAAAAAACTATAAAAAAGAGTTAATTGAACTGGCTCAAAAAATTGCATCTAAGTTAGTAGATATTTTATTCAAATATCATAAATGTTTAAAACCTACAACTGGAGGAAGGAATCGGGATGAACTATCTAGACAGCAAAGAATTGAAGAATGGAAAAAGGAGATGGAGGAACACGAAAAAAATAATCCTTTAGAGTTAATAAATGAAAATTTCTTTATTCCAACCAAGAAAGTGTCAATAACATCATTTCCTTCCAGAGAACAAGATGTCATTGCTCTATTTAACCAAATGATTGCTGGAGGTGTTATTCGGGGTATCCAGATCATGGCAACGAATGAACGATCTGACTATGACGGATTATATAGAATACTGATTGACCGTAATGAATTGCATATCTATCATCCCAAACTTAATCCCATAGGAGTTTTAGAAGAAAATCTAGAAAGTTATGAGTCAAATAATCAGCTTCCTTTTCGGTCTGTACCCAAAGTATTGGAATATAAATTTTCATTAGATGGATTAATAGAAAATATAGACACAGGCATCAAGAATTCTAAAAATATTAATTTGGTTGTAGTTTGGGAAACTGGTGAAGAATGGAGAAAAAACTATAGGATTGTTACAACTCTACACGAAGATTGTCTAGAGTATCGAAAATATCATGGTGTGACACACATTATGCGAAATCTAGAGACCTATGAAGAAGCTATGGATTTAATTGTTCTTAAAGAATTAATTGAATACCTTAATAACTCAACTGAAGCTCAAAAAACACAGTTTGCAAAATATGAAGAGTACGACGAATAATCAGATGAATTTGCTTGACCTTAACTAAGTGGATTGGTCATAAGAAGTGTTAAATTAATATCAATTGGATGAACCAGCGTTAGTGTTCGATTCTATGACTGTTGTCAGGGATGCAGTAGCCGATCGCCTATTTCAACTGTCAATGCCTCGCCATATCTGTAACAATTAAAAATATAGTACCTATTCAAAAGTTCTGGCAATGACTTTTATCCCATCCGAAGCGTTTAAATCAATTAGTTATCCCGATCGCACCGTAAAAAGAGCCGATCGCGCGATCCGGTGTGCGCCTTTTCAATTACACTTCTTCCAGACGATTCGCGATAACAGCGTTTTCCTAAGTGCGATCGCCTCAAATTCCGGTGTCGAAAGCGGCTACACGCGATCGCCCGTAGCCGAACTCGCAGCGGAAAACTCGCTGCTGTGGCTGATTCAAGTCGGCGTGTTGCGGCGCGAAGTAGACGGACAAGGAATTACCGACAGTTTTCGCCTCACGCCCCTAGGCCGCCAACTTGTGGAAAAATGGGAAGTGGAAGGACAGGGAGTGCCGACTGCTTCATTGTGCGATCGAATTGCTAATACTTTTAGCCGCGGACTCGGACTATTTATTTAAGTAGAATGCGGGCTAATATAAATTCAAATTAGCAGGATACTGCTGGCGCAACGCTGCGCGCTCGCAATAATACTCCAGAACGAGAGTGCGAGCGTTATCCCTTTACGGGTAGAATTGAGAACAGAAGCTAAAAGGAGAAAGCCATGTCAGACCAAGAGTTCGTTAATATTATTACTATCGAACCGGGTAAACGAGGTGGGAAACGTTGTATTCGAGGTATGAGAATTACAGTTTATGACGTGCTGGAATATCTAGCTTCTGGGATGACGTATCAAGAAATTCTAGATGATTTTCCCTATCTCACCCAAAAGGATATTTTGGCTTGCTTGAGTTTCGTGGCTAAACGGGAGTATGCTCGTCAACATGACTATATTATCGTTACTAAGGAGAGAATTATGATGCGATCGCAGCTTTAAGTGACGCTCCTAATACGGGAATTATCACTTTGTTTTAATGAAACTGAAACATAACCGGAATGCGGGCTAAGAGAAATTAAACTTAAAATTAAGTTAAAAAAAACTAGGACTGGCGCATCAATACCAAAGAAACCGGGTTTTTTACCGATATTAAAGGCTGTGATGCAAGATTTTTGGAAAAAAACCCGGTTTCTGGCTACCCGACGATTTTGTAAGGTGCGTCGCTATGAGATTGTCGATCTTTTTTGAGGATTTTCGATGGCGACACACCCTACGCCTAATACAAATTAAAGTTAAATATGGTTCAAACCCCCACTAAATCTTTGACTCTTGATGAATTTCTCCAACGGCCCGAAACCAAGCCCGCCAGCGAATTCATTGACGGTCAAATTATCCAGAAACCTATGCCTCAAGGGAAACACAGCACAATTCAAAGCGATTTGGGCGGTGACATCAACCGGGTACTCAAACCCCAACGCATCGCCCGCGCTTACTCAGAATTGCGCTGCACCTTCGGCGGTCGATCGACTGTTCCCGATGTTACAGTATTCACTTGGGAACGAATTCCCCGCGACGAGAACGGCAAAGTCGCCAACACCTTCAGCATCGCCCCCGACTGGACGATCGAAATTCTTTCTCCCGACCAAAGTCAAACCAAAGTCGTCCGCAACATCCTTCACTGTCTCGCCTGCGGAACCCAGATGGGCTGGCTGATTGACCCGGAAGAAGAACTGGTGTTTGTCTATTTTGCCGATCGCACCATAGCAGTTTTTGAAGAACCGGGCGAGATTATCCCCGTTCCCCTCTTCGCCGAATCGTTCAATCTTACTGTGGGTGAATTGTTCGCTTGGCTGACTCAGTAGTGTAACCTCGATTTGTTTTTGAATGATTTATTGAACCGCAGAGGCCGCAGAGGCCGCAGAGTCAGAGAAGAGAGAGCACCCTAGGGCTTTGTTTCGATCGAATGTGCAGTCGATCGCTTATACTGGAATATCTGGTTGTCAGCTCTTCAAGGACGAGAGAGGACTAAAGTCCTGACTACAAACTTAATTATGATTATTTAACTGGACTTGATATCAACTCTCAAATAACCGCTAACTACTAACAACTAATTAGATAAAACGTTTCTCAAAAATGGAAGCAAAATCTTACAAAGACACTGTAAACCTGCCCAAAACTAAGTTTGAAATGCGCGCCAACGCCGTCAAACGCGAACCAGAATTGCAACAATTTTGGGCAGACGAACACATCTACGATCGCCTCTCCCACGATAATCCCGGCGATTTGTTCATCCTGCACGACGGGCCGCCCTACGCTAACGGCCAACTTCACATCGGCCACGCCCTCAACAAAATTCTCAAAGATTTCATCAACCGCTATCAAATGCTGCGCGGTAAAAAAGTCCGCTATGTTCCCGGTTGGGATTGTCATGGATTGCCGATCGAACTTAAAGTATTGCAGGATATGAAGTCGGCCGATCGACTCAATCTGGCTCCGATCGAACTTCGCCGCAAAGCCGCCGCCTTCGCCCAGCAAACCGTAGAACAACAACGCGAATCCTTCCAGCGCTACGGTGTTTGGGGCGACTGGGAACACCCCTATTTAACTCTGAAGCCGGAATACGAAGCCGCCCAAATCGGCGTATTCGGTCAATGGTACTCAAAGGCTATATCTTCCGCGACTTCAAACCAGTTCACTGGAGCCCTAGTTCCAAAACAGCCCTCGCCGAAGCCGAATTGGAATATCCCGAAGGCCACACGTCGCGTAGCATCTACGTAGCCTTTCACGTCAAAAAACTGTCAAAATCCTTGCAATCGAAGAAGGCGGGCACGGGGGCACCGCCCCTACAGCGCTATATGCCGAGCCTCTGGGCAGCGATTTGGACGACTACCCCCTGGACAATTCCGGCGAATTTGGCGATCGCTGTCAATCCCGAACTGACTTACGCGGTGGTGGAACCGCCGGCAAATTCGCACATCGCCCAACAATTCATCTTAGTAGCTGTCGATGCGGTCGATCGACTGTCGGCAACTTTGAACACAGAATTACAAATACTGGCTACCTTCAAAGGCAAAGAATTAGAAGGCTGTACTTACAAACACCCGCTGTTCAATCGCCAAAGTCCGATCGTTGCTGGTGGCGATTACATTACTGCTGATTCGGGGACGGGATTGGTACACACCGCACCGGGCCACGGACAAGAAGACTTTATCGTCGGAAAACGCTGCGGTTTGCCAATTTTAACTCCCGTAGATGAAAACGGAAATTTCACCGCCGAAGCTGGAGAGTTTGCAGGTTTAAATGTTCTCGGAAATGGCAATGCAGCAGTGATTGATGCCCTTGCCAAAGCAAATTGTTTGATTAAAGAGGAGAGTTACGCACACTCTTATCCTTACGATTGGCGGACGAAAAAGCCGACAATTTTTCGGGCGACGGAACAGTGGTTTGCGTCGGTGGAAGGGTTTAGAGATCAAGCATTAAAAGCCATTTCTAATGTGAATTGGATTCCCGCCCAAGCAGAGAATAGAATCACTGCAATGGTGAGCGATCGATCGGATTGGTGCATCTCTCGTCAGCGGACTTGGGGCGTTCCGATTCCGGTATTTTACGACGAAGAAACGAAGGAACCGCTGTTAAATGAAGAAACGATCGCCCACGTCCAAGCAATTATTGCCGACAAAGGTGCCGATGCTTGGTGGGAATTATCGATCGCCGAATTACTGCCGGAATCTTACCGCAATAACGGCCGAACTTACCGCAAGGGAACCGACACGATGGATGTGTGGTTTGACTCCGGTTCTTCCTGGGCCGCAGTTGCCAAAGGGCGATCGGAATTGAACTATCCTGCTGATATCTATTTGGAAGGTTCAGACCAACATCGTGGTTGGTTTCAATCTAGCTTGTTAACCAGCGTAGCAACTAACGGCGTTGCGCCTTACAAAACAGTTTTGACTCACGGTTTTGTGCTGGATGAAAAAGGCCGCAAGATGAGCAAATCTGAGGGCAATGTCGTCGATCCGGCAGTGGTAATTAAGGAATACGGCGCAGATGTTTTGCGGTTGTGGGTGTCTTCGGTAGACTATTCCGCCGACGTGCCTTTGGGCAAAAACATTCTCAAACAACAGTCGGATGTTTACCGCAAAATTCGGAATACAGCTAAGTTTTTGCTGGGGAATTTGCACGACTTCGACCCCGCAAAAGATGCCGTGCCTTTCGAGGAATTGCCGGAACTCGATCGCTATATGCTGCACAGAATGGGCGAAGTTTTTGCGGAAGTTCAAGATGCTTTTGACAGCTTCCAATTTTCCCGGTTTTTCCAAACAGTGCAGAATTTCTGTACGGTGGATTTGTCGAATTTTTATTTGGATATTGCCAAAGATCGACTTTACATCAGCGCCACAAATGCTCGCCGTCGCCGGAGTTGTCAGACGGTAATTGCGATCGCCCTCGAGAATTTAGCAAGGGCGATCGCACCTGTTTGTGCCACATGGCCGAGGATATTTGGCAATACATTCCCTATCCAACGCCGTACAAATCGGTGTTTGAAGCCGGCTGGGTAGAATTGGACGCAAAATGGCACAATCCAGAATTAGCAACTCGCTGGCAATATCTGCACCAAGTTCGCGGCGAAGTTAATAAGGTTTTGGAAAAAGCCCGGATGGAAAAGGCGATCGGCTCTTCTTTGGAAGCGAAGGTTTTATTGTACGTTCCCGATGCTAAAAAAAGACAGCAACTGCAAGCTTTGAATCCTAGGAGCGAAGAATTGGTGGAGTATGTGCGATCGCAAAATTCAGTCATCGAGTTAGCAGCAGAGGAAGCGGCAAAAGCAGTACGAGCTCAACAAGAAGAACAAGCGGCAAAAGTTGCCAAAGTCTTGACAGAAAAGACCATTCATGTTGAGGCAAAAACAGTCGGAAAAAAAGGCGATCGACCTTCTGAAATCGTCGAGTATTCGGCGGTGGAACCCTCCGACTCAGATTGGCAGGAAATGTTAGATAAAATCGCCCAGTTTGTGGCAGATTTGCCTAGCTACGCGGGCGATTTTTTCACAGAATACCAAAAAGTGCTGGTCACAGTTGGGCTGTCACTCTCAGTGTTGGTAACGGCCAAAGTAACCCTGGCAATTTTGGATACCATGAATCAGATTCCCCTGCTGGGCGGCATCTTTGAAAGCATCGGTATTCTATTCACAATCTGGTTTGCTTTCCGTCACTTGCTGTGGGCAGAAAATCGTCAAGAACTTGCGGAAAATATGGGTTCCTTAGCAGCAGAGGTGGTGGGAAATAACACCGCAATTGTGCTGGTAGAAAAACAGGCGATCGTACAGCTTAACCCATCCGAATCCGCGATTGTAGAAATGCCTGAAATTCCCCAAGCCGAATTAATTGTAGTCGAACAAACAATTGCAACAATACCTGAAATCCCCAAAGCCAAATTAATTTCAGTCCCACCAAAATCACAAACACCAACTCAAATACCTGCAACTCCCGATGTGGCAATGGCTAACATCGGTGTAGATGAATTGCGGTATTTGCTGATTACTTCGGAAGTGGAACTGATAGAATCGAATGCAGTTATCCAAGAACTGCCCTACAGTTTCCAGTCTCCAGAGTTGGCGATTGGTGTTGTCAAAGCAGATGGTGAAAAATGCGATCGATGCTGGAATTATTCCACTCACGTTGGAGAGTCGATCGAACATCCGCTAATTTGCGAACGCTGCGTTTCAGCAGTAGACGGAAAATTCTAACCTAGGATGTGTAAGTAGTTGTTGCTGATTACCACGGCTCTCCTGGGATTGTGGTGCAAACTGTATCTTAAGCTACAAAATTCTCCCGGTGCAAGTATTGAAACTCATACCAGGAGTCATATAGGCTTCACTTATCACCGAATACCCAGGAGAGCCACATGATATTACCACTCTTTTCTGCCAATCAACAAATAGGTAGTCATATATCCCTTGCCCTTAACTTGAATAGCGCCACGTTTCTGAAAAGTATATTTATCCTTTAATATTTCGTAGGTTTCTGCGGTAACTTGAATGCAGCCTGTAATCCCGTGAGATTCCATGCGGGAAGCGATATTTACGGTGTCGCCCCAGAGGTCGTAAATAAACTTTCTCAAACCGATGACGCCCGCGACTACAGGGCCGGTGCTAATCCCGATTCTGATGCTAAAAGGCTCCGAATAATCTAAACTGAGGAGGCGAATTTCGCGCAGCATATCGATCGCCATATTCGCAATCGCCTCCGTGTGATCTGGCCGGGGCGTAGGCAAACCGCCGACAACCATATAAGCGTCACCAATAGTTTTAATCTTCTCCAAACCGTGCCGATCGGCCAAGTGGTCAAAAGCTGAAAAAATATCGTTGAGCACTTTCACCACCGCAGTAGCTGGAATTCTCGACGAAAGCTCTGTAAACCCCACAATGTCGGCAAACAAAACAGTTACTTCCCCAAAACTTTCGGCGATATTACTTTCGTTGGCTTTTAAACGCAGGGCGATCGCAGCCGGTAAAATATTTAGCAGTAGTTGCTCCGACTTCGCTTGTTCGGCTTCCAACTGTTGGTAAGCATCCTGCAACTCCGAAGCTTGGCGAGTTCGGTCTCGGGCTAGCTTTTCGATTTGAGCGGTGCGGCTCAAAGCCGTCAGCATATATGTTACCGGCAGCAGAGTCCACAACATCCCCATTGTCAGAGTTCCCCAAGAGCGCCAGTGCTTGCGAGTCCTGCGAATTTCGGGCGTTGCCGAGACGTAAACAGACCACTGGCGACCGGTTATTTTGAGGAGCCTCCTGCAAGCCGTGTAATCCGGGCCTGGATTTTCCAGAATTGGACAGTTTGACTTTACTTCCTGCGCGGCCGAGGCTGATGCTGAAAACACTTGTTGGCTGCCGGATTGAAACAGCAGTGCCAATTGATGAATTTGCTCGGTAGCAGCGAGATCTTTGAGAACGGGGTCGGGAGTGGGTGGCGGTTGCAGTGATGCTTCTTGCTTGTCAGACGCCTCGCTGGTGAGATAAATGTTGAGGTAGTCGATATTGCGCCCTTTTAAAGAGGCTTGGAAAATATCTTTGCCTCGAAATATGCCCAGAACAAATCCTTGCAGCAGTTCGCGGCGGGATTCCAGAGTGGTTGGTTTAGGGCTGTTTTCGTAAATCGGGACTATTGCCAACAGACCCGGTTCCGAAGGATTATCTTCAATTAGACCGAGGTAGGAAGTGATAATCATTTCTCCGGTATCGCGCCCTCTGTCTAGTGCTGCGCGGATGTTTGGATTGGAAGCGAGGTCGAAGCCTAATGCTGTCTCGTTTCCTGCTGCGGGTTCGACGTAGAGCACGGGAAAGAATTCGGAACGCTGCTCGCCGGCTTTGCGCAGTTCTCCTTGGGGGCCGCGCTCTGTAATCTCGAAGCTGGAGTCGCTTTGGATTCTAGCTTTGGCTTCGTAGTCGCGCCGCTGGGAATTGGGGATGCGCGGGGCCCAAGCTAGGATTTGCAGACTGGGGTGGACGGATAAGGGACGGCCGACAAACCGAGCAAAGGAGGAACGCTCGACGGCGCTGAAAGCTTTCATGTAGTCGCTGAGGGCGAGAACTACATCTAAGTCGGAGTTGAGTTGGCGTTCGAGTCCGATCGAAATATCGTCGATGCGGCGGTGCATTTCGTAGTCGCGGCGCTTGTCTTCCCAATTCCAAACCAGGGCGAATGTCAGTGTAGACAGCCCGATGCCCAAAGTGAGGGTCAACCCGGCTGGAATGTAGCGAGACCAGGGTAAAGGTAATTTTTTCAGCATAATTGCCTCACGAATAGCGGCAGCAGGATAGCGCTCCGCTGACTGCGATTAATCTCAGCGTCTTAGCGCCGCTAGTTAAAACCCTGATAACTCAACAACAAATGGCGGGAAAATTTAAGCATAAATCTTAGTCCCATTTTCCTCCCTTATACCGGCATTTCAATCCAGAACTCAGCTCCCTGGCCGGGTGCTGAGATGCAGCGCAGAGTTCCCCTATGTTTTTCTACCACAATCTGATAGCTGATGGACAATCCCAAACCTGTCCCAGACCCTACTGGTTTGGTGGTGAAGAAGGGGTCAAACAGTCGCTTGTGAATGTCTTCTGTCATTCCTGGCCCGCTGTCGGCTATGCAAATGACGACGCGATCGCACTGGCTAAATTCGCTTTCAGTGTTAGCGTTCAATACTGCTTTTTTCAGTTCCGTGCGAATGACGATCGTCCGCGGTTGCTGCTGTTTTTCTAGAGCGTCGATCGCATTGTTTAAAATATTGAGAAATGCTTGATTTAACTGCCCTGCACAGCAGTTAACTATAGGTAGTTGTCCGTATTCTTTAATTATTTCAATTCGGTTTTTTTACCGAGGCTAGACATTTTTTCTGAGTGAACTAATTGGATTTGGGTGTGTTGGAGTTGTTCGTAGGCTTGTTGCAATTGGTCTGCTTGTTTTCTCAATTGAGCTTCCGATGCCTGAAGGGCTGCTTCTGAAGTTTTGCGATCGGTAATATTTTCAATCATCCCTAAGTTATAAATGGGTTTTCCCTGGCTGTCTCGAATCAGAGTAGCTGTCACGTTTGCCCAGACAATCTTACCCGTTGCTGCAATCAGACGTTTTTCGACTTGATAGCACTGTCAACTTTTATACATTACAATTCATCGGGATTGATACCCATTTCTCTCAATTTTTCAGAGAGGCGATCGGCTTTTTTCTGTGCTAATTCTTTTTGCCTTGACAATTCCACATAAGACAAAAATTTCTGTCCGTCAGGCTGATAAATTTCCAAGTCTCCCGATGCAGTTTCAAAACGAATCTGCAAACGCGGACTTACCCAACCCTCCATTAATTCAATATAGTTGAGTTGTCCGTCACTTCGCAGCCAACCTATTAACTCATTATCCTCTGGATCGTAGACATAATATTCTTCAACTCCATAATTTTCGTAGAACTTAAACAGCTTAAACATTGCTGTCATGCGGTTTCCCGGTGAGATGATTTCAAAGACAACTTGCGGCGCAATATTATCTTCAAGCCATTGTTGGTAGGAACCTCTGTCACCTTTCGGTCTGCCAAAGACTACCATAGTATCAGGTGCTTGGCGAGTTTTGTTATCTCCTTCGACGGGATACCACAGCAAATCACCTGCTACAAAAACATTTTTGTTGTCTTTAAATAAAGCATCTATTCCGCCTTGAATTTTTACGATTAATTGGAACTGTTTGGTGTTGTCAGACATGGGTTTTCCGTCGCTGTCTGGGTAGGTAATTGTTGGCAAGGTTTGAGTGGGAATTGTTGCTGTCATGGGATGACTCCATTAATATAACTGTTGACAGTTGATAGTTGATAGTTGATAGTTGATAGTTGATAGTTGATAGTTGACAGTTACGATCGATGTCTAAATTGACAGGCTGATTCTAGAACCCTGGGCGGTTTTGTTAACTTCTATTCTAGCTTGAAAAGCTTCTTTCAAGTGTGGCATATGCGTCACTGTGAGGATGCAGGCAAAGTCGGAGGCGATCGCATTAATGGCTGCAATTAGTCGATCGCAACCTTCGGCGTCTTGAGTGCCAAATCCTTCGTCAATAATCAACATTTGCAAAGCCGTTCCCGCGCGTTGAGATAGCAATCTTGCTAATGCCAGCCGAATCGCAAAATTAATCCGAAAAGCTTCGCCACCGGAGTAAGTTTCGTAGGGACGAGTGCCACGAGCATCGGCAATTAAAATGTCTAAAGTGTCAATCAATTTGGTGGCTTTTTTAGAAGCAGCAGCCCGCTGAGTGATAAATTGAACGTGTAATTGATTGGCACTTAATCTGGATAATATCTGATTAGTTTCAGCTTCCAACTGAGGCAAAACATTTTCAATCATTAAAGCTTGAATGCCGTTTTTGCCAAAGGCTTGACCCAACTCTTGATATACTCGGTGCTGGCGTTTGGCTGCTTGCATTTGCTCTTTTTGAGCTACTAACTGAACTTCCAAAGCTTCGAGATTTTGCTGCTGTTGTTGGAGGCTGCCAAGACTTCCCAAATGCTGGTCTAGTTGTTGGCGACGGCGGCTGATTTGTTGTTCGATCGCACTTATTTGCGCAGTAGGATCGGGATGTTCTTGTAACTGCTTGCTCATGGTTGAAAGTTGAGCGGTGACAGTTTGTAAATCTCGATCGCGTACTGCAATCGAATTGGCGATTTCATTAACCCGCTGTTGCACTTGCGGGTACTGCTGGTTGGCCGATCGCAGTTTTTCGGCGCGGGTAATCCAAAATTGCGATCGGCGCATTTCGCTGCGAACGTGTTCGTGCTGTTCCAAATTATAGCCAACTTCCGCAATGTATCTATCTAAAGATATAATTTGCTGCTGTATTTCCGAGCTATTTTTTTGTTGTTCTAATTGCTCTTGTACGGCGACTAATTGAGTTTGAAATTCGGGACGACGGACATTGATTTTATTCAGTTTTTGTTGAGCATCTTTGATTTTAGATTGCTTAATTTCTGCCCATCGTAAATTCTTTTCATCGCTGCGGGCTAAGGCGTGACTGCGCTCGCTATAATTAAGTTCTTTCAGTTGCTCTTCAAGCTGCTGGAGTTGTGCGTAGTCATCGGCTGCGTATTCACCGGTGCGGAGCGATTTTTCTATGTCAGCAGCATCTTGACGCAAACTTTGCAATCGGTTTTCGTCTTGGCTGAGTCCATCTAATTGAGCTTGCAAATGACCGCGACGTTCCCGCAATTCTTCATAAGGTGCTAATTCGTCTTCCAGTTGACGGTATTCATGTCTGAGCACTTGAATTTCGCGCTCGGAGACAGCCAACTGTTCGCGCACCACCCACAGTTGATTCCAGATTTCCTGCTGTTGGGAGTGATGTTTTTTGACTACCAAATTCCAGTGGTGTTCGTCCAAAGGTCGATCGCACAACGGGCAACTACCAAAATTAGCATCCCGGACAATTAAATGAGAATTAGATTGCTCATTTTCGGTAAAATTCGAGTCTCGCTCTTCGCCAATATCCCCTTCCGCCGCACTTTTTTCTCCTTCATCCTTTCGCAACAGTTGCAGTTTTTGGTCGAGTTCGGCTAGTCGAGTTTGATAATCGCGACTTTTGGCTTGTAAGTTTTCCAAAAAAGTGTGCCTTTCCTGCCCTTTTTCGCGCACTCGTTGCTGATATACTCGCTTGTTTTCCAACTGCAAAATTTGATTGCCAATGGCAGAGATTTCCTGCTGCAATTGTGGTTGTCGCTGCTGCTGCTGCACCTTTAACTGACGGTTGATTTCATCCAATCGAGCGCTCAAACCAGCGTGAGCACGATCGAGCCGAGTTTGTCTCTGCTGTTGCTGTTGGAGTAGTGGCGAAACTTGGAGTTGCAGTTGGTCGAGTTCGCTCAAGCGCGATCGAGCCACGGTCAATTGTGCCAGTCCTTTTTCCACATCTGGCTGCTGTTTGAGAACCTGTAAAACTTCTTTTTCTTCCTGTTCTAAAACATCTAATTGAGCTTGTAATTGCTGAATTTTACCTTGCAAAAAGCTCAATTCTTGGCGCTGCTGTTCTTGCAATTCCTGTCGTTGATTTAGAGCTTGCTGGTGAGCTTTGAATTTGCTCCCCAGAGCCTCTTCTGTGGCTTGTAAGCTCTGGAAATAGGTAAATCCGGCTTTGATTTCATTTTCTTGTTGCAGCAGGGCTTCTAGTTCCTGTTGTTGTTGTTTGGTCGCGCCAAGTTCCTGTTGCAAGCGCCGACATTCTTGAGATATGTTGGTATGTTGCTGCTGGTAGCCGGAGAGCAGGTTTTGCCAAGTTTGGCGGTTGTGATGCTGGAGTTGTAGTTGCTGCAAATGTGCCGTGTCGGCTTGCTGCTGCTGTTGGAGTCGATCGGTAGCTTGTTGTAATTCTACTTGTTCTGTGGCGATCGCATTTTTTTGTTGCAGTTGCTCTTGGATGTTGTGCAAACTCTGTTTGAGTACATCGACTTGAGCTTTAAATTGTTTGGACGTATCCTTAGCTTGTTCCGATAAAGTGTCGTACTGGTCGAGTTTGAGCAGATTGGCTAAAACTTGTTTGCGTTCGATCGGCTTTTTCAGCATAAACTCATCAGCTCGCCCTTGTCGCAGGTACGCCGAGTTGATGAAAGTATCGTAATCGAGTTTAATGTATTCGAGAATTTTTTGCTGAGTTGTTCTCAGCCCTTTGTCTGTCAGCGGCCGAAAATTCAGCTTATCCTCAGTCGCGTCCGAATTCAAACTGACTTGAAATTCCAGACTCCCCGATTGTCCGCGGCGGCGATTCCGAATCACGCGGTAGATTTGACCGCCCGTCGAGAAAGTAAAATCAACGCGAACATCAATTTCGCCGATATGGATGATATCATCTTCCGAATCGCTGCGACAACTGCCCCAAATCGCCCAGGCGATCGCTTCTAAGAGAGAGGATTTGCCAGCACCGTTAGGCCCGCAAATGCAAGCGGTGTGCAAGCCGCGAAAGTCTAAAGCAGCTTCGCGATAGCTGAGAAAATTTTTGAGTGTAAGTTGTATAGGAATCATTTAGGCCATCGCGCCATACAATCTATCTATAAATAACACTATTTGTGCGCTGTTGCCTAGTTATTCAATCCAAATCCAGAACAATTGTCAGTGCTTCTGAAACATCTTCCATGATTGTATCGCAGAGAACTCCGAGCTGTCTGACAAATCTTTGTTGCGAGACAGAACGAACTTGAAAAGCATCGGCGGCAGAGAGTTTAGCCAAGCCATTTTCGCCACTGGGTTCTAGTCGAACCATCCAATTTCTCTCTATATATCGCTCTTTCCAGTCAGTAATGGGAACAATAACTTCAAGTAGCAAAATTCTAACAGTTTCATCACTGACAATTACTACTGGACGGGTTTTGCCGATTTCAGCGCCCACAGTAGGTTCAAGCGCCACCAGCCAGATTTCACCTCTACGCATTAGTCTTTATCCCTGCGTTAAGGCCTTCTTCCTCGGAGTCAAAATAGGGTGCGCTCTCAGACGACCAGAGGTCGTAGAGCGCACCTCCCGGCATATAATCTTTAACTGCTGCTGCTGCTGCTGCTTTGAGTTTCTGCTTTCTCTCAGCTTTGCGCTGAACCTTCTCTTCTATTTCTTCGCGCATCATCCGCGAAGCTGCTTCGATGATTTCGAGGCGTTCTTCTGCGGTTAGATTTTTGAGTGCTGCTAAGATTTCTGTTTTAGTCATGATTTTTTGGGTTGGTTGGTGAGAAAGTTCGATCGAACTGAGCTCTTGCATCAATATAGCAACCGCCACATCGGGCGCGGACATCAAGAATCTCACTTCCGAGATCCTCAACCCCGTCACGCATCAACAATTTGATTCCTATAGCGATCCTAAATGATTCGCAAAATTTGTAGGGGTAGTGCCAAGAGTGCCTACCCCTAATCTATCGGGCAACCACGGGGGGATTGCCCCTACAATAATTACGCAAATGATTTAGGATTGCTACATACACTGTCAACTGTCAACTGTCCACTGCTATATCTGTCCAAAATGTTAGATCCCCGACTTCTTAAAGAAGTCGGGGATCTGGCGTATTCCTACAGCCAAGCCCACACAATTTACTTGTGGATTTGCTCAAACAGCAAAACTATCTGGCAATATTCGGGAACGTATAGCCGACACCGAGTAACAGTCCGACTTCAGTTCCGTCAAGAAAACCAACATTCAGTCCGGCTGTTGCTGTAAAATTGCTCGACAGTGGCACATCTACGCCACCCGAAATCAGGAACCCAAAATTGCTGTCGTCTCCCGTAGAAAATGCCACACCAGCACCTAAATAAGGAGCAGCAGTAATCACAAAATCATCGCTGACTTCCACTGCCTCTTGAGATACAAAATCGTAGGTAACGGGAATCAGAATAGTTAAGTCGTCGCGAAACAAAACACTTGGTCTGACAGAAATATTACTCGTCAGTCCAATTTTGCTAAGAATTGCAAATGAAGTGTCGCCCAAGGCAGAATCTCCGCCAAAACCAAGGTTGCCACCAATGCCGATATAGCTGGGGCCAGAACGAGTAGCTCTTCCGGGTTTTACCTCAACTTGGGCTACTTTTGGATCGGTTGTTTCCGATTTTTCAGCAACTTTTGGTTGATTTGTCAAAGCCGATGCCGAAGTGCTGACAGGAGTTTTTAATACTTCCTCTGCTGTCTTGACTTCTTTTTCTGCCGGGACTGCTGTTAATTCAGAATTTTCGATCGCCACAATTGAGTTAGGCCGATCGATCTTTTCGGCAATCTCGACAGTTGGCTGAACTTTGACGCTATTGTCAGCAATGGTAGCTGTTTCTTCAGAGTTGTTAATCTCGGCAGTAACAGATATATTTTGCTCATTTTTGGGAGCGGCAATTTCCGAAGTTGCTGCTTCTGATTTTTTAGGCGCGGCAACAGATGCTTCTGAGTTAGAATCTGGTTGCAAAGCTGCTGCAATGGCTGTTTCGGATTCGGATTTGACTCCGGCATTTAGTTCGATCGATCTGATAGCATCAATTTTTGTATTAGTAGCAGTTTTTTCTGCGTCTGGTTTAATTGCTGAAGTTGCCACCGGCTCGGAAAGTCGATCGATATTTTGAGCTGGCAAAATTGCAGTTGTCTCAGCTTCTGGCAAGTTACCAGTTTCAGCTTGAGCTGACAGGGCTGTACAACAAACAGCTAGAGCTGCAAGATTTATTAACGCAAAAGCAGACTTGGAAAATAGACTATTCATCAGAAAAATGGGTTTGAAACTCCGTGCTTCTAGGACGGCTTTACATTTTTTGGGGTGGAGGGGTATGGTTGCCCTTCGACAGGCTCAGGGAACACCCCTCCGTGGAGATCTGGTTGTCTCCAAAACTTCCTTGCGGGTAAAGTTAGCTTCGCCAATGTTTAGTGAGCTTTTTAGACTTGCAGCACTATCTCAGTGACCTTAAGATTGTTTAACTACAAATGACAGAGCCAGAAACTAGCTACGTATTTCAGGGTGTCGTGACTCAAAAAACGTAGACCTCGAAAGTCTTAGGCTGGTCAGAACGGCTTGTGAGATTACTCTTACAAGCCCAGTGGCTAAAGCCCTGGGTTCCTGACAGACACTCCTCAATGAATGGTGTGTTAAAAGTGTAGTTGTATGAGGGCTACAGTTGAGAGCTTTATGGAAAAATGACACAAAAATAAGTTGTGTTGTTCCTAGATTGACATTCAACCGTTTAAGAGTCAACTCAACCGCCGATGAGATTTTAGAACTGTCTGCAGGTATAGTGTCTAATTGGAATTTATAGATCGATCGCCTGAAAATCACTCCTAGGAAGGATTTCACCTAGATACAGTTTGCTATGGAGTCGATCGCGTGTTAGATTCTGGGTCGATCGAGTGTCAGAGAGCCAAAGCAATAGCAAGGCTGAATGGGGCAACTGGGGGCGCACGGGTTCGATCCCAACAGCCAGCCTGCCTGCAAAAACCGCCTTAGATTTGGTGGCGCTTGCACCCAAATTGACGAATTCAGTCGAATTAGCAGCAGTGACAGCCTGGGAGCGCGAGTTGAACCAACTAGCTTGGCGACTGTACTGTTGCTGACAAGTAATGTAGAATAGCACTGATCCGATAAATAGTTGACATCTGGTTGTATTCAAAATTACTAAATATCAATGTTTGCCATCAAGCGAGCGCTCAAATTAAATAACCAAGAAGCGACATTGATGGCAAAACACGCAGGATTCCGGCGGGTTGTCTTCAATATGGGGCTGAGCTTGCGAACTCAAATGTACGGTGAAGGTGAGTTTTCCGACTCAAAAGTCATCAACGAAGTCAAGAAAGTTCTGA
>JAAUPI010000308.1 GCA_012035135.1 Microcoleus sp. CSU_2_2
TGATGATGGATTCTTTTTTCCAGCGTGGTTCGGAAGCAAGTGCGGTTCTGTCTAGGATTATTACGTCTGGCTGATAACCAGATTCGTTACGGCAAAGCTTGAGTAAGCAGTCACCAGGGATTGAGTAGGGTAATTCACGACGGTCAATTTCAACCGCTAGTTTTGAGCTTATAAAACCCGTAACTTCCGAATGGTCGCCGGTGCCTAAAGGCATTTCAACAATTACTCCGTTGTGTAGTTCGTACTTGTGGACAGAGTTCTCTGGATACCAGGCAACGAACTCATCAAACGTGATTGTTTTGGATATGGTTTGGATCATGTCGTGGTTTCCTTTGTCTAGTGATTAGTATGCGGAAAGCTAGAAGGTTACACAAGCACTGGAGACATCGTTAGGAGTAATCCTTGACAAATTGGACTGTAGATGATATATTTGATCGCCGGTCACGACAAAACACCACTTTGTACAAAACACAGATTTGTCAAAAAATTGGTGTCCTTTTGTACCCCACTTTGATATCCTTTAAATCTGAAATCAGTATCTAGGCGATCGATCGTCCTCAAAATATCAAATGGGTTTTATAATCTCGATTGTATCGTACTTTTAAATTAGGCTGGAAACACCAAAGACAAATCCAGAGATAAATCTGGGAAACCTGGAATTACGACAGTCTCATTGGACAGAACTACTCGTTGCGATCGATAATTAAAATCACCTTGTCTTTTTTGATAAGGTTCTTCGTGCATTTCCAGTTGATTATCAACTAAATTAAATATCCAATAATTAGCAATCCCAGCTTCCGCATAGAGAGATAACTTAGTTTCTCGATCGTATTTCAAAGTAGAATCAGAAACCTCAATTACCAACAAAATATCAGCAGGTTCCGGGTGAGAAGATAAATATTCGTCCGGTCGATTGCGAGCAATAACAACATCAGGTTCTGGTTCGCTATCAGGAGACAAAATAATTGGTTCTTGACCGCGCACGATCGCCCTTTTTCCCATTATCGTGTATAATTCTCCAAACACCCGCGAATTACAGACAGAGTGTGGCGTACCTTTAGCAGCCATTTTAATAATTTCTCCACGAATCAACTCAACTCGGTCATCTGGGCCGAAAAATCCCAATTCTTCCAAACGGTGATATTCTTCGATCGAGAATCTTTTCGCAGTTACAGAAGTCATCGCCTTGCTTACCTAAAGTTACTAAAAATATGCAATTCACTCAACTGCCAACACTTCGACAAGCTCAGTGACCCCTTTTAACTGCCAACAGTCAACTGTCAACTATCAGATGATACATCAGGGGCGATCGCCCGATTCATGTCACCTGACAGCACTTGCACAGCAGAAGCTACAGGTAATTGATCGTAAGAATTTGTTGCCAAACCCTTCACTTGCCGCATCAAAGTGCCCATTTCCAAAGCACTCATCCCATAATTCCAGCCCAAATTGCTCTTAATTCCGGCCCTTTCCAAAGCCTGCTGCATTGTATCCGTCGTCACCACTCCAAAAATCACCGGCACTCCAGTTTGAAACGCAGCCGCCGCAATTCCCTTAGAAACTTCACCAGCTACAAAATCGAAATGAGGAGTTTGGCCTCGAATCACTGCACCCAAACAAATCACGGCATCATAGCGGCGAGAAAGAGCAGCTTGGCGAGCAATCAAAGGGATTTCAAAACTTCCCGGCACCCAAAAATAATCCACCTGAGTGCCGTGAGGATTTGTATCAACTCCGTGGCGTTTCAAACAATCTTGACATCCCTCCAAAAGTTTGCCGACAACCAAATCGTTAAAACGACCGATGACAATCGCAAATCGTAAAGATTCTGTCTGAGTAAATGTCCCCTCGAAAACTGTCATATTGCTCTACTTTATATTTTAGATTTTTAGATTTTAGATTTTTGTGCGATCGCGTGAAGGCAAAAGTCAGAAGGTAGAAGCATAGTCTCAGAATCCCGAATGTAATCACCTATCAGCTTTACTATCGAGAAAATCCCTGCCTTCTAGCTTCTACCTTCTGCATTCTACCTTCAGATTGATTCTTGCGTTCGATCGATCGTCCGCCGAATTTAAACCACCAAAAAGTTCAAAACAGCCACTGCAATAACCAGCAAAAACCACAGACCAGAACCAGCATAAATTAGGGACTTAGACTGATCCCAATTTTGGGGAGAGGCATAAGCAACTGGAACACCAACTACCATCACAAAAGACAGTAGTACCAGACCCAGTAAAACCACTTGAAACAGAATTGATAACATCTTTTCTCCTTTCGATATAACCGTGCGATAAAATTCGACTTGTCCGTGCAAATTCTCAGTTGCGCGAACAGCAGTCAGCGGTGTGACGTACTCCCAACAGCAACCGCAAGCAGTATGCAGTGGGCTTCTTAAGAGTCCTGTTAAGGATATCAAAAGCTTCCTTCGAGGTACTACAAGTTATTTCCCTCTACAGCGTTTTATAGTGAGGAACACGTCCAGCCCCACTTGTTGAATACAAATCGCGCGTCTTTCATCCCAGACAAAATCAAAGATTATGGTTTGGGGATTCCCGTCTGCTTAGCTAAATTTTACCATTGTTGGCTGCTGCAAATGAAACTGGAATCAATACTAGACGAAGGTTGGGTTACAGTGTGATTAGCTCGCCCAGTGTCAGAGGGCGAAAAATTGTGCCTGTCTCGGCTAAAAATGCGGGATTTCCGACTATGGACTTAGTTTTGTGTCACACAACAGCAGATTTTGACGCCTTGGGTGCGGCGGTGGGACTTTGCGTGCTGCGTCCTGGTAGTAGGATCGTGTTGACTGGGGGATGTCACCCGACGGTGCGGGATTTTTTGGCACTGCACCGCGATGAGTACCCGTTGATCGAACGTCGATCGGTAAACTCAGAACATATTCGATCGATCTCTATAGTTGATGCTAACAACCGCGATCGTTTGGGAAAAGCCGCCGAGTGGCTGGATTTGCCACACGTCACCGAAATTGCTGTTTTCGACCACCATCTAGAAGCCCATTCTGACATACCCGCCACCACCACGCAGCTCGAAGCAGTCGGAGCTACTACTACTTTAATTGTTGAAAAGCTCAGAGAAAAGATGACCGATGAAGCGGGAAAGGGCGATAAAGCATCTCTTCTCGATCCTTCGGAAGCCACAGTTATGGCACTCGGCATCCATGTCGATACAGGTTCCCTCACCTTTGAAGGCGCAACCTCGCGCGATGCAAGTGCTTTGGCGTGGTTGATGGAACAGGGAGCGAGTTTGCGGGTAATCGCTGAATATGTAGAACCCGGTTTGTCGCCTCAGTTGCAGGATTTGCTCAAGGAAGCACTCAATAATTTGCGATTGGAAACTTTGCACGGTTACACCGCAGGCTGGATATTGCTTGCAACTGATGCCTACGTTCCTGGCTTATCTACTCTGGCGACTCGTTTGATGGATTTGACCGAAGCAGACGCTCTGCTTTTAGGGAATGTTTATAAATTTGGTGAAAAAGACAACCGCAACATAGCTTCAGACTCCGGACAATCGCCAGTTTCCAATCGTTTAACTATTATCGGTCGATCGCGCATTGAAGGAACTAATCTCAACGAATTATTTAAACCCCTTGGCGGCGGAGGCCACGCCCGTGCCGCTTCCCTTGCTACCCGCGATGTTGACCCCCTGCTGACTTTAGAACGGTTGGCTGACGGGCTCAAAGCTCAAATTCCTCACCCGCTGACCGCCCGCGAATTAATGTCATCTCCAGTGCGGACAATTCGCCCGGAAACCTCCGTGGGGGAGACTCACCGTATCCTCCTGCGCTACGGGCATTCGGGGCTGGCGATAGTCGATGAGGGCGATCTGCTGGCGGGAATTATCTCTCGCCGCGACATTGACATCGCCCTGCATCACGGTTTCAGTCACGCCCCCGTCAAGGGTTACATGACTTGGCAGTTAAAAACTATTAGCCCCGATACCTTGCTGCCGGAAATAGAATCTTTAATGGTGACATACGATATCGGACGCTTACCCGTTTTGGAAAACGGCCAACTGGTGGGAATTGTGACTCGCACCGACGTGCTGCGAGAATTGCACCAGCAAAAAACTAGGGAGCAAAACTCTGAATCGGGAAATCGCGGAGAATTACCCTATTGTCCTTTGCCTGAATCTATTGAGCAGTTGTTACGATCGCACGTAAGTCCCGAACTTTGGCAGTTATTGTCTCAAGCAGCCAACATCGCACAGCAGCGCGGCTGGCAATTGTATATTGTCGGTGGAGCCGTCCGGGATTTATTGTTAGCTCCCAATCATAAACTAGCCTTAACGGACATCGATCTAGTAGTGGATGGTGATGGTCGATCGTCCGATGCAGGTGCTGGCGTTAACTTAGCCTCAGCGCTGCAAAAGTTATACCCAGCCTCGCGTTTGGATATTCACGGTCAATTTCAAACCGCCGCCTTGTTGTGGCACAAAAACTCTGCTTTCGGCTCTCTCTGGGTGGATATTGCCACTGCTCGCACTGAATTCTATCCCTATCCAGCCGCCAACCCTGAAGTTGAAGCGAGTTCTATCCGTCAAGATTTGTACCGCAGAGATTTTACAATAAATGCTTTGGCTGTGCGTTTGAGCGTTCCGCGATCGGGCGAACTATTAGATTTTTTTGGCGGTTTGCAGGACTTGAAAGCCAGGAAAATTCGAGTGTTGCACGCCAATAGTTTTATCGAAGATCCGACGCGAATTTATCGAGCCGTGCGGTTTGCGGTGCGCTTGGGATTTGAAATAGAGCCGCAGACGGAAGGATATATTCGCCACGCTTTGGAAAGCGGAATTTATTACCGAATCCAAGGGGAAAATGGTCGAGTTCCGGCTTTGGAAACGCGGCTAAAAAGCGAATTGAAATACATTCTGCAAGCTCCTTACTGGAAAGTTGCTTTGCAAATGCTGGGAGATTTGCAAGCTTTGCGCTGCATTCATCCTAGTTTGGAGTTAAATCGAGAATTGTGGCGACAACTGCGCTTGCTCGATCGATTCTCAAAAGGAAGGAAGAAGGAAGAGGGAAGAGGGAAGAAGAACGCGCGACCAGAGCCAGACGAGCCAGACGACGAGCCTGAGAGA
>JAAUPI010000309.1 GCA_012035135.1 Microcoleus sp. CSU_2_2
ACTCGTTATATTCGCTTGGAGGCGAACGATCGCGGACATTATCCGATCGACCTGATGGGAGTAGAGTTGGGTGTATGGTCCGGTAGCTATCAAAATCAGGCACAGCAATGGTTACGCTGGTGGGATAGCGAGGGGAATTTGTTACTCACCGGGAGCGAGCGAGCTAGACTGGAAAGCCTGCGCGTCGAACAGGAACGCCAACGAGCTGATGCTGAAAGCCAACGCGCCGATCGTGAACGAGAACAAAAAGAGCGATTAGCCGCTTATTTACGATCGCAGGGCATCGATCCCGATCTCATTTGAGCCTTGGTTGTGGCTCTATTTTTTGAGGATAGGGAAAGGAGGCGATCGAACTTTCGAGGCTCTTCTTTTCCAATCGAAAATCGAAAATCAAAAATCAAAAATCGAATGAACGCTACACCAGTTGTTTCAATTAAAAATCTCAATCATTCTTTCGGCGAAGGACAACTTCGCAAACACACATTATTTGATATCAACCTAGAAATTTATCCCGGAGAAATTGTATTAATGACCGGACCTTCTGGGTCTGGAAAAACCACATTATTAACATTAATTGGAGCTTTACGATCGATTCAAGAAGGTAGCCTAAAAATTCTCGACCAAGAATTGCGGGGGACAAGAAAAAATAAATTAGTAGAAGTTCGTCGCGACATCGGTTATATTTTTCAAGCTCACAATTTGCTCAAATGTTTAACAGCGCGGCAAAACGTGCAAATGTCTCTAGAATTGCACAACCATCTTTCCAGCCAAGAAACTAATGATAAAATAGAAGGAATCCTGGAAGCTGTAGGGTTGGGAGACAGAATAGATTATTACCCAGACAGTCTTTCCGGCGGACAAAAACAAAGAGTTGCGATCGCCCGGGCATTAGTCAGTCAACCCAAATTAATATTAGCCGACGAACCCACAGCAGCACTAGACAGCAAGTCAGGTCGAGATGTAGTAGAAATCATGCGAAGTTTAGCCAAAGAACAGCACAGTACAATATTACTCGTCACCCACGATAACCGGATTTTAGATATAGCCGATCGCATTATTCACATGGAAGACGGCTATCTTGCACAAGACACAGCGACGCCGACCACAACAGGCGTTCTTTCCGACAAATAAAGTTAATTCAAATCAAATTACTTCCGGGAACCGGGACGTTTAGCTCCTGTTTTCGCAGGAGTCTTAGCCGCACTTTTATTAGCACCTTTACTCGCACTCTTAGCACCTTTTCCGCCCTTGACAGCGGTAAGCTGACTTTCATTGGCAGTTGCAGGTATGCCCGCAGGAGTTCTAGTAGTTCTAAAAGTAACATTCACTCCTTCATTCGACTGTTCTAGCACCAACATCGGCGTCGGTTTTGCCTTTTGATCCCACTCAATATGAACAATACGACCTTGAATTGTTGGCTGCCAACTATCATGATCGTCTGAAGGACTAAGGTAAGTTTCCAAACAGTCAATAATTTGATTAATTGTCGCTGACGTTGCCTGAGTTGGCAGTTTCATCAGCTTAATTTGAATCCGAAACAGCACTCGCTTCTCTACTTTTACCGCCGGATCGCCAGTTTCGTATTCGATATCAAACATCGAATCCACTTGCCTACCACTGCCCGCAGTCCCGTTTTTATCTCCTACTGCACCCTGAGTCGGACGCAGGGCAATACTAATTTTGTCTTTGACTTTTACCTTAATTTGATTCACAATGGCAAAGTGAAATACTTCTTCCGCCATCCGCATTCTCAGGTAGTCTAAATTAAAGTCTCGTGAATGGATCAGGTCGGGATTTTTTTCCATTTTTGACATGGTTTCCAAAGCCAGCTTGTATTTTTTCTGAAGTTCCCGATTTCTAAACTCCTCAAATTTGAGCTTTTTGCTCAAATCGCCTATTTTGAGCTTAGCAAACAACGCTAAACCGACAAGCAATAACAACAGTAATCCCGACGCTCCCATCAAGATTTGGTCTGAGGGTAAACCAGTAGCAGGTTTAGCCTGTTTGGGTTTGGGAGAGGCTACTGCCAACCTTGGCTCTACAAGGATTATTTGGGTTGACATGGGCTTTTAAAGGGTAAAATTTGACACTATATTTATACAAGGCTCCAGAGTAGAGCTGGCTGTACAGCCGATCGACCAACATTGATATCTTTCCACCACCATCTTTCTACAACTGGATTTCCACAACTCGAACAGGCACCCTCTAATTAATACTTTATCTTTAACTGCAAGCAGCTTTCCGAAATATTTGAGAATTGCATACTTGAAGGGATAAAAATAAATGGTGAATACTCTGTGATATAGTATACCAATATAGATGCAAAAATTGGCTTTTCTGTGGGCGCATTTTCTAGGAGAACAAGAGTGAATACACATAAATTAAGAGTAACTCTAGGATTGAACCCAAAAAACATTCAGGAGAACGACCGATCGCCCGGACATCGAGGCGCCCAGACATGATGGTGCTAGTTGCTACCAACGGTTAGATCCGGTAAGTTCGCTAACTAGGGACTTGCTTTGAGAGTCTAGCGGTGGTGCGATCAAACAGTATCTCCCGGACTAACAGTGCAGTTAATACAATCCACACTCGATCGTGACCTACGAACCCCTCCATCACAAGTATCGCCCTCAAACCTTTGCCGAATTAGTCGGCCAAGAGCGATCGCCCAAACCCTCACCAGCGCCCTCCTGCAAGATCGGATAGCACCAGCATATCTATTTACCGGCCCTAGAGGCACCGGTAAAACCTCTAGTGCTAGGATTTTTGCTAAATCCCTCAACTGTATTTCTACGGATGCCCCCACCCCCAATCCGTGCGGTAAATGCAACGTTTGTAAAGAAATTGCCCGAGGTTCCACACTAGATGTCATCGAAATTGACGCCGCCAGCAACACAGGGGTAGATAACATCCGAGATTTGATCGAACGGGCACAATTTGCTCCCGTACAATGCCGTTATAAAGTATATGTAATAGACGAAGTTCATATGCTCAGTACCCAGGCATTTAATGCCTTATTAAAAACTTTAGAAGAACCACCCGATCGCGTCGTATTCGTCCTCGCAACAACCGACCCTCAAAGAGTATTGCCAACCATTATATCCCGCTGTCAAAGATTCGATTTCCGGCGCATTCCCCTCGAATCAATGACCGCTCACTTGCAGAAAATTGCCAAACTAGAAAATATCAATATTGCCAACGATGCAGTACAAATGGTCGCTCAAATCGCCCAAGGTGGATTGCGAGATGCCGAAAGTTTGCTCGACCAACTAAGCTTATTTCCTGGTCAAGTAACCATCGAAACAGTTTGGGATTTAGTTGGTGCAGTCCCAGAAAATGACTTAATGGAGCTGCTGCAAGCTATTGACAAAGATGACCCTACAGCCTTAGTAGACATGACCCGTCATCTCATGGATCGCGGTCGAGAACCGCTAATTGTGCTACAGAATCTCGCTAGTTTTTATCGAGATTTGTTAATAGCTAAAGCTGCACCAAAACGGTCAGATTTAGTAGCTTTAACAGATGCAACTTGGGAGAAACTTTGCAATTTTGCCTTGAAGTGGGAGACCGAGTTAATTTTAGTCGCTCAGAAACACCTGCAAACCCACGAAGTGCAAATTAAAAATACCACTCAGCCGCGTTTATGGCTGGAAGTAACACTGTTAGGATTATTGCCTTCAGCAATTAAAACTCAGCAGCAACCAGCAGGTAAACAAGGGGAAATAGTTGCTTCCCCACAAATTCACCCCTCCCAACCCCCCCTTGCTAAGGGGGGGAGCCAGACAGCTCATATAGAAAAATCTTCAGTTCCTAGTTTGCCAAATCGTCCGGGAAGCCAGACAGCTAATATAGAACAATCTTCAGCTCCAAATTCGCAAAATATCGCTCCGACTTCCCAGCCTATTGCTAATCGAACAGAAAACACATCTCCTGCGCCAATTTCCGCACCTATACCAACCGCTGAAACAACTGCTTCACACCCTAATTCCAGTAATACTACCGCTAATGAAATCGATCTAAATCGAGTGTGGGAACAGGTACTTGCCCGCGTGCGACCAAACGGTACTCAATCCCTGCTTCGCCAACACGGACATCTAGTAAGTTTTAGCAATGATGCTGCTTATGTGAGGATTAGTTCTCAGCCGTTGCTCAATATGGTTAAAGACAAAGTACCTAATATTCAAGAAGCTTTTCAGCAAGTTTTTAACCGTCAAGTAACAGTTAAATTGGGAGTGACAAATTCTACTGAAACTAATAGTTATCTCTCCCATAATCTGCCAACTTCTAACGGAGGTGTTGGCGCAAACCCTAGGAATTCTAATATCGACGATCGCAGTCAACAGGTGCAAAATTTACCTGATTCTGAGATTACCGATGATTTTTTGGGGATGAGAGAGACAAGCAAAAACGCCTCTCAGCACCTGAAAATACGCCCGTCAATGTGCCGCCAGTTGCCGAAATGTCGCGACAGACTAACGGGACGATCGCCCCTCAGAATGACTCTAACCTTCAGGCTGTAGAGATCCGCGCTGACGCGCAGAATGTCATCAATGCAGCGAGGGATTTGGCTAATTTTTTAGATGGAGAAGTAGCTGATTTGTCAAATGAGTTAGAAATTTGGGAGTCGGAGAGTTTTAGTTGGGAATCTGAACCGGATTTTCCTGAATTATCTTCTGAGTCAGATCTAGATGATTTCATCGATTGGTAAGTAGAAGGAAGAAAGAAGAAGTCATTAGTCGTAGGGTGCGTCGCCACCTTGAATCCCTCCAAAAATCGACAATCGATCGGCGACGCACCTGACCATTAGTCTTCGGGTGCGTCGCCACCTTGAATCCCTCCAAAAATCGACAATCGATCAGCGACGCACCTGACCATTAGTCTTCGGGTGCGTCGCCACCTTGAATCCCTCCAAAAAATCGACAATCGATCAGCGACGCACCTTACCATTAGACCCCACATTCCGCAGGTGCGATCGCTCGATCGAGTATTTTTCAAAGATTGGGTCTAGGAACAGACCCTACACCAAAGGCTCGATATTGAGCATTTCTAGTACCCGGTTGAGGTACAGAAAAATGGTGA
>JAAUPI010000040.1 GCA_012035135.1 Microcoleus sp. CSU_2_2
GTTAGCTTCTTCCTCCACATTTCCTAGTTGTTGGTAAATCGATCGCGCTGCCTCAATTTTTTGCAATGCTTCGCGGTAAGCTGTTGCTGTTTCTCGATCGAACAGTTGACTCGCTTCTTGCATCAATGTGTCGGCTTCTTCTATTTGTTGATTTAAGAGTTGTTTGTTTTTTTGAATTAATTTGTCTGCTTCACTGGCTGGAATTGGATTGCCAGTCAGGTCAAAATTTGTCAGCTTAGTCAATGCTGATAAAGCTGTCACGTTTGTGATTTGATTTTTGCTGAGGTTCAGGGTTGTCAGATTTGTCAATCCCGCCAAAGGTGCCGCATCTGCGATTTGATTGGATTCGAGAAATAGCACTAGGAGATTGCTCAATCTCGATAACGATCGCACATCATTTATCTGATTTTGACCGAGATAGAGGAATTCTAAATTATTCAATTTTGACAGTGGCGATAAATCTGCAATTTTATTGGATGCTAGGGAAAGTCCTGTCAGATTAGTCAATCCCGATAGCGGTGTTGCATCGGAGATTTGGTTGGCTTCGAGGAAAAGTTGTTTTAAATTAGTTAGTTGCGATAAAGGTTTGATGCTGGAGATTTGATTGAAATTGAGGATGAGTTCAGTTAGATTGGTAAGTTGAAATAGCGGTTGCACGTCCGCGATTTGATTGAGACTGAGGTTGAGTTTTGTCAGATTGGTTAAGCTGGATAATGGTTTGAGATCGACTATTTGATTGCGAATTAAATAAAGTTGTTTGAGATTAGTCAATTTCGCTAGCGGTTCGAGATTGGCAATTTGATTTTTATTGAGGTTAAGCAATCTCAGGTTTGTCAATCCCGATAGCGGTTCGAGATTGACAATTTGATTTGATTCTAGGGAAAGTTCTGTTAGATTGGTAAGAGTTGTTTGCGCGCGATCGCACTCTTGTGTCTTGGCTTTTAATAGCAAAACTTCCACCGTATGTTTTGCTTCCGGACTCAAATTATCTTTGTTAGCGCACCACTCGTTAAAGTTTTCAAATGTCTTGGGATTTGCCTCTGCGGAAGATGCTAGCAGGATACTCGCAGCTACAGCTAAACCCCAACGTCTCCACGTCCAAAGAGAGAGATTCATAAACCATCGCTCAAAAAACCGATTAACTGCTATCATAGTCGATCGAATCTCGAACTGGTACACTTTCCCCCGTCTGAAAAACTGGGCGGACACGGGGGCACCGCCCCTAAAAATTAACTGTTTGGTGTCAATTGTTTGCTATCAACTGTCAACTGTCAACTGTCAACTGTTTGCGCTATTCTCAAATTAGTATTTTAATGCGATCGTTCTGAAATCTAGCATCTATATTTTCTGCTGTTTTATGAGACTCAACAAAACACAATTCAAAAAACCAATTGTGGTTTTTTCCCTAGGAATGCTCGGCATTTTCCTCTTCTCCTTAATTCTGCGCTTTTGGCAACTAGAGCGATTTAACACTTTAGTATTTGACGAGGTTTACTACGCTAAATTTGCCAACAATTATCTCACAAAAACGCCTTTTTTCAACGCTCACCCGCCGCTGAGTCAGTACATAATTGCGATCGGCATTGCGATCGGCACCCACCTGCCCTTCGGCAAAACAGCCATCAACCCGCTGGCGGGCTCCCTGCTTTCTCCTTGGGATTACCGCTGGCTAAATGCTCTTACAGGTTCCTTTATTCCGCTAGTTGTGGGAGCATTAGCCTATCAGCTAGTGCGACGCCACAGTTATGCTTTGATTGCTGCCTTGTTTGCTGCCTGTGACGGTTTATTTTTAGTCGAATCTCGCTATGCACTGAATAACATTTATCTGGTGTTATTTGGAATTTTAGGTCAGTTATTTCTTTTAAAATCCGTAGATGCAGAAGGCAAAAAACGCTGGCTTTGGTTAATACTAGCAGGGATTGGTTTTGGCGCATCTGCTGCCATCAAATGGAACGGATTATGGTTTCTCTTCGGCACCTATCTAATTTTAATATGCGCTTGGACGGTGAATTCTATTCAGGGAAACAGAGAAGATGATGAACAGCAAACAGAAGAAAATTCTACCCTAATTCCTGCCAAAAGTCCCATTCAAAAACTGACTCAGCTAACTTTTGTTGAAGTATGGTTGACTCTAGCAGTGATTCCTATTTTAGTTTACAGCATATCTTGGATTCCTCACCTGCTACTCAATCCAACTCCCAATTTCTGGCAGATGCAAACAGAAATTTTGACTTATCACCAGCGGATTAAAAGTGGGCCAGATGTGCATCCTTACTGTGCAGCATGGTACACTTGGCCTTTGATGCTACGCCCGATAGTTTACTTCTACAAAACTGCCAGCAGCAATGCACAGCCAGATCCGGTTTTGCCATCTTTGCCAGAAGGTGCAAATAAGGTGATTTTTGACGTTCATGCGATGGGAAATCCTTTCCTGTGGTGGCTGTCAACTCTAGCTTTAATGTTAGTAGCAGGAATTTTAGTTCACCGGATATGGGTGTGGTGGAAAACGCGCAGCGAGGCTTCTGTAGAACTAATCGAACAGCAACGGCCGATTTTGTTTTTTCCACCGACTGCGGAAATGTGGCTAACACTCTATTTAATAGTTAACTGGATGGCTAATTTGCTGCCTTGGGTAAAGGTGACTCGCTGCATATTTTTATATCATTATATGGGTTGTTCTGTGTTTGCATCGCTGGCACTTGCTTGGTGGACTGATAGGTGGTTGCACAGCCCTCAAACTCGCCTGCGAGGGATGGGAGTAACTATTATTTTTCTGGTTGTGGGTGCTTTTATTTTTTGGATGCCTATCTATTTGGGATTGCCTTTGTCGCAAATAGAATGGAAAATTAGGATGTGGCTGCCTTCTTGGGTTTAACTTACCTTGTCCTATCTCTTAAATAGAATCAGGATCTATATTCAATTCCCGCAACCTCGCCGCCAATCTTTCGGCACGTTGCTGCTCGTTATCGGCACGTTGCTGCTCGTTATCGGCACGTTGCCGCTCTGTTTCAGCTTGTTGTTCGAGTTCCTGCAACCTTGCTTGCTCTTCTTTAATCAAGCCTTCTACCAATGGCGGACAAAGTATTTCATTGACCGATAATCTTAGATTGGGAAATACAGCAGGTATCATTTCTTGTCCTGGTAAGTAATCTACCTCTGTATAAACGTCATCACCATCGATGAATGCCATATCTCGCACCCGCTGTTTGTTTGCTGTCGGATCGACGATTATATATTCTGCTACGTTAGCTTGTTCGTATTCTCCTCTTTTAGTTACATAATCTACCCTCCGATCTTGACTGACTACTTCAATTACTAATAACGGTGTTTCATCAAAATCTAGGATGCCAGATCCGGCTCGCGCGCGCACCTGCTGCCATAAACTTTCCGTGCAGACAACTACATCGGGAATGCGGGATGTAGCTTCTTCTGTTCTGACTCCTACAGAAGTTTTTACTACTAAATCTAGATTGTTTTCCGCCAAACAACGCTGCAATTTGTATACCAAAAATTCGCAGATGCTTGTATGTAATGCGCTAGCTGTTGCCATCGGTATTAGTTTGCCTTTGTACAGCTCGTATTTTACATCGTCTTTGCTCTGATAAACTTTGTACTCTTCAAAAGTTAATGTTACCGAGGTATCGGCTGACTTTTCTTCGATCGCTGGCACAACAGATTGAGACATATGTTTTCTCCGATCTCGACTCTTTTCTATTATATCGGTATTCTTCAAAATTTATAGTAGCTTGCCATTAAACTCTCTCTTTCTCTTCCTCTGCGTTCTCTGTGTCCTCTGCGGTTAATAAAAATTAGATTTTTTGAAAACACTAAACAATCCCAATTCTCCAAAATAATGCAATAGTAGCTTTTACCAACAGAAACGATCGTTAATTCTGCTCGATCGCTATTGTAGAAACCTTTTAGAGAAATGGTATAACTCGCATAAAAATAGGTTTTCAACCTCCCGAATTGCGAAATAATGCCCGATAAACTGGTTCGCCGCGTTTCAGAGTTGCAATTTCCCTTTCAGTAGCAACGGGCAGGGGATTTTCTGCCAGCCATTCGCCGTTATTTTGACGCTGGAAATTAGGATGAGATGAAAAGCGATCGCACATTTCTCTTTCTACTTCTTCAATATCAGATTGAATAAAGACTTCGCCACCAATTGCCAGATAAATTGCCAAATCATTCACTAATTCCGGCTGCACCACGCGCCGTTTTTGGTGCTTTTTTTTGAACCAAGGATCGGGAAATTGAATACTGACTCGCTTTAAAATACCTGCGGGTAAAGTTTCTAAAATTGGCTTGAGGGAACAGTTGGCATTACAAAATAAATAGTGCAGATTTGTCAAGCCTTTTTCATCCCGCCAAACATTCGCTTCTTCTACTAGCGGTTCCCGAATTTCTAATCCGAGAAAATTCCAATCTGTTTGGGTTTGCGCCATGTGCCACAAAAATCGCCCTCTGCCGCAACCAATATCTAAATGCAGTGGCAAATTTAAGTCAGCATAAATTTTTGTCCAATCCGGGGGGCTGGCGGATGCTTGATATCTAATGGATAAAGGATTAACGTGTTCCCGAACTCTAACTCTTGCCAATTTCGATGTCTCCTGAATGTGATTTTTAACCGCAGATGAAGGCAGATTAACGATGATTAACGCAGATGATTATTGATTTTTGCACTATTGTCTAATTCTTGTTCGCCAATTAGCGATCGCCCAAGGCTAATTAGAAATGAAAAATAGCAAGATTATGATTTTTCATTTCTAATTATTGTATCAAGCTTCTGGTTCAAGGCCTGCTGCTCTTAATTGTGCGGCTAATATGGACGATCGCTCTCGTTCTCGATCGGCTTGCTGTTGGGCAATTTCTCTTTCTTGCCGTTCTAATTCGGCTTGCTGTTGGGCAATTTCCCTTTCTTGGCGTTCTAGTTCGGCTTGCTGTTGGGCGATCGTCCTTTGTTGCCGTTCTAATTCGACTTCTTGTTGGGCAATTTCCCTTTCTTGTCTTTCCCTTTCTACCATTTCTGCACCCCACAATAACATCTCGCCGCTTTCATCCCACCACCGCAACCAATATCCGGTTCTTTCAGTTTTTGTGCCGTACCAAACACCTAGAAATAATCCGATTACTTCAATCCAATAACGATTGTTTGCATCTGGAATATACGATTGATATTCTCCTAATGAATTCAACTGGTTAACTTCTAGCCTTCCTGTGGCAGGAGCAAAAATTGCATAGATTGGTACTTGCAAGATTCGCTCGTAAAAATACCATTTTCCGGGGGGATAAGTCGCTACAGTAGAATATTCATCGTTGGCGGTAGCTGATAAAAACTCCATGACGATCGCCGGAATATCCCCTTCTAAGTTGGGAGTGTAACTGCGGCGAATTTCTTGATTCTCTGGCGGTTGTACGTTGCTAGCATAAAACCAATCCGGGGATTTAATAACTAACTGTTCGTCTACTGTCGCGCAAATTCCCATATTGGGAGCAATTAAGATTCCTGTGACTATCAGCCCTGCTATTTCTAAGATTTCTCGCAAGGCGGCTGCTAGCAAAGGTTGGTCGATGTTTTCCACTGGTTCCTCATCTAAAATGTAATCCGCTGGCAATTTTTCCCAGGTGATTTTTAAGTCGGCTGTACTAACTGTCATGGTATTTTACCTCTTATGGAGATTGCAGGAGGGCGGTTCGCAAGACTTCCCGATGAAAGAGCGATCGATCTACTATAAATTTTATCCTTTCTGGCGATAAGGCGTCGCCGTTAGCGTAGTGTTCGATCCAGGTTTTGCTGATTAAATACGGATCGTCTGGCAATTCTGATAATAAGTATCCCGGCATTTCTAACTCATCCATCAATTGGCTAACTTTAGGATCGTAGCTGAGGGCAAAACAGCGACATTCTTCGGCTGCTGCCATAATTAAACTGTGGTAGCGCATCCCGATCGCCATTTCAACTCCCCGGAATACTCCTTTCAATTTCCTCGGATCTTCTAAACTTAGAATCTGGCTTATTTTCGGCAGCGCTTCGTGCAGATATTGGGCAATTGCTAAGTCTTGCGAAGCTTGAAAAGGCAGCAGTAAAATCAAGGTACGAGTGGCTTTTTGAAAGTCAACTAAAGCCTGAGTTAAGATTGACAAACGGGCAGGAGTTAAGGTAGGATGCGATCGCAAACAAACAGCAACTCTCGGCGCAGGCAAATCCCACAAACCCGACACGGGGTAATTTTCCAACGCCCACACGGGATCGGGTGCTAAAGTAAAGGGAATTTGCCAATCAGCCAGCAGGGTAGCCGAGCCCTTATCGCGCACGCTAACTCCGGTACAACCCGCAAAACAGCGCTGGGATAACTTACGAGTAATTTCGCGTTTCAAAGGGCCGATTCCCTGAGCCCAAGCAATAGTTTTTAATCCCATCCGCTGCGCTAATCCCATCAAACCGCCATAATAAAATGGGCTAGCAATACTAGTAGTATCTTGAATTAAACTGCCGCCGCCCCAAATTAGAGCGTCAGCGTTGCGGAGTGTTTCGATCACTTGAAAGGCATTCATACGATCGCGCGCTTGCACTCCATAACGCTGTTTCGTCTCGACAGGATTGCCAGACAGGACGATCGGCGTCACGCCATCTGGTAACATTTGCAATAGCGAGGCCAGCAGCGCCTCGTCGCCGCCGTTGCCTTTACCGTAATAGCCGCACAAAATTGCTCGCATTTCTAGCCTTTGTTTCTGATGGGGAATCTTACTATTTTAGATTTTAGATTTTAGATTTTAGATTTTTTTGAGATTTGAAACTTGAAATTTGATACTACATTTCCCTTCTTCTTTTTGTTATGAGTCTCGATCGATCAATTTTTCAACTTCGTTCACAATACAAAAAATGCACGCTTTGTCAATTCCCACCTGGATTATTCACGTCTCTAGCGTTATCGAGTGGATTGCCGCCATTTGGCTAATTTGGACTTACGGCGAAGTCACTCAAAATCGGGCTTGGTGGGCGCTTTCCTTCGGGATGTTGCCCGCTCTCGTCAGCGCGATGTGTGCCTGTACGTGGCACTATTTTGATAACTCCCCAGCCCTAGAATGGCTCGTTACCCTGCAAGCGACGATGACTCTCGTCGGCAATTTTACATTGTGGGCAGCGGCTTGGTGGATTTGGCGATCGGTCCAGCCAACAGAGAAAATTAAACAGGACTAGGGCGTGTTTCCCAACCTAGAATTGGCTTAAATTGTAGGTTGGGTCCAGGAGCGAAACCCAACATTTTTCGTGATTTGTTGGGTTTCGCTATGCTTAACCCAACCTACAGAAGAGACAAGAAAACAAGCTCTAGGGTTTTATAGGGAAAATTCCCCCATTGACCTATTCCTAAAAATTAAGATTTTCAGGTGATTTTCAGATATTATATTTGGTATCACGTTCAAATTTCCCGATAAAATTATGAAAAATAGCACTATTTGGGCAAAGTTTGCGGCGGGTTTGCTTTTATTGACAGCCGGATCTTTGCTACCGAGCCAAGCCAGCAACATTCCCGTACAAATTGCCCAACAGCCTAACTGCAAAAGTCCTCAAACGACAGTAGACATGAATATGTGTTCTAGTCAAGAGTTTCAGGCAGCAGACAGAAAGCTCAATCAAGTATATCAGCAACTTCAGTCAAAACTCAAAAGCAAACAAAAGCAAAGATTGACTGTTGCACAGCGTAGTTGGCTCAAGTTTAGAGATGACTCTTGCAATTATGAAATGGGGCAGTTTGAAGGCGGTACTTTGGCTGGTTCTACCTACGGTTATTGCAGAGCCAGAGTGACGCAAGAGCGCGTAAAAGATTTGGAAGGTTATTGGAAACAGGCAAGTTTGTAAAAGTTCGACATTTATAGCAGTTGACAGTTGTCAGTTGTCAGTTGACACAAATGTCCAATTCGCAGTTACTAATTACCAATTCCCCATTCCCATTACCAATGATTTCTAAAGAAACTCTATTTGCCTTATCTCTGTTTCCCTATTTGGGATTTCTCTGGTTTTTAACTAAATCGGGAAAAACACCGCGTTTAGCACTGATGGGATTTTACGGCACTCTGGTTTTTGTTGCCGTCACTATTCCGGCGGGAATTTATGCAAAAGTTGCCTTCAATGAATCTCTAGCAAACATCGATTGGCTGCATGGGGCTGCGGAATCATTCTTGACTATTTCCAATATTTTATTGGTTTTAGGATTTAGGGAAGCGGTAATTAAAGCTAAAGAATCATCGCCAGAAGAAAATTAAGAGTTTCAGGAGTTATGCACGGGTGGTCAGAAACCGGGTTTTTTGCGATAATTTCGCTATGACCGACAGATGTGGCTAAAAACCCGGTTTCTTTGGTTGTGATGCGTAAATGATGTATTACGACGTAACAACCCCCGGATCGATCGGTCGGAAATAATCTAAAATCTAAAATCTAAAATCGGTTGACTTTTCTCAACCCCGATGGTGTACAATCTAAAATCTAAAATCTCACATCTTAAATCGCTATGTCTTTCGTTGGTTTGCACATTCACAGCGATTACAGCTTGCTAGACGGGGCATCTCAGCTACAGCAGCTAGCAGAACGGGCGGTGGAATTGGGGATGCCCGCGATCGCCCTTACTGACCACGGGGTGATGTATGGGGCGATCGAACTCATCAAAGTATGTCGAAATAAAAATATTAAGCCGATTATTGGCAATGAAATGTATGTGGTTAACGGCGATATTGAAGTTAAAGTTAGAGGTCGCAGAAAATACCATCAAGTTGTTTTAGCTAAAAACACCCAAGGTTATAAAAACTTAGTAAAGCTGACCACAATTTCCCATTTAAAGGGAATGCCTGAAAGAGGTATTTTTGCCCGCCCTTGCATCAATAAAGAACTGCTCAAACAATACTCTGAAGGTTTAATTGTTACCAGCGCTTGTTTGGGTGGCGAAGTTCCGCAAATGATTTTGCAGGGCAAGCTAGATGTTGCCCGCGAAGTTGCTACATGGTATCAAGAAGTATTTGGAGAAGATTACTATTTAGAAATTCAAGATCACGGTTCCCAAGAAGACCGAATCGTGAATGTCGAAATTGTCAAAATTGCTCGCGAACTAAACATTAAAATAGTCGCTACCAATGATTCTCACTATATTTCTTGCAACGATGTAGAAGCTCACGATGCTTTGTTGTGCATTAATACCAATAAACTGATTGAAGAAGACAAGCGGATGCGTTACAGCGGTACGGAGTATTTGAAGTCCGCAGACGAGATGGCGCAACTGTTTCGCGATCATTTAGATGCTGATATCATCCAAGAGTCGATCGACAATACTTTAGAAGTCGCAAATAAAGTAAAATCTTACGACCTGACTGGAGAAGCTCGGATTCCTACCATACCAATTCCTCCAGAACATACAGCCGATACTTATGTAGAAGAAATATCCTGGGCGGGACTATTAGAACGGCTCAAAATCCGCAGCCGCAATGAAATACCTCCTGTCTACAAACAAAGGCTAGAATACGAGCTGAAAATGCTTCAGCAGATGGGTTTCTCTGAATATTTTTTAGTAGTTTGGGATTACATCAAATATGCGAGAGACAATAACATTCCCGTAGGCCCAGGGCGCGGTTCTGCGGCAGGTTCTCTAGTGGCCTACGTCCTCAAAATTACCAATATAGACCCCGTACATCACGGGCTGCTATTTGAGCGATTTCTCAATCCCGAACGCAAATCTATGCCAGATATTGATAGCGATTTCTGCATAGAAAGACGGGACGATATGATTAAATACGTTACTGAAAAATATGGCGAAGACCGCGTAGCGCAAATTATTACGTTTAACAGAATGACATCAAAAGCTGTTTTGAAAGATGTTGCCAGAGTTTTAGGCATCCCTTACAAAAAAGCAGACGAAATGGCAAAAATGATTCCGGTGTCGCGGGGAAAACCGGAAAAACTAAAAGTGATGATTTCCGGTGAAACTCCTGCACAGGAATTTAAAGACAACTACGAAAATACAATTTGCATAAATGTAGAAACTGGCACCGAAGTCCCAGTTCGTCAGTGGATTGACATGGCAATTCGGATTGAAGGAACCAACAAAACCTATGGCGTTCACGCGGCCGGCGTGGTGATTTCTTCACAGCCCCTCGATGAAATTGTACCGCTGCAAAAGAATAACGATGGTGCTGTGATTACCCAGTATTTCATGGAAGATTTGGAATTTTTGGGGCTGCTGAAAATGGATTTCCTGGGATTGAAAAATTTAACAACGCTCCAAAAAACCGTTGATTATGTTAAGCAAACGCAAAATAAAACTATCGATTCCGAAGCCTTGCCTTCTGATATAGAACGCAGAGCTCAAGAGACATTTACGAGAATCAAAAAGTTGCCAAGTGATGTAGAAAAAACTTATAAACTCTTAGAAAGAGGAGATTTAGAAGGTATTTTTCAGTTGGAATCTTCGGGGATGTTGGATGTAGTCAAAAAAATCAAACCTTCCTGTTTAGATGATATTTCTTCTATTCTGGCGCTGTACCGCCCCGGCCCGCTGGATGCGGGTTTGATTCCGCAATTTATCGATCGCAAACACGGTAGAGAGGTGGTTAAATACGACCATCCGCTGTTAGAACCGATTTTAAAAGAGACTTACGGAACGCTGTGTTTTCAAGAGCAAATTATGCGGATGGCTCAAGATTTAGCGGGGTATTCTTTGGGTCAAGCTGACTTGTTGCGCCGCGCAATGGGCAAGAAAAAGGCTGAAGAAATGCAGAAGCAAAAGGAAACATTTATCGATGGGGCAACTAAGAATGGTGTTGCTCAAAGAATTGCCGAAGAGTTGTTCGGGCAGATGCTACAATTCGCCGAATATTGTTTGAGCTATGACACGCAGATAGTGACTGTGGAATATGGGCCGATGCCCATTGGCAAAATTGTGGAGGAAAAAATTGAATGTACTGTTTATAGTGTCGATCGTCATGGTTATATTTATACACAGTCCATTGCACAGTGGCATCACCGAGGGGAGCAAGAAGTTTTTGAGTATTGTTTGGCAGATGGTGAGATAATTCGCGCTACTCAAGACCACAAGTTTAGGACTGATGAAGGTCAAATGTTACCTATTGACGCAATATTTGAACGAGGATTAGAATTAAAAAAAATCAAGTCCATGAGTACCCTACATATAGAGATGACAAGGACGATTAAAATGATTAGTCGCAAATCTCTAGGAACTCAAAAAGTTTATGATATTGGCGTTGAACGAGACCACAACTTTATCCTAAACAATAGTTTGGTCGCATCTAACTGCTTCAATAAATCTCACTCGATGGCTTATGCCTATGTCACTTATCAAACTGCTTATTTAAAGGCGAATTTTCCCGTAGAATACATGGCTGCACTGCTGACTGCTAACAGTGGTGACCAAGATAAAGTGCAGAGATATATTGCCAATTGCCTGAAGCTAGGGATTGAGGTAGAGCCACCGGATGTTAATAGTTCCGAAGTTACTTTTACACCGCTGCCTAAAGAGATGACAGGATCTGCAAAACATAAAATTTTGTTTGGCTTTCGGCGGTAAAAAATGTGGGGGAGGGCGCAATTGAAAATATTTTGGTGGCGCGAAATGAAGGGGGCCAGTTTAAATCTTTACCCGATTTGTGCGATCGAGTCAATCTTCATGCTGTTAACCGCCGCGCTTTAGAAGCTTTAATTCAATGCGGAGCTTTTGACAAAATTGACGAAAACCGCAATCAGTTAGTACAGGACATCGAAGGGGTAATTAAATGGGCGCAAGACCGCAAGAAAGACCGAGAAAGCGGTCAAGGAAATCTATTTGACTTGTTAGGAACTAACTTCGGAAAGTCCGCAACTAAATATGACTCTGCTCCCAAATCTAAACCTGTAAAAGATTTTGACAAACAGGAAAAATTGCGTTTAGAAAAAGAATTGCTGGGCTTCTATGTCTCAGAACATCCCCTTAAGTTTTTGATGCACGCCAATCAAGATCGAGATGTTGTAACCCTCGAACAACTAGCAGATAAAAAGGGGAAAGTCTCAGTGATTGTCATGCTCGGTGCGATTAAACCTGTGGTGACGAAAAAAGGGGATAAAATGGCGATTTTGCAACTAGAAGATTTAACACGTCAAATTAAAGCTGTTGTGTTTCCCAAGACTTACGAGCAAGTTGAACAGCATATTACGGAGAATGCGATATTACTGATTAGTGGAAAAATCGAGAAAGATGGGGAAGAAATTCAGATAATTGTAGACGATGCAAAACCAATAGAAGCTGTAGCAACGGCCGAGGAAATAAATCCCGATGAAAATCCTCAGGAAAATCCTCACGAATTGGCAATAGAAGATGCTTGGCTGCCGGAACCAGTTAAATTTGTACAAGGAGCAAAACCTGTAGAAGTTTTACAAATGGTGATTGTAAAATTTACACCGCAGCAAGTAAAAAATGTGGAAAGACTAAAGTACCTAAAAGCTATTTTGGAAGAATTTTCCAATCGTGGAGAATGCGCTAGCGTGTCGGTGGGAGGAATTGTGATCGGTCAATATTCGTGTCAAGCGTTTCGCATTAGCAGCCAATTATGGGTGCAAGATGGTGCGGAAACTGTTAGCCGTCTCAAGTCGGCTGGATTTGAGGCTGGCGTTTTTCCTCTGAATAATCATGCGGATGTTCTGGTGTTTCGAGAAATGCGATCGCAACTTAATTTGCACTCTTGGGCAAGTCGTTTACTTGACACTAAGAACGATCGCATTAATCGATATCTCAACTATTTAAGTAATTACCATAAAAGTGGTTTGTAGTAATAACTTTAGTCATTATAGCAGTTGACAGTAGTTGTAGGGTGCGTCGCGATCTAAAACCCTCAATCAAATCCACAATTGATGAGCGACGCACCTTACAAACTATGCTTTCGATCGAACTGCTAGAGGCTCACCCAAGCCTCATAGCTTTTACCCAAAATCACAGTACGAAGACAGTATTTAAAACTGCTCGTACACTAAAGACAACACCGTTAACTCGTCCCCTAAACACCGTTTTTATTGTAGCACATTTTCATCTTTATCAGTCAGTAAATTGCTAGATATAACATCACTATCCCGCTGCAATTAGCAACTGCGACTCGCCTAAAGTTTTCGAGAGGCTAGGCATAAAGTAAGTATCGTTCAAGCTATCTAAATTTAAGCTGCGTTTTCTATCTGCTGCCAGATTTTCTGTGAGCTTAGTATTAAGATCGAAAGCCTGTCCGCAATCCCAAATTCTGAATTCCAAGTATCCTGCAAATACCATAACTTCAAGTTGAATAGGAGTTTCAACTGGCAGATTTTTGTGAGCGTGGCGAACTGCATTAGTGAAACCTTCGGCTAAAGCTAGCTGACAGGCCCACCAAGCCTCCTGGGGAAGCGATAAATCTTTCAACTCCTCAAACCACTCCAAAACTTGAGTTAAAGCACTTACGTCAGTATTGACTTGCAGACTAATTGTTTGAGAGGGACTTTCATTCAACTCTTCTTCCTGCTGTTCTTGATCCTGCCAGTCCCATCGTTTTAACGGATGGATTAACTCATCTAAAACACTAGCTTTTTTAATTCTTCTGGGTCGAGCGAGACCTTCTGCTGCATAATTTTTAGTCAATAACAAACAATTTTGACCGTCGAGTGTCCGGGTGTAACTTAGCTCGTCTGCAATCTGCCACATGAGTGTAATCCCTCTGCCGCCTGTTGCCAGTTCATTGATGCTGTTAGACATTTATTTTCCTCGTCTGCAAGTGTTAGCTGTACCCAATCTCCACACCCGCCGCAAGTACGGCGTACTTTTTATACTTAGTTACTCAGTATTATTTCGGCGATTACACAAGAATGCTATCTTTCTTGCAGAAGGCAACGCATCCGCAATATGTCTAAAGAGTCTAAGCCAATTGCTTACTGACTAAGCAACTGTACGGAGGACGATCGTCCTCCGTAGCAAAATCCAACTCGAAAATAACACTCGTTTTTCCCCAAAAGCTACTTGCCACAGGCATCCTCGCCCCCGAAAGGCAGGTCATTTTCCCTCCGAGACTGCCACCACGCGAAGCTGCCAGCGGGCCCCGATGTCCCCACTATCACCAAAACCGCGTAAGTAGTATCCGCGTTCCGTCTTTGCCCCCGATCGAGATTAAAGTAGAGTGAAGACTCACTGTTGTCGGCAGCTACAGCAACTTAAACCCACATGACTAAAATCAAACTGACAATTCTCACAGCAGCGATACTGCTACTGCCATTTTTCGCAGCAGTTCCCCTACAAGCTCAAAATTTGCCTCTACTCAAGCGACTGTTAGAAACCAGGGGATGTCCCCGATGCGACCTATTCGGCGCTTCCTTGAGCCGTGCAGACTTATTTGGCGTCAACTTGAGCGGTGCAATTCTCAGCAGGGCTGACCTGATTGATGCCGACTTGACCGGGGCTGATTTAATGGAAACTAATTTAAACAACGCCAATATGAGAAATGCCTTTTTGATCGATGCCGACCTCAGTAGGGCCGACCTCAGTAGGGCGGATATCAGGGGAGCAAATTTAGAAAATGCTAACCTCAGCGAAAGTTTTTTGAAAGACTCATCCCTCCAGTTTGCTAACTTAAAATGTAGTAATTTGAGTGATGCTAAATTAAATCAGACCGACCTCAGAAATGCCGATTTAACTGGTGCAAATCTCAGGGGTGCAGACCTGAAAGCAGCCGATTTGAGCGGTGCAAACCTCAGCGGTGCAGATCTCAGACAAGCCGACTTGAGCGATGCTAGATTAAAGAAGGCTAATTTGAAAGATGCCAATCTCTGCGGCGCCCTGATGCCGAACCGCTCAAAATCTCGGCGAGGTTGCCCAGTTAAGGGAGAGCAACAAACAATTGTGAAGATGAATAGTTACTGCAATTATTGCCATCCCATCTATACCGAACCTCAATGGATTAACCTTTTTTAGCCTACTGAAAATGCCTGCTGTTCTTGATCCGACAGGACTAAAGCCCCTGGCACGCGAAAATCGAGTTGTAGGGTGCGTCAGGTCAGTTTCTCGAAGGATGATTCAGGGTCGATCGATCTGACGCACCTTACCAAGTAGGTCAACCTAATTAATTTTTAATTTTGTTGGTTTGTTCCAAAAATTGGCGCACTCTTTGCAGATATTCTGCACCCGCAAACTGTGCCAAATTATTGTGATCGGCACCGGGAACGATGTACAACTGTTTGGGTTCGGGAGCGCGATCGAACAGTTTTCTCCCCATCTCAACCGGAACTATAGTATCAGCCGTTCCGTGAATAAATAGTATGGGCATTTGCAGCCGATCGACTTTAGAAATAGAGTCAAATCGCTGGGTCAGCAACAAATCGATCGGAAACATCCAATACAACCCTTTTTGGAAATCCACCATCGCCCGCGTCGAAGTAAAAGAGCCTTCTACAATTAACCCCGCAGCCTCCGGATGCCGTACTGCTAGATCGATCGCGATCGCCCCTCCCAAAGAATGACCGTAGATATAAATTTGCTTCGGGTTAATTCCCCGTTTTTTCACTAAATAATCCCAAGCAAGTTGAGCATCTTGATAAACCTGAGATTCAGTCGGAAAATCGCCCTGGCTTTGTCCGTAACCGCGATAATCTATCAGAAATACCGACAAACCTAACCGATGAAATCGATTGGCGTGTTCTACATTTGCTCCCGCATTTAAACCGTTACCGTGCAGGTACAATACAACTTTCTCTGACTCGTCCTGATTCGCGGAGCGTTTCGAGGCAGGAATCCACCACCCGTGTACGCTTTGCACCGCCCCATTTTTACTTGAAATTGGGAGGACAACATTCTGATATCTCAACTGCAAATCGTCGGGCGTAGTTTCGATCGCCCGCGTCGGAAAAAAGATAAACTTGCTTTGTGATGTAAATAGAAATACACAAGCAGCAGAATAGGCGATCGCCAAAAATGTCCCAATAGCTACTAGCGATTTAGGCAAAATAAATCCAATCAATTTGTTCATAAAGGATAGGGAATTGCAGGGGGGGGAATTAGATATCAGTCAAAAGTTAATGACTAATTATTAATTGATATATAGCGGTTCTCAAACTAGTGAAATTCGCAATATGTAGGTTGGGTTTCGTGACCTCTACCCAACCTACTTCATCTATTTGAGAAACGCTATAATTAGCCATTATCAATTACTAACTTCCGCCACTGCGTTCCGCCGAATTTCAGAAATTAATGCAATTGGGGGTGGTGCAAGTGCCAAGTTGTAGACTGTTCGTAGGCATGAGCCACTTGAAACAGCCGAGATTCTTGCAGAACATTACCAATCAGTTGTATGCCCACAGGCAGTCCTCGATCGTCAAAACCGCAAGGCAAACTTAAAGCTGGCAAACCAGCAAGATTGACTGGAATTGTCATCAAATCTGACAAGTACATACTCAGCGGATCGTCAATTTTTTCGCCTGCCTTAAAAGCCGTAGTCGGAGCAGTCGGACAGACCAAAACATCGACTTGAGCAAAAGCTTTCTCAAAGTCTTCTTTAATTAAAGTCCTAACTTTTTGAGCTTTTAGATAATAAGCGTCGTAATATCCAGCCGACAAAACGTAAGTGCCGATCGCAATCCGGCGTTTGACTTCAGAACCGAACCCTTGAGCGCGAGTTTTGGTATACATATCCAAAAGATTGTCAGGATCGGGAGACCGGAAACCGTATTTTACGCCATCATATCTCGCCAAATTTGCCGAAGCTTCCGAGGGAGCAATAATGTAGTAAGTTGGCAAACCGTAGCGGAACCGGGGACAAGAAATTACTTGAATTTCTGCTCCCAATTGTTGAAATTGTTCGATCGCTTTTGTTACCGCTTCTTTCACCGCAGAGTCCAACCCGACACCAAAAGTTTCTTTAATTACCCCAATTCTAATCTGACCTTTGGGTCGCAAACTGGGTCTCAAAGCTTGAGCGTAATCAGGAATTGGGACATTGAGACTTGTAGAATCTTTCGGATCGTAACCTGCGATCGCCCCCAATAAAATCGCTGTATCCTCAACAGTCCGCCCAAAGGGCCCGATTTGATCGAGAGAAGAAGCATAGGCCACCAAACCGTAACGAGAAACCAACCCATAAGTCGGTTTCAGCCCCACCAAACCACAAAAAGAAGCAGGTTGGCGGATCGAACCCCCAGTGTCTGAACCCAAGCCCACAACGCATTCTCCGCCAGCTACTGCGGCCGCCGAACCGCCAGAAGATCCTCCGGGCACGCGTTCCAAATCCCAAGGATTTGCCGTAACTTGATAGGCAGAAGTTTCCGTCGAACTCCCCATTGCAAACTCGTCCATGTTCGCCTTACCCACCATCACAGCACCTGCTGCTGCGAGTTTCGAGACGACAGTTGCATCGTAGGGAGGCACAAAATTCTCCAAAATCCGAGAGGCACAGGTTGTGGGAATGCCTTCGGTGCACATATTATCTTTAACGGCGATCGGAATTCCGGCCAACAGCCCAATTTCCTCTCCGGCCGCGATTTGCGCATCCACTTTCCGGGCCTGTGCCAAGGCTGGGTCTGCCGTCACGCACAGAAAGCTTTTCAACTTCGGCTCTAGCTGGGTAATGCGGTCTAATGCTTCTTGAGTAATTTCGACAGCAGAGCGTTCTTTATTGACCAGTTGTCGATGCAACTCGCGGATGGATGCCATGCTCGTACCTTTATCAGTTCTACTTTCAGACAATACTGCCAATATAGCTGGCAATTGCACGCACTTACAGCTCGAAGGTAAAGTCTGCTATGTTTGTGGCGAAATTTCGATCCTCTTCGAGCAAAGAATCCCCGTGCATTTATGCCGGGGAGTTAGTCAATAATCCCCAATCACCCATGCAACTAGAAGACTATTTTAATTTTTGGGCGAGCGACGACATTCGTCTCAAAGGCACAAGAGTAGGGATTGAATATCAAGATCAAATAGTTCACTTGCCCCACACCTATGTACTGGGTATTGATATCAATAATTAGCATTAAAATATGTGGCAGGATAGCTGAAAGTGTTGGTACTGTGCTATAGTCCGAAACAGCTATCAGTTTCTAAATACCTATGCTCACCGCCGGAATTGTCGGATTGCCGAATGTTGGCAAATCTACCTTATTTAATGCTTTGGTTGCTAATGCCAAGGCGACTGCTGCTAATTTTCCTTTTTGTACGATCGAACCAAATGTGGGTGTCGTAGCAGTGCCAGACGAACGCTTGGAGGTGCTGAGCAATATTGGCAATTCCGCGAAAATTGTGCCGACGCGGATCGAGTTTGTGGATATTGCGGGTTTGGTGAAGGGTGCGAGTCAGGGGGAAGGATTAGGAAATCAGTTTTTGTCTCATATTCGGGCTGTAGATGCGATCGCCCACGTTGTCCGCTGTTTTGACAATGATGATATCATTCACGTTGCCGGTTCTGTCGATCCCCTCCGAGATATTGACATTATCAATCTCGAACTAATTTTAGCAGATTTAAGTCAAATTGAACGCAGGCTCGATCGCACTCGCAAACAAGCCCGCAACAATAAGGAAGCTCAGGCAGAAGTAGACGTGCTCGAAAAATTGGTCGAGGTTTTGAATGCGGGGAAACCAGCGCGGCAGTACAGTTTCACTGATGAGGAAGCTGAATTAGTTAAAGGTTTGGAATTACTGACAAACAAACCAATTATCTATGCTGCTAACGTGTCTGAGGACGATTTAGCAACGGGGAATAGCTATGTAGAACAAGTGCGGGAAGTAGCAGCTAAAGAAAATGCTAAGGTTGTGGTAGTTTCGGCGCAAGTTGAGTCAGAATTGGTGGAGTTACCAGAGGAAGAACGGGCAGATTTTCTGGAATCTCTGGGGGTGAAAGAAGGTGGCTTAAAATCTCTGATTCGAGCTACTTACGAATTATTGGGTTTGCGGACTTATTTTACTAGCGGGCCTCAGGAAACTCGCGCTTGGACGATTACAGCGGGAATGTTAGCACCGCAAGCTGCGGGGGTGATTCACTCTGATTTTGAGCGGGGTTTCATCCGGGCCGAAACTGTGGCTTACGAAGATTTGGTTGCTACTGGGGCGATGAGTGCGGCTAAGGAAAAAGGCTTGGTACGCAGTGAAGGAAAAGAGTATGTTGTACAAGAGGGGGATGTGCTGTTGTTCAGATTTAATGTTTAGATTTTTTAAGGAGATAAGCACATGGATATTGTTTCGTTGGCAATTGCTTGGCTGGTTACTTCGGTGAGCTTTTTTATTATTTCCAAGTTGCCGCTAGGTGTGGATATTGACAGTTTTGGAAAAGCGATGATTTCGGCTGCGGTTTTTGGATTGCTGAATGCTTTGGTGCGGCCGCTGTTTGTAGTTTTGGGTTTTCCATTCGTGTTGATAACTTTTGGTTTGTTTATGATTTTGATCAATGCGGCAATCTTTGGATTGGCAGCTTGGCTAGTCGAAGGATTTCGCTTGCGGTGGGGAATTTGGAGTGCTTTGCTGGGGGCGATCGCCCTCGGTTTTATCAACTCTTTACTCTATCAGGTGTTGGCGACGCTGCCTAGTGTAAGGTAGATCGGGATAGGGTTGGAGCAAGTTTACTTGTAGGGTGCGTCGCTGCGAGATTTTCAAGTTTCAGAAGTAGATAGTTGATGGCGACGCACCTTAGAGTATTCACTTTATCGATCGGACTCATTCAGCATTTCTGTGGCAACCAATCCAACCGGAAACAATATTACCTCGGCACAGCAACTTGTTTTAATACCGCAGCAATTACCGCATCAATTTGCACACCATCTAACATCGATTCTGGTTTCAGAATCAAACGGTGACGCAACAGTGGCAATGCAATTGCTTTGACATCATCAGGAGTAGTATAATCTCTCCCTGCCAGCCAAGCATGAGCTTTACTACTTTGCAACCAAGCTACTGCCGATCGCGGCGAAGCACCCAATGCTAAATCGGGATGTTTGCGCGTATTGTGTACCAAAGCTAGCACGTAATCGAGCAATTTATCTTCTACTTTAACTGTTTGTACTGCTTGACGCGCACTGAGTATTTGCTCAACCGTTGCTACAGATTTGATCCGAGCTAAATCGATGCGTTTTGCCCGAAATCCCGCCTCTGAATTCAACAACATTTGCTTTTCTGCCGCTGCATCGGGATAGTCAACCACAAGTTTAAATAAAAATCGGTCTAACTGAGCTTCTGGTAGCGGATAAGTGCCTTCAAATTCGAGGGAGTTTTGAGTGGCGATCGTCCAAAACAAGTCGGGCAAAGCTAAAGTTTCACCGTCTAAAGTTACCTGCCCCTCTTCCATTGCTTCCAGCAGTGCTGATTGAGTTTTCGGAGGCGTGCGATTAATTTCATCTGCCAGTAAAATCTCAGTAAAAACAGGCCCTTTTTTGAGCGTAAAACTTTTGCTATTAAAATCAAAAATATTCGTTCCCAAGATATCAGAAGGCAAAATATCCGGCGTTAGTTGAATGCGACGAAAATCTGCTTGAATCAATTTGGCGATCGCCTTTACAAGTAAAGTTTTCCCGGTTCCGGGTACTCCTTCAACAATCACATGACTGCCGCTCAAAAGCGCCACTAGCAACTGCTTGACTGTGGAAGATTGACCCACAACTATTTTGTCGAGACTTTGGCTGAGGCGATTAAAAATAGAGTTTGTTTCGCTCATTTTAGATTTTTCCTATTCTTTCCGATTGGAGGGCAGATGTTGGCGGATTTGCTCCCATTTACGCAACCGGGCTAGCAAATCTGGATCGCTAAGGCGGCGGCGTTTCTGAGAGGGCGATCGCAACAGTTCTTCCAATTCTGCCGCTTTTCGGCCTGTTTGCTCCGCCCAAGCATTGATTAAGGTTTCAGTTTCCAGGGAGGCCTGTCCCAATAATAAGGATTTTTGCAGTTGTAACTGTTCTGCTTTTCCGATAATTTCCACCGCAAAATCGGTGCTGTTGGCTTTTTCCAAGACACCAGCTAATGCTTGAATGTAAGCTTCGCTGTTGTCAACCTGCGGCGCTGATAGAGTTACAGGTTGTCCAAATCTGTTCCACCCGGCAAAAATAGCAACAATTAGAATAATTATACCCTGAATTAAAATGGGTAACAGAGGAGTTTTGGCTAAATAAGTGAATAAATTTTCGCCGTATTCGCGTTGAATAATTTCTGGATCTTTGTAGCCGTGAATGTATTCGTCTACCCAGACTTTATTGCGAATTTTATTTTGGTTCTGAGTCTGGCGATCGACTGAATTTTGGATTAATTTTAATGTTAGAGCCTGCTCCGTTCCTTCTATTCCTGGCACTTCTCCTTCCGATCGAGTAACCAGCCTTGCTAAAAATTCATAATTACCTGGAAAATCCTGATAAGCATTAGCAGCTAGATGGGGTGCAACGGCAAAATAAACTATTCCCTTACCCAATTTTTTTTGCCATACAATTGCCCCAAAGTCATCGCCTAAAACTGATTTTTTGTATTTTGCTTCTCTCCGCCCCGTGTCAATCTTGATTTCCCCGGCTGAAGCTGAGTGCATGGTACTAAAAGGTGCTGCACTCACCGATGCGCGCACTCCCAAATTCACCAAAATATTGCCCTGTCGCACCCAGTTTTCCTCTGTATCGGAAACAGCTTCTGGGTTCGAGCTGCTATAGATGCGTAACAGCGTACTAGATGATTTTGCCTCTGGGTTTTTAGCAAAGTCTGCAAAAGTTTTTTGCCAGCGCTGCATCTCGATTCCCCGTTTTGACATAAAAGCATACCACGCTCCGTAGCCGTCGGGTGCTCTATTATAAGTAGAACCGCTGTTTAGTTTGTTGTTTGCAGGAGCAAATAGTAGGGTAACGATCATTATTGCAGTAATGGCGATCGCTCCCAACAACCACAACCTACGGTTTGACAAATTCATCGATCGTTAAGTAAGTAAGTATAAATAAATATAACATGAGGGCAGGTTTTGAATAAATTAACTCGCTCCTAATATATAGCGGTTCTCAAAGAAGTAAGGTTCAGAAAAAATTTAACTTGTATGGTGCGTCGCTGCCGGATTTTTGAGCTTCCTAACGAGATTGTTGAGGGCGACGCACCCTACGATGTGTTGTGTGGTGCGTCGCTGCCGGATTTTGGAGTTTCCTAACGAGATTGTTGAGGGCGACGCACCCTACGATGTGTTGTATGGTGCGTCGCTGCGGGATTTTGGAGCTTCCTAACGAGATTGTTGAGGGCGACGCACCCTACGATATCTACAATTTCCGATTCATATTATTATTTTTTTTGCGCTTAGCTACTTAATCCTTAATTTGTTGATAAGCTTGCTGACACTGTTCAAAGGTTGAAGCAGAAGCTTCCATATTCCCAAAATATAGTTGTTCGTGGATTGCGAGCACAGTTTCGTAAGGTACTGGCTGAGGTAATTGCTGGATTAATTGCAAATATTCGCCATCCGTGCGGCTGGGTTGATGAACTGCAATTCCCGCATCATTTAAGCGCTGCAACAAAGCCATATAAAGACAGCGACAAGCTTGGCGGTATTTACCTTGCTGCTGCAATTTTTGCGATCGCAACAACCACTCTGCTACCGACACATCTTTAATTATTGTTTGTGTACTTCCATCAGTTGTTTTATTCCTCTTTTTGAAATTATGAATATAAAAACGGCATAGTTGCCAAACTTGCCAAATAGCCCAGATTGCGAGCAATCCTAAGATTACCCAAAATATAGCTTGTGCGATCGTCCACCAGATCGGGGAAGCCAACCAAGATGGAAATTTGATATTTGGTATATTTGGGGCAGTTTGTAGTTCCCACCACTCCTGTACTTGCTGTTGCCACTGTCCTAATTGCCAACCAAAATTAGTTTTTTCAAAGGAACTTTCAGACATAAATTTACAATAGTTAATCGATTTTGACTTGTGGATATGAGATTTTTTTATTTTAAGCAGTTACGCACACTCTCTTTGTCAGATTATAACCATCCCAATCAACTCTTGGGAGAATCTGACGATTCATGAGGTTATTTATGTCCGTGCCCGGTGTGGCGGTTGCTATAAAATCTAAAATCTAAAATCGATCGCTCGATTGCTCGATCGGAATTTCAATCCAAAACTTAGTACCTCGATCGCGATCGGAAATACACTGCAATTGACCCTTATGCTTTTCCACAACAATCTGGTAGCTGATAGATAGCCCTAAACCAGTTCCTTTGCCGATCGCTTTTGTAGTAAAAAAGGGGTCAAAGATCCGCGATCGCATATCTTCTGGAATTCCGGGTCCGTTGTCGCTAATGCAAATCACTACGCGATCGAGAATCACATTTGTGCGAATGTGAATTATCGGATTTTTTCCAGGATAGTTTTGCAACTCGTACATTTCTTGCAGGGCGTCAATCCCATTACTCAAAATATTCATAAATACTTGATTTAGTTGAGCAGGATAGCACTCAACTAAGGGCAAGGAATTATATTCCTTAATCACCTGAATACTGGGACAATCGCTCTTTTCTTTAAAGCGATTTTGCAAAATTAACAACGTGCTGTCAATACCTTCGTGGATGTCAACAGGCTTCATGTGAGCTTCGTCAATCCGAGAAAAGGTACGCAGCGACGAAACAATTCCCCGGATGCGATCGGCGCCGATGTTCATTGACGCCAGAGTTTTTGGCAAGTCTTCATTCAGAAATTCCAAATCAATCTCATCTTCTTCAATTTGGATTTCTGATACTAGATCTGGATAGTGTTTGTGATAAAGATCGATCAACTTGAGCAGTGATTGAGTATACTCGTTCACATGAGTTAAGTTGCCTAAAATAAAGTTGACTGGATTGTTGATTTCATGGGCAACTCCAGCAACTAACTGTCCCAAACCTGCCATTTTTTCTCCTTGGATTAGTCTGGTTTGGGACTGTTTTAATTCCTGCAAGGTTTGGTTTAATTCTTCTGTTTGCTGCTGAGTTTGCTTGAGTAATTCCGCTTGTTGAAGAGCGACGCCCAGTTGCACTCCCACCTGAGCGAGCAAGTTAATTTCGTCATCTTGCCAATAACGAGGCTGAGAGTTTTGATAAGCTACTAGCAATCCCCAGAGTTTTTCGCCTTGCAAAATCGGCACAAAAGTTTCATTGCGAGGATATTTTCCTGCCTGAGTTGATTGCAAAACATTGGCGATCGCAGGTTGATTTGTGACAACTGGAGTCCAACCAGTGACGATAGAATCAGCAACAAATTCACCGCTCCAATCAGGATAAAATCGATAAATTGCTACGCGCTCGACTTCCAATAATTGGCGGACTTCTTGAGTTGTAGTTTGAAAAATCATGTCAATGTCAAGAGACTGACGAATTTTATCTACTGTCGTAGCAAGTGCTCTCTGTCGATAGGTGGCTTTTTCTAATTGCGCTGCTTGTGTCTGAACTTGTTTGACATATTCAGCTTGCTGTTTGACATACTCCGCTTGCTGCAAACCTACACCAAGTTGCGTACTAATTTGAGCGAGTAAATCTACTTCATACTGTTGCCAATTACGTGGTCCTGAGTTTTGATAAGCTGCTAGCAATCCCCAGAGTTTTTCTCCCTGAAGAATTGGGGCGATCGCATAAGCTTTTGCCTCGTATTGTTCTAATAAAGCAATATGACAATCTGCGTGTCCTATTTTATAGATGTCATCGACGGCAAAAGTTTGATTATCTTTATACCTGCCTCCTTGAGTTTCTTGCAGGTGAGTATCTGCAATTGTAGGCTGAACGTTAACCAGTGGCGTCCAACCATTTGCGATCGATTCTGCCACAAATGTCCCAGTCCAGTCGGGATGAAATTGATAAATCGCTACTCGATCGGCTTGCAATAGTTGCCTAACTTCTTCGGAAGCGGTATAAAAAATAGTTTCAATATCGAGGGATTGGCGAATTTTATCAATAGTAATAGCGAGGACTTTTTGCCGTTTTGCCTCTTCTTCTTGGGCTGTTGATTTTGCCAGTTGAGCTGATTGTACTTGTATTTGTTCTAAATACTCTGTTTGTTTGATGGCAACTCCTAGCTGTTCGGCAATTTGGCTGACAAATTCTACTTCGTAGGCTTCCCAGCGACGTGGCCCACTGCATTGATGGATACACAGCAATCCCCAAAGTTTGTTACCTTTTAGCAAGGGAGCTACTATGTTAGATCGAACTTGAATTTTTTTGAGTATCTTCAGGTGATTCTCATCCAAATCCCCTAGATAAATGTCTGCGATTGCATTCACTCGATCCTGGGAATATGGGGGAGAATATTTTTCGAGAAAGTTGTAATCGTAGACTCGATCGCTAATAATTGAAATCCAGTCTCCATCGACATCTTCATAGACAAATTGACCTTTTCCATTCAATTCAGGATCGAAGCGCAACACTGCTACTCGGTCTGTTCTGAGCAGTTGGCGAACTTCAGAAACAGTGATTTGGAAGATAGTTTCTAAATCAAATGATTCTCTAATCCGAGCGATTACTGCTGTCAAAGCTTGTTGTTGCTCTGCTCGATCTTGAGCTTGCTTCAGATATTCTGCTTGTTGGATGGCAACGGTCAAATGTTCGGCAATTTGTTTGGTAAAATGAATCTCAGACTCCGACCACTCACGACGATTGCTACATTGATGAATGCACAACAGTCCCCACAGTTCTTTGTCTTTCAACAGCGGTACTATTAAATTGGCTCTGACTTGAAATTGTGACAGAATATCGACATGACAATTACTTAAATTGGCGTTATGGATATCTGCAACTGCTTGTACTTTACCTTCTTGGTAGTGGACGGCAAATTGTTCGCCAAAGCAGTGATCGTAGACTTTGGCCGCGATCGCAGATGTCCATTGTGGATCGACATCTTCGGACACAAATTCCCCTTCCCAGTCTAATTCGGGATAGAAGCGAAATACTCCTACTCGATCGGCTTTTAGCAAGCTACGGACTTCGATCGCAGTCGTTTTAAATATGGTTTCTAAATCTAAGGATTGTCGAATCTTGGCAATCACACCAGCGAGTGCCTTTTGCTGTTCTATTTGAGACTGCGACAGATTGACTGTTTCATCTGTTTGATTTTTGGCTACTGGCAGGAGGAATTGTGTAGCTTCAGGAGCGAGGTTGTTTTGCATTCGGATAGAACTTAGTCTAATGTAATGAACCAAAAGGTTTAATTAATTGTAATCTTAATTTCAAGAAATAAATAATTCTTGAGTACAAGCTTTGATTAGTGAAAGAGTGTGCTCAGATGTAAGACTTGCCTACAATATCTCAAACGTATTAAGTAATTTTACGGTAACTTCCTGTAAGTCGATCATTAAACAGTTGACAGCTTGCCCGCTCGTCGGCCGTTGGGTTGACAACCCCCTCGCCCCCCAAGGGGGGAAGACAGTTGACAGTGGGGTTTTTAGGATGGGGATTTACACCCCACCCTAAAAACAGTTTAAATATCGAACAGCTTAGTCTTGTGAAATGGCGATCGCCACTTTAATAAAATTTGCCTTTCTTACCACATATATTAGCCTTTTGTCAACTGTTCTCGGTCGGAAGTATTCAGGGTACAAACCCTCGGATCGATGCGATCGACTTCACTTTTAAGATACTTAACAGAATGATAGGAGATTTGATAAATATTTACAAAGCAAACGTGCAAGAATGTAAGTAATAAGGTAAGAGTCACTGACAAGGAGGCCGGCTATGGTAGCGCTGACTGAACGAGTCCAACGCAGACTGACGGTAGAAAAGGTCGAAATTGCCGCTGATACAACGGCAATTCGATGCTTGGACTGGGATCGAGACCGTTTTGACATCGAATTCGGACTCAAAAACGGTACAACTTACAACTCATTTATCATCCGCGGCGAAAAGACAGCCCTCGTCGATACCTCGCACGAGAAATTTCGCCAACAATACATGGACACTCTGACGGGCGACATAGACCCGAAACAGATTGACTATCTGATTATCAGCCATACCGAACCCGACCACAGCGGTTTGGTGAAAGATGTGCTCGCCCTGGCACCTCAAGCGATTGTTGTCGGTGCAAAAGTAGCAATTCAATTTTTAGAAAACCTGATCCACCAGCCCTTTGAGCGACTGGTAGTCAAAAATGGTGACAAACTAGATTTAGGAAACGGGCATATTATCGAATTCGTATCGGCACCGAACTTGCACTGGCCCGATACTATTTTCAGCTACGATCACAAAACTCAAGTGATGTTCACCTGCGATGCTTTCGGGATGCACTACTGTTCCGACAGCACCTACGATGACGATTTAGCAGCGGTTGAGGAAGATTACCACTTTTATTATGAGTGCTTGATGGCTCCGAATGCGCGATCGGTACTCAGTGCGATGAAGCGGATGGCTGAATTGGGGGAAATTGGTACAGTTGCGACCGGTCACGGGCCCTTGCTGCGATACAACGTCGTCGAACTCACCGGGCGCTACAAAAAGTGGAGCCAAGAACAAACCAAGGCAGAAACCACAGTAGCAGTATTTTACACTTCCGACTACGGATTTAGCGATCGACTCAGCCAGGCGATCGCCCACGGTATCACCAAAACCGGTGTCGCCGTGGAAATGATGGATTTGAAAATCGCCGACTTACAAGAAGTTCGCGAACTCGTCGGTACAGCCGCCGGAATCGTGATTTGTTCGCCGCCGAGTACCGGTGCAGCCGCAGCAAATGCCGAAGCAGCCATCAACACAATTTTAGTTGCTGCTAATAACAAACAATCCTTCGGTTTGTGCGAATCCGGCGGCGGCGATGACTCATCGATTTATCCGCTGCGAAACAAATTCAAAGAGTTGGGTTTGAAAGAAGCATTTCCCAACATTTTGATCAAAGAAACGCCGACAGAACAGATTTATCAACTCTGCGACGAAGCCGGCACCGACTTGGGACAGTGGCTGACGCGAGACAAAGCTGTCAAACAGATGAAATCCCTTGACAGCGATGTTGATAAAGCTTTGGGACGAATCAGCGGCGGACTATACATTATCACTGCCCAAAAAGGCGAAGTTAGCGGTGCGATGCTAGCTTCTTGGGTAACGCAAGCCAGCTTTAAACCCCTGGGTTTAACAATAGCAGTTGCCAAGGATCGGGCGATCGAATCGATGATGCACGCGGGAGACAAATTTGTGTTAAACGTGCTCGAAGAAGGCAATTATCAAACGTTGATGAAGCACTTTTTAAAGCGTTTTCCACCTGGTGCCGATCGATTTGCCGGAGTAAAAACTCAACCAGCAACCAACGGTTCTCCCATTCTGACAGATTCCTTGGCTTACATGGAATGCGAAGTCGTTAGCCGGATGGAACTTTCCGACCATCATATCGTATACGCAACTGTGGATAGCGGCCGCGTATCCAATCCCGACGCCCTCCCCGCAGTGCACCACCGCAAAGTCGGAAATCATTATTAGAAGGAAGAAGTCACCCCCCCTACCCCCCAAGGGGGGAAATTTAGGAAGAAGGAAGAAGGAAGAGGAAAATTTAACGAGTTATCAACCTCTTTCTCTCTCTTTTTATTCTCCTCTCTTCTCTTTCTCTGTGGTTAATAAAAAACAAATCTCATTCGCAGCGAATCATTTAAGATTGCCATGTAGCAACCGCCAGTACGTATTGAAGCAAAACTAATAGCGATAGGTGCAATCAATGACTAACACCCTGATTTCCAGAACCGTATTCGGTGCCAAACCCCGCGACGTACAGTTTTTTCAGATTGCAGCAGATACATCAGCAATACGATCGCGGACTTGGGATAGACTCAAATTTGAAGTAGAATACTCCCTCCAAAGAGGGACAACAGCCAATAGCTATATCATTCAAGCTGACAAAACTGCTTTGTTCGACCCCCCAGGAGAATCTTTCACTCAAAACTATCTGGAATCATTGCAGCAACGGGTGGATTTGACCAAGCTAGATTACGTAATTTTGAGTCATTTTAATGCTAACAGATCTGTTACAATTAAAGCTCTGTTAGAATTAGCACCTCAAATAGTATTTCTGTGCACCAATCCAGCGGCGATTGGTTTGCGTGCAGCCTTTCCCGAACCAGAATTAAATATTACAATCGTTCGAGGGGAAGAAACTCTCAACTTAGGCAAAGGTCACGAATTAAGATTCTTCGCTACTCCAACTCCCCGCTGGCCGGACGAACTTTGCACTTATGACCCGCAGACTCGAATTGTCTTTACCGATAAATTTTTTGGAGCTCACGTTTGCGGCGATCAAGTATTCGATGAAGGATGGAGCGTTTACAGCGAAGACAGACGCTATTATTACGATTGTCTGCACGCTTCCCAGGCGAAACAAGTGCTGACAGCAATGGATAAGTTAGCCGATTTGCCAACAGCATTTTATGCTCCCGGTCACGGTCCGATCGTCCGTTACGGGCTCCACGAACTTAGCAATTTGTATCGGGAATGGAGCCAACAACAAAATTCAAAAGACTTGACAGTTGCTTTGATTTATGCTTCGGCTTATGGCAATACAGCTACTTTAGCACAGGCGATCGCGAAAGGAATTACTAAGGCCGGCGTGGCGGTAGAAAGTATCAACTGCGAATTTGCCGAACCGGGAGAAATTCAAGAAGCTGTGGAAAAATGCGCCGGATTTATCATCGGCACTCCCACCCTCGCAGGACACGCGCCGACGCAAATTCAAACGGCTTTGGGGATTGTTTTATCTACAGCAACCAAGAGCAAATTAGCCGGGGTTTTTGGTTCTTTTGGCTGGAGTGGAGAGGCGATCGACTTAGTAGAAGGTAAGTTGAAAGATGCCGGATATCGCATCGGATTTGAACCGATTCGAGCTAAATTTAAGCCGACGGCGACGACGATTCACGAGTGCAAAGAAGCGGGAACAGATTTTGCTCAAGCTTTGATTCGATCGCAAAAATTGCGGACACCAAAACCACAGTTAGCGGCTGGGAGCGATCGTACCGAACAAGCTGTAGGAAGATTGGTTGGTTCGCTGTGTGTAGTTTCGGCGCAGCGCAGGGAAGTCAGCAGTGCGATGTTGGCTTCGTGGGTATCGCAAGCAACTTTCAATCCACCCGGTTTAACTATTGCTGTGGCTAAGGATCGATCGATCGAAGCTTTGATGTATGCTGGCGATAAATTTGTGTTAAATATCTTAGCAGAAGGGCGACAGTTGCGCAAGTATTTCATGAAAAACTTTGCTCCAGGAGAAGACAGATTTGCGGGAGTCGAAACCACCACAGCCAGTAATGGTTGTGCGGTGTTAACCGATGCTTTGGCTTATCTGGAATGCGAGGTGGTGAGTCGGATGGAATGTGGCGATCATTGGGTAGTTTATGCAGCAATTGAAAACGGTCATTTGTTGAAAAATGAGGGGGTAACAGCAGTACATTACCGCAAGTCTGGAAGTCATTATTAAAGGGAAGTAATTTCGATAGTAAGTCCTGTTCGATAAATCCTCGCTTTTCCACAAGTCCGCCGGGGGTTTAAACCCCCGGCTAATAGCGAAAGTCCTCCTCAGAAACTCGGAGGGGAAAGGGGGAGAGGGGGATGGAGAGATGGGGAGAGGGGGAG
>JAAUPI010000310.1 GCA_012035135.1 Microcoleus sp. CSU_2_2
AAATGTAAATTCTATGTTTGTGCGGGCGCGAATTCTCCTCGCTGTAAATTATTCGATACTGGATGCAGTGGAAAGAAAACTGCAGGTGACACGCGGAAAAACTCAGCCATTTTTTGTATGTGTTCGGTCGTTAGCTGGCGTTTTTCATGCAGAATATCGGAGATAATAGACTCTGTTTTAAAAATAGGAATCAGGTCTTTTTGCCGGAGACCAAATTCTTCTATCAAAGCCTTTAACAGTTCTACTCCGTAAATGTCAGGTATCGGTTCTAAAGTTTGCTCGTACTCGTAAACCAGCATTCCCAATACATTGAGGTAGTCGCGTTCGTCAGGCGTCAGTTTGCCTTTATCCAACAAAGAGTCGATCGCTGCTTGAGTTGCCATTAATTCTTCCTCAGCAGTTATGGGTCGCGGGGGAAATGCTTTGAGTAGTTCGATATAGGCACTAGAGTTGTTCATCTTAGTATACAATTTTAAGAAAAGACAGGAATTATGCAAAGCCTTAATAAATGGTGTGAATGTAGGAGCAATTCCCCTCGCGATCGCCCTATCATTAGGATTATTGCGGAAGCTTTAAAAGTAGAAAATTCTCATTCATACCACGGGTCTTTTTTCCATTTATCTTCGTCATATTCTTCATGAGTAAGTACACAGCGAATAAAAATTTTTTTAGGTCGAGATTCATAGTCTATGAAGGTAATTAGTCTGTAGTTATTACCTCTGATGTTAAATACAGTAAAGTTTCCAACTATATCTGCTGATGAGAAAACGGCTTTCACTTCAGCTAGATTTGACCACTGAGCTGTTGTTGCTAGTTTGTACCAAGAGCGCAGACTTGTTTCAGCGTCAGGATACTTTTCCCAGAATTTCCTGAGCGCTGATTGAGAGATAACGTGCATAAACTTCCTCTATAATAAATAAAATTTTTCATTTATTAATACTCCAGCTATAATCACTTTCATTCTATATTAGCAAATTGCGAAGTTATTTGTCAACTGCAAATTTGTCTTACCGATCGCTCTTAGTCGTAGATGAGTTATGCTACCAGATGATTTGACACGATCGTCAAAAAGTTCATATTTACCTCAGTCAATGAATCAAGGGTACACAGAAATCTTAAACAACCCTTTAGTTTGTGCAGAATTAAAGCAAGCTTGGGAAGATTCTCAACCTGGAGTAACTGGCGGGCACGAAGAAGGCGGTTTCATTTTGAAAGATTCAGCAGGAAATCTCAGTGTTGTGCGATGGTCAGTCGGCAATCAGAATAGTATCGTTCTACCTGCTCATCCAAAGTGTAAAATTGGGGAAGGCGCTATTGTTGCTTCGTTTCACACTCATCCCAATACTGGAGGCGATTATTTGCAAGAACCTAGTGAGACAGATAAGCGTGCTGTTAGAGACGATCCCGATCTAAAGGGAGCCTCTTACATAGGTGAGTTTGTGATTTCCCAAGCAAAAATCTATCTAATTGCACCGAATGGACAAGTAAGTGAGATTTCGGATACATCTATCATTCTAGGTTGAAAAGTGGAGGCCAATTATGACTGCAACATTGAGTTCAGATGTGCTTCAAGATGATATTGCCGTTGCAATTGCTCGCGCGATCGCTGCTGCTAATAAACGTGCCCGTGAATTGAATATTGATGTAATGCAAAGCATCATCAGCCTGACGCAGCATCCTCATAACGATCGCTGGGTATGGCGAGTTAACTATGGATCGAGAGATTATATTGGGCGGCGAGGTGGGGATTTAATTATTGAAGTTAATCCAGAGGATATTAGCATCCAGAGAGTGCTTTGGGGGCAATAGGTACAGCGCGATCGCACCTTTCTTTACCAAAAATCTCATGTTAAACTGAAGGACGATCGCCCTTCCTCCACCTTTTCAACAACTCCGGCGTCACCAACCCTTGCGGAAAAAATATCGTCCCCAAAACTATCAGCAAGCCAAAAATAATTAACCGCCCATCCCGCAGAAATTGTGCCAACCAAATCGGCAATCCCTGAATAGTCGCCATTCCCCTCAAAACCTCCGGTAAAGCCGTAAACACCATCCCACCCAAAACTGCTCCTAAAAACGTTCTGCTACCACCAATTAACACAGAAGTCAAGTAAATAATACTAGCATCAAAAGTCCCTTGACGCGCGTTCCAAGTATTCAGAAAATGGGCACTAACAGCACCGACAACACCAGCTAAAATAGCACCTAACGTGAAAGCCAAAACCTTATAAAAAGTTGGGTTAATGCCGATCGCATCCGCCGCCAACTCATCAGCCCGAATCGCCGCAAAAGCGCGCCCCACCCGAATCCGTTCCAGCCGATAGACGATCGCCATACTTACCAACAGTAAAGGCAGTACAATCCACAAATACTCGATCGGCGTTCCAAACGGTTGCGGAATTCCAAAAATACCAACCGCGCCGCCAGTGATATCTAAATTAAGCGATAAAACCCGCAGAATTTCCACAAAAGCAATAGTTGCGATCGCCAAATAAATCCCACTCAACCGCAGCGCCGGAATTCCCACCAAAATCCCCAGCAACCCGGAAACAACCCCTGCAATTATCATCTCCACTAACAGCAATGGCAAAGGAAACAAACCCCCTGTCGGCTTAAACACCGTCGTAGACAAAATCGCCGCAATATACCCGCCCAACGCATAAAAACCAGGGCTAGCCAGAGACAACTGACCAGTCATCAAAGGCAAATACAGCGATATTCCCAACATTGCACCCAGCAACATCGAAACGATGAGAAACCCATAAGTAGTAAAAAATGCAGTCATAACTTGATTTCAGTTGTTAAACTTGATTCGCGATCTAATAATTTGCGATCTGGTAGGGGCGGGTTTTACCAACCATAATTATTTCCAACTTAGTATCTCCTAAACCCGCCCCACTATGCTAAACTCGCGTTTGACTAGCCAAAATTTCTTCTAACAGTCGCTCTTGAGTTTTCGCAGGTTCTTTGCAAGTTAAACACTCGCAAACTAAGCCGAAAACTCCTGCCGGCAAATCATTCTCAATCTGAAACACAGTAGTCGGATAATACTGCGAAATTAATTCAGGAATTCGATCGGAAGTCGTGCGAATCAAGGTAGAATTATGATAGCAATCGAGAGCAGCCAGTAAACTCGGACAAGCTTGCGGAGAATCTTGTATGATGCTGCTGAAAGCTTGTAAAGACTGTTGGGCGCGATCGAGATATTCCAAATTTTCCCTCAACAGTGCAAGACGAACCAAAGAGGCGATCGCAATTCCATTAGCTGCCGGAGTTGCATTATCTGTATAGCTGCGTTCCCGCACCAACAAATCTCCGCTAGTATCCCTCGCAGCATTATAATATCCTCCTAGTTCCACACTCCACAAAAACTCATCAAATTCTGCTTGCACCTCCACTGCTTTCTCCAACCAGTTGTGATTTGTCTCTACTTCCTCAATTACAGACAAACTCCCTTGATGCAAATCTAAAAGTGCTTTCACAAACAAAGTATAATCTTCCGACTGCGCCACCACCGCCGTTTTTCCATCATAATTCAATCGGTGAAATCGACCTTCAATCCACTGATTATCTAAAATAAAATTAGCAGCTTTTACTGCCAATTCTAAATATTCTCGATTCCCAAAAATAGCAGCCGCTCTCGCCAAACCCGAAATCATCAAGCTATTCCACGCTACAATCATCTTCGTGTCTGTTACCGCTGGAATTCTACCAGGCCAACTTTCGTTTTTAGCTTCCCGATTGTTCCGGGCTGGGGGAAAGATTTTTACAGTATCGGGTTGGCCACCGTAGCGAACTTGAAAAAGTTTAGCCAAAGCCGTTTCTACCGTTTCGCTCAATTTGCCCGGATGGCGACGCTGCAATACATTTTTGCCTTCAAAATTGCCACCACTACTAACAGTAAACTGGGCTTGAATTTCTACTAATTCCTCAGGAGTTAATATTTGTTCCAGTTCGCTGTAAGTCCAAACATAAAATGCTCCTTCTTCCGGTTCAACTTCCTCGGAAGTGTTAAAACTATCAGCATCCTGGGCGGCATAAAAATAGCCTGTGGGCGCGGTCATTTCTCGCTTCAACCATTCTACTGTCCCGACAACGGCAGTTTCAAAAGCTGGTTCTTGTACTCCCGCACTCCACAAATTCGCTAAATACTCAACAATTTGACCGTTGTCATACAGCATTTTCTCAAAGTGCGGAACAGTCCAAGTCGAATCAACCGTGTAGCGGTGAAATCCACCTGCAACATGGTCGTAAATGCCACCCAATGCCAAGTCTAGTCCTCGCTGAGTGCAGACTTGCTGCCGATCGTATTTCGAGGGAAAATTAAATCGCGTTCCCCGCAGTGCTAATTCAGCATAAGGCATCATCGGAAAACTGGGATCTCGATCGTGGCTGGCAATAATTCCGGTGTTGAGTTCTAAGCCTTTTTGAAACACTTCGCCACCTAATTCGACAGTTACTCCTGACAGCATTGCTGATTGTTGGAGATTGCCTAAAATTTCTGACTTGAAGGTTTCTAACTTACTGGTTTCTGTGTTATAAAAGCGGTTAATTGCCTGTAAAACTTCTAAAAATCCGGGGCGTCCGTAACGCGCTTCTACTGGGAAATAAGTGCCACCATAGAAGGGAATTCGCTCGTCTGGCGTGAGAAAAACGTTGAGAGGCCAACCACCTTGACCTGTCATCATTTGTAAGGCTTGCATATAAATGCTGTCGATATCTGGGCGTTCTTCGCGATCGACTTTGATGGGGATAAAGTGCGAATTCATGTATTCGGCGATCGCACTATTAGAGAATGCTTCCCCTTCCATCACCGTACACCAGTGGCAGCTAGAATAGCCAATTGACAGGAAAATCGGTTTATTTTGGCTGTGGGCCATTGAGAGTGCTTCTTCGCACCACGGCCACCAGTCGATCGGATTTTCGGCGTGTTTTCGCAGGTAAAGGCTTTGGGATTGGGCAAGACGGTTGACCATAATCAAATTTACCTTAACTCTTACTGAGTCAGTTTGTCAGTTCTCTAGCAGTTTAGCGCGATCGGTTT
>JAAUPI010000041.1 GCA_012035135.1 Microcoleus sp. CSU_2_2
AAGCTGTCAACTGTCATCCCCCCAAGGGGGGGGGCGAGGGTTGTCAACCCAACGGCCGGCGAGCGGGCAAGCTGTCAACTCCTACATTCCCATAATTTCGTAACCAGCATCCACATACAAAACCTGACCGGTAATCCCGCTAGCGAGATTACTGCACAGAAAAGTCGCAGCATTTCCGACTTCCTGTTGAGTCACAGTCCGTCGCAGGGGGGCTACTTCCTCAACGTGGTGAATCATGTCCAGAATGCCGCCAACCGCTGACGAAGCCAGAGTCCGAATTGGGCCAGAAGAAATCGCATTTACCCGAATATTTAACGGGCCAAGTTCCGCCGCCAGATAGCGAACATTCATTTCCAAAGCCGCCTTAGCAATTCCCATCACATTGTAATTAGGAACCACCCGGACGCCACCCAAATAAGTCAAGGTGACAATACTACCGCCCTCGGCCATCAGTGGTTTGGCAGCAGCACAAAGTCGCACCAGCGAGTAAGCGCTAATATCCAAAGCATTGGAGAAACCTTGGCGCGAAGTGTTGGTGAAATCTCCCGACAGTTCGTCCTTGCCGGCATAAGCCAAACAGTGGACTAGAATATCTAACTTACCCCACTTGTCGGCTATGGTTTGAAAAGTAGACTCTATTTCGCTCTCGTCTTGGACATTGCAGGGCAGATACAGACTGGGATTGAGCGGTTCCACCAGTTCGGCGACTTTACGCTCGTGCTTGCCTTTTTCGTCTTTCAAATAAGTTATGCCGAGATTAGCCCCAGCTTTGTGGAGCTGCTGAGCAATGCCCCAGGCGATCGAACGATTGTTGGCAATGCCCGTAACAAGAGCATTTTTTCCGGTCAAATCTATCATCTGTAGTTTATGTAGAAGCAATTTGCACCGTTCTCATTCGTTATACCGACAACCCCGCCAGTGTAGACACAACTGATTTCAGATATAACTGATTCAGACACAATTCAGACATAACTGAGGTTAATCTTGTTGTGGATCTACTTGACCGGGAATTGAAAAAGTTAAGAGAAGGGCTAGATTTAATCATACAGTGTGTGCTTACCTTAACATTAGATAGAATTAACAGAATCATTGGATACAGGAGGTTTCGCAGTATATTTACTCATTAAGGTCAATCTATAAAGTTGCAGAGTATTGATTAGTACAAAGGATCTGGTCGTGACGCATGATAGACCGCTAGCAGCCGTGTTCCGCCAAATTAGTGGCGGGGCGTTTCCACCCATTGTGGAAACCTTTGAACGGGGCAAGACAATTTTTTTCCCTGGAGATCCGGCTGAGCGCGTCTACGTTCTCATTAGAGGTGCTGTAAAGCTCTCCAGGGTGTACGAAGCAGGAGAAGAAATCACAGTCGCCCTTCTGCGGGAAAATAGTGTATTTGGGGTGTTGTCTCTGATTACGGGACACCGTTCCGACAGGTTTTACCACGCGGTGGCCTTTACACCGGTAGAATTGATTTCGCTGCCGATCGAACAAGTGGAGAAAGCCCTCAAGGAAGACCCAGAATTGTCGATGGTAATGCTGCGGGGACTCTCTTCTCGGATTTTGCAAACCGAGATGATGATCGAAACGCTGGCACACCGAGATATGGGTTCGAGACTTGTAAGTTTTCTGTTGATCCTGTGCCGGGATTTTGGCGTACCGGGAACAGAAGGGATTACGATCGATCTGAAGCTGTCCCACCAGGCGATCGCCGAAGCGATCGGCTCGACACGAGTAACGGTGACTCGTTTGCTGGGGGATCTCAGGCAAGAAAAAATGATCTCGATCCACAAGAAAAAGATCACAGTTCACAACCCGGTGGCTTTAAGCCAGCAATTTACTTGATGCCCAGAGAGTGTTCGATTTTGGATTTTGGATTTTAAGTTCAATCCAAAATTCAAAATCTAAAATATATAATCGGAATGACCGCTGGATACATCCTAGTATTTGTAATTTTAGTGTTGGGGGGTGCGATCGCCACAATCAGCGATCGGCTTGGGACGAAAGTCGGCAAGGCAAGATTGAGTTTGTTCAAACTTCGCCCCCGCGATACTGCGGTTTTGGTGACGGTGATGGCTGGCAGCATCCTGTCAGCCATTACTTTGGGCATTTTGTTTGCTACCAGCAAGCCCTTGCGAACCGGGGTTTTTAGAATAGATGAGATTCAAAAAAGACTCAATAACGCCCGCAGAGAACTCAATCAAACGACGCAAGAGAAAAATCGGGTTGAATCGGAATTAGCTCAAGCCAGAGCGGCTCAATCGCAAGCTAGAGCCAATTTAGAGCAAATTAATCGCTCATTGCAAGCAGCTAATGCCGAGCAAGCGAAGACGGAAAAAAAGTTAAACTCGCTGCGTACCCAACTCAATACGGTGGAAGCGGCTAAGTCGAAAACCGAACAGCAGTTAAGTCAGGTAGAAGCAGCTAAATCTGAGACAGAAGAACAGCTTGCGAGCGTGGAAGCGGCTAAATCCCGCACTGAAGAACAGTTGAAACTGGTTGAAACCGCCCGATCGACTACAAAAGCTCAACTCGATCGTACTGAAAACCAATTGAAAACAGTTTCCTCTCAAAAAACCGATCTGAGTTCCGAAATCGCCCAACTGCAAGGGGAACGCCAACAGTTAATCGAGCAGCGAGAGCAGGTAAAAACTCAAATTGCCGAGCGCGATCGAGAAATTGCCAAGCGAGAGGAAGAGATTGCCAAGCGAGATGCAGCAATTGTCGATCGCAACGAGTTAATCGCCCAGCGAGATCAGGAAATTGCTCAGCGGCTGCAAAATCTGGCCGAGCGCGATCGAGCTATAGTCGATCGTGACAAAGTGATTGCTGAGAGGGAAACACTGTTAGAAACATTGGCAGAGCAACAAACTCAACTAGAACAGCAACAAGCTCTATTGCAACAGCAAATGCAAGTTTTGGAACGAGACTTTCAGGCAATTCGCGAGGGTACAGTTGCCATCAGGCGCGGTCAAATTTTAGCAGCAGGTGTGGTTCGCATTGTCGGTTCCGCATCGCCAAGACAAGCCGTCGATCGAATTTTGCAAGAAGCAAATAAAACCACCGTTGCGCTGATGCAACCGGGAAATACTAAGGTTAGAGGTCAGGTTATTCAAATTACTAGTGCTGAAATTGAACAACTAATCAGCCAGATTAAGGACGGTAAAGACTATGTAGTCCGCATAGTCGCCGGCGCCAATTACCTGCGGGAAGAAAAGCGAATTAAAGTATTTGCAGAAGCCGAAATCAATCGAGTTGTGTTTCGATCGGGCGATGTAATTGCCGGAATTTCGATCGATCCGGTAGCTGCAACGGACGAACAGGTAAGGCAGCAGTTACTGCAATTAATTGAAGCTTGCCAGTTTCGCGCTCGTCTGATCGGTGTTGTCGGTGGCAGGGTCCAAGTTGCGGATAATCGGACTGAAACTTTAGCTAGTTTTGTCGATCGACTGCAACAATACGATAAATCTCTGGACGTTCAGGCGATCGCCACAGATGTCACCTACATTGCCGGCCCGCTAAAAATAGATTTAGTTGCTGTTCAGAATGGAGTCGTTGTTTTCCGCACCGGACAACCGAAGCAAGGATGAGGAGATTAATTGGTAATTGGTAATTGGTAATTGCCTCGATCGGACAGCAATTTTGCTTGACTTTTTTATGCAATTGACATATCATTTAATCATGGGAATCTGTGCCGCCATATATATAGCAATCGTAGGGTGCGTCGCCACCAAAAATCTGGAAGCACCACCAACAATCTTCGAGCGACGCACCGCACCACCAAGAAGACAAAAAGAGAAACTAAATTAGTAGGGTGCGTCGCCACCAAAAATCTGGAAGCACCACCAACAATCTTCGAGCGACGCACCGCACCACCAAGAGGACAAAGAGAGAAACTAATACCATGAGAGCCAAATTTGTGCTACACCATATTAGTTTGTTTGCTCCACTTCTGGTGTAAGGTGCGTCGCCATGAGATTTGCGATTGAATGCGAGAGATTTTCAAGGGCGACACACCCTACAAATACTGTTGCATCCAAAGGTGCGGATACATGTCTTGAAATTATCTGCGTTTATCTGTGTTTGTCTGCCTTGAATCTGCGGTTTCGGTATGAATCAAATATTTATGCAAGAGGTCTATTGTGGCAACAACCCGGTAAACGCTGCGATTGCTTCGTTCCTCGCAATGACATTATTAGATTTATTGATGTCCACCTACTTATTCTGGCAACAACTTGGTTTCTGATTTGTGCGCGGGGGTTAAGTTGAGACAATATTATATGGCCGCACAGATTCCTATGATGATATAATATGTCAATCCGACAGAAAAGTCAAGTAAAATAAGTACGATCGCCCGCAAAAATTTGCCACACAAAACTAGAACAAATTCATCTAACAATAACTAATAACCAATAACCAATAACTATGATTTTAGGTTTCGATCCGGGTAAAGATAAGTGCGGTATCGCGGTTATGAGTAGAGACAAAAACGTCTCCTACCATCAAGTCGTACCCTCCGACGCAGCAGTATCTACTATTCAATCTCTGTGCAAACAGTTTCCCATTCAATTATTAGTCATGGGAGATCAAACTACTTCCAAGAGTTGGAAACAAAAACTGACGCAGAGTTTGTCGCCCTTTATAAAAATTGTTCAAATTGACGAGAGGTTCAGCAGCTTAGAAGCTAGGGATCGTTACTGGGAAATGTACCCTCCGACGGGACTTTCTCGCTTGATTCCCCAGGGGATGCGGACGCCACCGAGGCCGGTAGATGATATAGTGGCGATCGTCCTAATTGAAAGATATTTGAACCAAAGTTAGCAAGTTCAACTGCTAACTCTGTTGAACCATCCACACCAAAAATCCTAAGATGGTTTCCACAGGAAGCAGTGGATAATCGGTAAGGTCGATCGTCACTGTGGTTCCTGAAAGCTTGAGAAAACGCCATTGAGTGCCGCTGCTGATACAGCCGTAAATAGTTGCGATCGGGTGTTCTGCTGCTTCGTTAAAGCGCTGTGCTGCTACCATTTCCGCAATACATTGACCGATACCTTCGTTCAAATCGGCTTTTTTGGCTTCCACAACTACGATCGCGGGTGCTTCCACAGTCAATTGTTCGGGCGATCGGCTAATTAAAAAATCTACGTATCCGGTGAGATCGCAACTGGGGTCAACATTGAATTCCCGTCCCGAAAATAAACTGATTTGACGGTTCATCAAGCGTCGAACTTCTTGCAAAACCGGGTAAATAATCGCTTCCGATCGAGCTTTTTCTGAACCAACTGCGATCGTCCAAGGCAAATCTTCTAATTCGCTAATTAATCTTGGACTGGGATTAATTGGTTCCACCTCTGGAAAAAACCGAGTTCCCTCCACGATAGTTAACTGAAAGTCTTTTTTAGCTTTAGTAATTGTGAATTGACTGTAGGGCATAATGTGCGATCGCTATTTCTGAAATTTAAAATGCTATAGACAAGATACACAAGGCGCACTCTGATTTTTACGATCGATCGCCAATTTCCTGCAACCAACTCACCAAATCGTCCGCGCTATTAAAATCAAGCACAGCTTCTGTCAAACTATCTATTCGATCGCTAGATAACTCTACAATCCTAGCTTTAATCGACTCATCTAAAGTTCCCAGCTTTCTTTCCAGCAAACGAATCACAGTATTAATTTTACCCGCCTGCAATAATCCCTGTTGAAATCCTGCTTCTAAGGCTTCTTCTCTAAACCTTTGCTGGTCTTGCAGATAAAATACTTGTGCTTCCAATTTATCTAATTCTTCTCTGCTGAAATTTCTAGTATTAGCAATATTAAAAGCTTGCTGAATTGATGCCGTTGTTGCCAAGGATTCAGGAACCATTTCTAAACTAGATGCTTTTTTGATAAAATAAATCCACTTGTCAGCTAGAGATTCTAACTCATCAAGAGATTTATTAAATTTCGGTAATTCCACAAAAATCAGCGTCATTGTCGGACATATATAATCAAAATGTTCCTCCTCTTCTCTAAAAGAAAATCGCGAAATTACTTTGTTCGTATTTTCAAATAAGGTACAATATGTAATTGTTATGGCAATTACCGCGTCTAATTGTAAGTAACCCTTACCCTCCATCAGTTGATTTGCATAAGCTTTTGCTGCATTGTAGGCAATCCTTTTTTCAAAGGCTTTAACATTCAAAAATTGGATTTCGACGATCGCGATCGTCCCGTTATCAAGGGTAGCTTTGACATCTAAATACGAGTCTTTCACGCCCAAAAATTGTCCGGCTTGATACGGATCGATAATTTGCAAATCTTCAATCGTTGGATTCCCTTGATAAATTATGGCATTTAAAAAACTGATGAGAATCGGCTTGCTTGATTCGGAAGCAAAGATTTTTTTAAATGCAAAATCTGTTCTCGGATCGATAAATGTCATAATTTTTCGCTCCTATTTGTGGTGTTTTTGGGACTGACGCATTAAGACCAAAGAAACCGGGTTTTTATCGAATCTTTGGATAAGTGCGAAATATTGTCGTAAAAAACCCGGTTTCTGACTGCCCGTTCTGACTGCCCGTACAGAAATCCTCTGATTCTAGATATCGATAACTCTAACAAACTTGAGGTTCGTAGTAAGGACTTTAGTCCTTGGCGGAAGGAATGAAGTCCTTACTATGAACCTGGCAATCAACTAACCGCAGCCAACTGTTTATCCTTAACTTCAACGGGTGCAGTCAAAGCTGCTTCCAAATCGGCACAGCCGAGTTTTTCCTCCAAAATTGCCATCACTTCGCGGCCGAAATCATTGGAATTTCGCTGCCAAGCTTCCAGACAAATTTGACCAAAAAACGAGCCCAAAGGTTCGGGATTCCACAGTAACTTCCGGGCAGTCCAAGGCATCAAACTCATCGGATCGTAATCTGGTTGCAGGATATCTTTTTTGAAGGCATATTCTTCCAAAATTGTGTGTGGCTGCAAGCCGATAAAGAAAATCGCTGGTTCTACTTTATCAACTCCAAAAATTCGCTCCAATTCTCGGTGATAAGCAATTGTTTGCTGGATGGTTTCAAAGGTTTCGTCAATGACGTTAAATGAGTAATTTACCGAAACCACATCGTTATAGCCGGCGGCTTTTAAATCGCGGCAATTTTCCAAAACTACTCGCAAGTTGTAACCCATCCGCATTTTGCGCACCAGTTCCTGGGAACCGCTGGTAATGCCGATTTCAAAGTAATTCATTCCCGTTTTTACCATCAAATCGCACAATTCTGGTGTGAGATTGTCGGCACGGATGTAGGCCGCCCAGTGGATGTCTGTCATGCCGTCGGCGATGATTTTTTGCAATAATTCAACGGCATCATCGATGAATTTGCGTGCTGGGATAAATTGAGCATCGGTAAACCAGAAATTGCGAATACCTCGATCGTACAATTGTCTAATCTCCGCCACCACCTCATCCGCTGGATTGATCCGCACTTGCTTACCTTCAATCACCGTGTAAATGCAGTAACAGCAGTTGTGAGGACAGCCGCGCTTGGTTTGCACCCCGACATAGAAATCGCGATCCTGTAGATAATATGAGAATTCCGGCCAAATGCTCTCAATGTACTCATAATTGCAAGCAGTCTTCTCAATGTTGGCTGGCTTTTCGTGAATTAGTCGATCGCGCGGCACAGTCTCCCCTACCACATAACACCGTTCTTGAGCCAAATCTTCGCCTTTAATCAACTTCTCCAGCAGCGCCTCGCCTTCCCCTACCGAAACCACAGTCCCCTTCGGCAAACTGCGTCCCAACTGCTCGTAAAACACGCTCACAGCACCGCCACCCACCACTGCACGAGCTTCGGGATGGTATTTCCGGGCCCTATGCAATCCGCGCTTAATCAATCCTAAATTGCGCCAGAGTTCGGTGTAGTAAGAAACTGCCAAACGCAGTCCCCCAAATGCTCCCCGCATTTTAATTAAGGGATTTTTGGCGTAGTAAAACTCAAAGGCATTTTGCAGCGGATTACCGCCTCTACCGCCTACGGGTGCGTAGATTTGAATGTCTCGCCAGGAGAAAACTAGTAGCGTCGGCCCAAACTCGTCCACGGCGACATCTAGAGCGTTAGCGTAATCCAGTGGTGGCACCGCACCTAAATCGAAAATCCGCTGCTCGACATGGGGAAACAGCTTGTGGACATGATCCGAAAGATACACAACTCCGATCGGGAAAATCGGATTGCAAGGGAGGCGAACGTACAGAACTCGGTTTTCCATGATTGCCATATCCTAAAATGCAAGTTTTTGAGTAATGTTAATATTCTTTTAATATAACTTTACAATATGTCAAATTTACTCATCTTATTATTAAATATTTTTAAATTTTTCTCATCTGCCCAAAGCTGCGTATATGGGCGTCGTGACGCGAAAGTAGCAGAAAATGGCGGATTTTTAAGTAAAAGTAGCGTATTTTGACAAAAAGTGGAAGCTGAAAGTCAAAAACTAGAGATTTATGCTGTAAATAAGTATTATTTCCTGGATTATGTTATGGAGTTGGTAGTCGGCTTTACAGCAAGTGGGGATCGCAAGGTGTTAGCTTGAGAAGATAACTAAAACTTTTAGGCAAAGTTCCCTAGCGATTATGGCTCAAATTCTCGATCCCATCCCCTCTGACGCCCACAGCAAGATTCTTTGCTGCTACGTCAACGCTACCAGTCAGATTCAGGTTGCTCGCATCGCCAACATTCCTAATTGGTATTTTGAGCGAGTGGTGTTTCCTGGACAACGCTTAGTATTTGAAGCTATGACAGCCTCGGTGTTGGAAATTCACACTGGGATGATGGCGAGTGCGATTTTGTCAGATCATATTCCTTGCGATCGCTTGCAGATTAATGAAGGTGTCGATCGCTCTGTCAATCCTACCAGAACCAGACCAGAAGTTAAGAGCGATCGAACAGCAATGGTCGGCCGCCCCAAATCCAGAGAAATCTCAGAACCTTTAACAATACCGGCACTAACAGCCGTTGATTAACGGGGATAGTTGCCGATGAAAGCCAATAAATTTTGCTGTTAACAAATCAATTTTGTACAAAACCAGCCCTTACTAGAATTTGTAGGGGCTGATTTAATGCAGAAATTTTCCCGATCGCCGTTAAACAGTTGACAGTTGACAGTTGACAGTTGACAGTTAAATAGTACCAGAATCAAATCGATCTCGGGTTGCCGAACTTCCTTCAGCCATGTCTGTACAACCTATTGAATCGCCATTACCCTCAACTCCCATATTTGAGCCAGCGGTATTCCGGCTTTCTCCCCTAATTAGAATCACGCTTTTGAGCTTGTACGCAGCACTAACAATTCCTTTACCTTTTTTATCGGAAGTAACTTCAGCACCAGTTCCTGCTAATGCTATTTGGGCGGGAATAGTCGTCGGCGCTGTGGGTTTGTATGGCGTACTCAGTGAAAGGGTTATTGTGAATGAACAGGGAATTCAAGTCACATATCCCAACTGGTTTCCCAGCTTCTTGCGCAAAGGTTGGTCGCTACCTTGGACAGAAGTAAAAGCTCTCAAACCTCGATCGACCGGTCAAGGAGGGCTAGTTTATTATTTTTTGAGTTCTTCGGGAGAGGGTTATTTGCTACCAATGCGAGTGGCTGGCTTTGCTAAATTAGTGGGTTTAGTAGAAGCAAAAACCGGAATTGATACTAGAGATGTCCGGCCTTTGTCTCAGCCTTGGATGTATTTAATTTTGCTGTTCTGTACGCTGTTGCTGCTGTTAGTAGATGCGTGGACGATCGCAACTGCTATTAGCCTGAAAAGCTCATGAATTCAAAAACAATTTATTATCGCATTATCGCTATACGATCGCAGATGGTGATACACGGATGAAGACCTATTTTACCGGTCGATCTGGCACGCTTCTCTCGATCTCGATCGCATAACCCCGGCAGTGTCACAATCCGCCAGCATACCCTACAGGTTGGTGGCGGAAGAATGTTAACTACCACAATCCTCTCACGGGCCTAATTGGCTGGGCGGGAGTCATTGTCGGCATCGGCGCAGCGGTGCGACGGACAGGGGGAGGCGTGGTTGGTTGTACGCTGCGACGAGGTTCGATCATACTTTCGGTACGAGTTGTTTCAGTCGTGGTAGTCCTGGATTTCGTCGTATCCTGAAGCAGACTTTGCAAATTTCCTGCTAAGCCCTGAACTTTCGCCACCGCCGCGCTAATGCTGGCAACTTCTACGTAAACCTCTGGTAGAGGATATTTTTTCAGGATTTCCAGCATCGATACCTTACCATCGTCGCTCGCTGCCAAGATCACTGCTGCTCGCAAAGCCTTACCACTTTCTGTACGGCGCTGAGTCCGAATTGCTTGGCCGATTTCGTCGGTAATTTTTTCTCCTGGGGTGCTGTAAACTATCCTTGCCAGATTAGCTGGCTTTAAGCCGATTTCTAGGCCGATCAACCCGCGAAGAGTTCCTGCATCCATTTTGGAGAATTGGATAATTTGCCGCAGGGTTGGGGTGGTTGTACCATTTTTAGCAAAGTCTTCTAAGTCGCTGATATTAATGGCTTGCCGGATCGGGCCAAAAGTGAGGACAATTTTTTCAGCGCCTAATGCTCTAGTGCTGCTGGATAATATGCTAGCGCTTGCTCCTAGAATTATGGCGATGCCGATCGATACAAATTTTGTTAATTTCATAAGGTTATGTTGAGAACCAAGCGCAAATCCAAAAAGTCCAAACACAAGCCTAGCAAAAAAAAACTGCGATCGGCAAGAAAGAAGTAGCTGCACAAAAACGCAAAACAACACAAAAACGCAATGAATTAGTTCAAGCGATCGTTATTTGTGGCATTATCAGCCTTGTCGTCACTATCGCGATTTTTTTTGCTACCCGTAAACCTAAGATTGCTATTGCAGCAGGTGGCGCAGTAGCAATCTTGCTGCTTTCCTACAAATACCCCCGCCAAGCTTTGTGGGCTTTTCTGATTTACCTACCTTTTAGCGGTACAGTTACTTACGCAATCGGCGGCGGAAGTGCTGCATTTCAAGTAGCTAAAGATGCTTTCTACATACCAGCTCTCATCGCCCTAATTCAAAGCTGCAAAAAGAAACAGTTGCCTTGGTTCATTCCCAAAAAAATGATTCCTACCTTCAGCATCCTGTTGATGATGGCAATGCTAACTTTAATTTTTGTGAATGGGGGAATGCAGCTCAACCCAATCAAAGGTGAAAAACCAATTCTCCAAGGAATTCTCGGCTTAAAAGTATTGATTGGTTACATACCGCTAATCGCTTGTACTTATTATCTCATCCGTACTAAGAAAGATTTGGTATTGTTTAGTCGAATGCACGTAACTCTAGCGATCGTTTGCTGCGTTCTAGGTTTGATTCAGTACCTGTTACTACTAAGTGGCAAGTGCGCGGGTACGCGAGGAATGTCTGGAGAGGAGTTATTTAAAGCAACCCTCGATGCTAGATGTTTTGTCGGCGGTTCTCTTGTCTTCAGTCCTGAAGTCAAGTTTATCCGCTTGCCGGGAACTTTTGTAGCCCCTTGGCAATGGGCTTGGTTTTTAATTGCCAATGCTTTTTTAACCTTTGCCTCTGCTTTTTGCGACCCTTCATTCTGGTGGAGGACGATCGGTTTATTTGGCATGGCATTAGTATTTGGCAATGCAGTTATTTCCGGTCAAAGAGCTGCTTTAATTATGGTTCCCGTTGCCACTGCTGTGCTGCTAGTTCTCACCGGTCAAGTAGTGAATTTAAAACGATTTATTCCCATTGGTGCGGGACTTGCTATTTTGCTGTTTGTCGGTGCAGCAATTAACCCAGGAGTTTTTGAGCAGCGATGGGAAAGTTTTGTGAACCGTTGGAATGCGGCACCACCCCAACAATTTCTTTTTAATCAGTTCGAGCAGAGCCATAATTTTATCATTGACAGACCGCTAGGTAGAGGTGTGGGACGAGCTACTAATTCAACGCGGATATTTGGTAACCCGCAACTAATTGAGACTTTTCAACCTAAGTTAATGTACGAACTAGGTTATCCGGGAATGATTGCTTTTCAAGTGATGCTTTTGCACTTAACTTTTCTTACTTTTAAAACTTACCGTTCTGTGAAAGACAAAAATTTGCGAAGTTACGGAGCTAGTTTTTGGGTGTTTGTTGGGTTTATTAGTATCAATACTCAATACTATCCTCTGGATGTAGATCCAGTGTCTGTCTATTACTGGGTTTTGGCTGGGGCAATCTTAAAGTTGCCAAAAATTGACAAACAACTGCAGGATGAAAAACACAAAGAAGTTGAGTTAGATGAATTGCAAGTTCGCCAGCAATTTAAAGAGAAAAAAATCATTGCATCTGCTCCAATTTAAACCCAGGGTTTTTAGGACTAGGTTTAAATCGCAAGTCCCTAAAAACTCCGCCCGCAACTGTGATGCCCTGCCCTTCGACTACGCTCAACCGCGAAGCAGTAAGCCGAAGGGTCAACTATCAACTATCAACTGTTTAAAGTGTTTGTCGATCGATATGTCGCGACAGCATCAAACTCTGTTTAATTCTGCCAATAATTAGCTCGAACATTTTTCTACGAGACGGATTCTTGCTGCTAGGAGGCATACCTAATTCACAACACATTAAATTCAAATCAGTGGCAGTCATCGCCAACAATTTTTCCCTCACCTCTTGTTCCTTACCATTTTTAGCTTTTAAACGCAGTTCTTCATAAACTTGCAGAATATTTTCTGCTGATAAATCAGCAGTCGCTGGAGAGTTTTGAAAATCCGAAGTTTTCGACGACGCAGAAGTCACTCCCCGCTTGACTTTAGTTTCAATCCTGGTTAATTTTCGAGAAACTTCGCGCAGGATTTCCTTAAGTTCGCCGATTTCATCAACTAACTGCACGGTTTCTTCATCTTTTTTAATCATCATTTCAGATACTCCGCACACTCACGCCACAACTGTTCAAATTCCCTAACTAATTCTCGCGGTAATTCACCTTCATTGATAGCTCGTTTAAGACCGACACTTTCACGAATTGTTGATTCCAAGAACTTAACTTCTATATTATTATCTTTGGAGATTTCCTCGCACAGTCTTTTGACTTCTCTCATGTAGAATTGAACTTCATTAGTCAGCAATCCCCCATAGATTTTAGCTTTATTCATAAAAACTGCAATCTTGGGAAAAGGAAAAGGTTCAATCCGCTTCTGGAGAGAGTTTAAAACTAAGCTCAATCCCCTAGAACCAAAGTAATCGGGATTGACAGGAATCAAAATTAAGTCGCAACAAGATAGGACGCTGTAAGTAAGGAGGCTGAAGGAAGGAGAGCAGTCAAATAGGAACAATTCATATTTTGGGAGATTGGCTGAATTGGCAATTTTGCCGATGAATTGACGGATGAAGTCTTTCACATTTTTCCCCTCAAATCCATCTAAGTCTAACCAATACAATTCTTCCACTGAAGGGACAAAATGTAACTGTTCGTCAATCTGGTAAATCGTCTCGAAACCAACGGGAAATTTAAAGTTTTGTCCGGCTTTTTTAAAGACTTCGAGAGCATCGTAAATTGTGAGTCGGTGTTTAAGAGATTTTTCGTACCATTTGCCAAATTTGTCATCTAAATGGCCCGTACTCTCGTTAAGTCCGATCGCCTCCGTTAACGACATCTGGGGGTCTAAGTCTAACATGAGAACATCTAAGTCTGTGCCTTGGGATATAATATTTCCCAGGCTCCAAGTGACAGTGGTTTTCCCGACACCGCCTTTGAAGTTGATCACGGCTATGGATTTTGGAGTCATGGCTGGCTTTGTTTAGGTTGCTTTAAAGTATAAATTAAAACATATTGTGCGTTGTAGTCGATCGCCCGCAAGCACACCAATGTGTCGATCGAGGTGAAAGGCAGAGTGCGATCGAGAAATTAATCATAAAATAAACAGGACATTATGTCAAATCAACTAACTTATTTACAGATAGAAAGTTTGCTATCTCTAGTCGAATCAGCGAATCATTCTTATTCTCTGAATGGTAAAGCCGTTATTCAATAATTTTATTTTATGAGTCGGGAAAATCGCTTGATCCTTATCTATATTTTCACTCTATTATAAAATGTTTATGGTTAGTGGTATGATAACTAAAGGGTATCCGATTGACCAAAAACATCTAGGGTACAAAGCTCTCGTATTCATGGGTGGGAGCAATTTAAAATCTCAAATAGGTTGACTTTTTATGAGTATTATGATATCGATCGATGCCGATCGCATAAACAGTTTAGATTTGTCTCCTGTGCAGACAGTAATTGACAAGTGGGTGTCAGAAGGGGCGATCGCCAAATACGAACAACAGATACAATTTGAAATTGAGTATCCGCGCGAAGAGTTAGATCCGCGCGAAATTTCGGAAATTCCCGAAGTGCGCTTGTGGTTTATTCGCTTGGATTCCTACTATCCTTGGCTGCCTTTTTTGTTGGATTGGAAAGCAGGGGAATTAGCACGGTATGCGGCGATGTTGGTACCGCACCAATTTCACCGCAGCGAAGGAATTCAATACAATCCTGAAGCTTTGGAAATGTTTTTGATGAGCAAAATATTTGTGTTGACTGATTGGTTAAATCAGCAGGAAATTCCTAGTAAATCGAAGTTGATGGCAATGTCGCAGATGTTTGGTTACGATTTGGAAGAGGATTTTTTTGATGTGATTGTTCCCCTTAAATAGTTGACAGTTAGATACTGTAGGGTGCGTCGCGATCGATCATCTAGGATTTGAAGCGGGAAAATCTCGCAGCGACGCACCATACCTAAGGGTGCGTCGCGATCGATCATCTAGGTTTTGAAGTGGGAAAATCTCGTAGCGACGCACCATACCTCATAATCTAGAGAAAATCCTCTTCATAATTTCCTCAGAATTGAGCGTTAGCCTAAGAATAGAACGATCGCCCGATTCAATCGATCGAGGAAATATTTATGACAACAGATTACCTCATCGTCGGCAGTGGTTTATCAGCACTGGTTTTTGGAGCCCTGATGGCAAATTCTGGCAAAACCGTGCACATCCTGGAAGCCCATGAACATCCGGGGGGCTTTGGTCACACCTTTACGATGGCCAAAAAATATACGTTTAATGCCCAATTTCACTACGTTTGGGATTGTGGCGAAGGACATACTGTCAATCGCGTACTCAAAAAACTTGGTTTGGATCGAGAAGTCACCTTTGAACGTTACGATCCGAATGGCTTCGACCATATGAAAATGCCGGGATATTCCCTGGAAATTCCCTCGGAACCAGCAGAATTGACCCGCAGATTGTCAGCGCTGTTTCCTGAAAAGGGCGATCGAATTTCCCAATTTGTTAACGAAGTTGAAAAGACAGCCGCCGGCTTAAAAAAACTCGCACCTCCTATCAAACCGATTGAATTAATCAAAAATTTCAGCGAGGTATTCTGTGCTATCCAATATCTCAACAGCACACTTCAGGATGTTTTCGATAAATTCAAACTTCCCCAAGCAGCCCAAACCTTATTAGCCCTGCAATGGCCTGATTTTTTACTACCCCCGAATCAACTTTCTTTCTATGCCTGGATTGCCTTATTTAGAGGTTATCAAGAAGGTGCATTTTACCCAACCCAGCATTTTGAAGATGTCATCAATTCTTTAGTTAAAGTCATTGAATATCACGGCGGGAAGGTGCTGCTAAATCATGAAGTCATCAATTTTAAACTCACAGACAGAACTGTCACCGGCGTCCAAGCAATGGATTTGACGACCCATCAAACCCATGAATTCACCGGCAACACCGTGATTTGCAACCTCGATCCGAAAAAAGCAGCCAAGATGATTGGTGAAGAACTGTTCTCTAAAACAGTGCGCCGGAAACTCAATTATGAGTATTCTGCATCTAATTATATGGCCTACTGCGTTGTCAAAGATATCGATCTGCGAGACTATGGGTTTGGTAAGTGGAATACCTTTCATTCGGGTCATCAGGATTTGAATGAAGCATTTGCTCAAATGTACGATCGCAATGATTTTTCTAATCCCAGTTTTGCCATCACCACACCGACTTTACTGACCGAAGCGCAGAGAGATTGTCCTGAGGATTGTCAAATAGTTGAATTTTTGACTGTTGCTAACTACAGCTATTTTAAGCAACTTTGGGATAGCGATCGCAAACTTTATCGCCAGAAAAAACAAGAGATTTTGGATTCAATTTTAGACGTGGTTGAGAAACACTACGTTCCGAATTTCCGAAAACACATGGTCTTTCATATTACAGGAAGTCCAACTACTAACGAACGGTTTTGCTGGTGTCCGAACGGCAATTCCTACGGTTCTAGCTTGACGCCGCGTAACATGGGGATCGATCGACTAAATCACGAAACTTCTCTTAACAATTTCTATTTCTGCAATGCCTCATCCGGCTACCCAGGATTTGCACCGACATTTTGGACAGGGGCGCTTTTGTATCAACGTTTATCAGGCGATCCGATTTTAGGTTGAGGCTTATCTCTCGTTCCTTGGCTCTGCCAAGAAATGAATTTCTAGATGCTCTACCTCCTCTTGAAAACGCGAGGCAGAGCCTCTAAAATACGTTCCCAGGTTCTACCTGGGAACGAGAGAAATTATCTCTCATTCCTCTCGTTCCTTGGCTCTGCCAAGGAATGAATTTCTGGAGGCTCTGCCTCCGCAGACTAAGAAATAAAAAAGGTATCAGCTCCAACCTGGAAACAAAAAAATGGTTTGTAGTAAGGACGTTAGTCCTCAAATCAAGGACTAAAATCCTTACTACAAACTTTTTTAAGCTCTTAGGCATTCGATTATTACTGTTCCATTCTATCAATGTAGGAGAGAACCATGAGAATTGCAATTGTTGGGGGCGGAGCTAGCGGTATGGCCACAGCCTACTGGCTCGATAAACAGAAACATCATGTTACCGTGTTTGAAAAACAGCCAATTTTAGGCGGACACATTCGGACACTCAATAAAAACGTTTTACCAAATCAATCTGAGTGCAATGAGATATTAGAAAATGGGGTGCTAGAATTTCCGACTGTGTTTTATAATTTCGTCGCTCTCATGGAAGAGCTAAAAGTGGAATTAGAGCCTGTGGAGATTGGTTCGGCACTGTTTTTTAAAGATGGTCGCCACTTTTTATCAAAAGTGGCAATTCAGAAAAACTTCACGGGAATTCAACGATTGATCGAATATTTGCGACTCGATGCTCTCTATGCTCGTTCCGCTGGATTTTTAATGAAAATGCGATTTGCTAAAACGCACGATTTCTACGATCGTCCTCTGTCTGAACCTTTAAATAACTCATGTACCCGCAATACTTGGCTGAAGTTGCTGACAATGTATAGCTACTCAATACCTTTTGAAATCATCGACAATTTCCCGGCAGAATTGGCAATTCCCATGCTGCGAGAATACGCCTCGGTTAACTGGGTAAGGATTAAAGGCGGCGTGTATTCTTACATTGAAAAGATTTTAGAGCGTTTTCGGGGTGAGATTTTGACGAATGTGGAGATTGGGAGTATTTTTAGAGGCGCTGATGGTGTAAAAATTGTGCTGTCTAACGGGGAGATTCAAGAGTTTGATAAGGTTGTGTTTGCCACGCCTCCCGATCGAGTAATCAAGCTGTTGTCTGACCCGACGGATGTGGAAATTAAGCGGTTTTCAGCGTGGAAAGCCAATTATGCCACGACTGTGCTCCATTCGGATACTTCAATGTACGATCGCTACGGTATCCGCAAATTATCAGAATTTGATTTTTTTGAAACAGACAAAGGATGGGGCTATAATGCTAGTTTAAATCAACTTTGTGGCATCTCATCGTCACAAGAATACAGTTTAGCGTTTCAACTGGATGAATCGATCGCCAAAGAGCAGGTTATTCACATTCAGAAACATCACACGCCGTTATATACAGTAGAGTCTTTCCGATATCGAGATGAAGTTGTGGCGACGAATGGGGAAAATCACACTTATCATGCGGGGGCTTATTTGGGTGATGGTTTGCATGAAGGTGCGATTACGTCTGCTTTGCGAGTTGCTCAACTGATTGGGTGAAATTGGCGAATGGGTTAGATCATGTCCGGTAGCATTGGTTTTATATACTTGTAGGGGTGAATCATTCGGGCGATCGTCTCTGCGATCGATTACAGGTTGTAGATCCGAATGATTCACCCAGGCTCTACGCGACCGATACAACCGGACATGATATTATACCAAATCCGGGTTACTTACCCCTTTTATAATCTGGTAAATGTAGTAAATGTAGGGTGCGTCGCTACGAACAACTCTCGTTGCTATTGGGAGATCTCATAGCGACGCACCATACCAATTATAACGGGGATGGAAAACCCGGACATGATACAGCTTTTTTCAAGTATGTGAGGTACACAAAAAAGGTAAGGACACGGCAGTGCCGTGTCCCTACGGGGTTGTTAAATGTACCTCATAAATCTGCAATCTGCTGTATTATACCAAATCCGGGTTACTTACCCCTTTTATAATCTCGTAAATGTAGTAAATGTAGGGTGCGTCGCTACGAACAACTCTCGTTGCTATTGGGAGATCTCATAGCGACGCACCATACCAATTATAACGGGGATGGGAAACCCGGATTTGGTATTAGATCATGTCCGAGCGCATAATTACAATAAAATTGGTTTGTAGTGAGGACTTTAGTCCTGACAATCAAAGGACTTGCATTCTTAACTACGAACCTTTTTATTACTAGCGATCGATCGGACATTCTACTTTCCTAGGCTTTTAAGCTGAAGTTCCCCCATTGACAAAAGGCATCGGAGCATGTAGAGCAAGCCTTCTCAGGATTTTGACTCTGGTTTTACTGGGTACAAATTAGAGAAACACCAAGTAAATCCAAAGCTTTTTGTTGCACAATTGTTGGTTGAGTAATCTTATCGAAAACCCAACTAGCACCCTCCATAGTTGCCAGAATTTCATTGTGGGCGATCGTACCCAAGTCTGCTAATAAAGTTTGGAAGCTATGTACTGGTAAATTATCGGCAGTTCGCTTGGTTCTCGCCTTGGCACGAGTTCGATCGCTCTTCGCCGCCTTAACCACAGATGTTTGCTGTAGGTGAGCCGACTTCCAATCGTCTTCATCAAACAGCATCGGTGCTAGTAGAGAACGCATTTGCCATTCTACGTAATAGGCTAACATACATAAAAACACGTGAGCCTTAACTCGATCGCCCAGGCGGTGGTAAATCGGTCGCACCTTTAAATCCACCGTCTTAAAACTCCGAAAAGCTTGTTCTACTTGGGACAGACTTTTATAAGCTCTTACCGTTTCCGTTGGCGATAAAACTTCTGACTCGACGGTCGTCCGAATCACGTACAAACCGTCAAGAGCTGCTTCGTTTTCAATACTTTGCGTGTTTCTTTCGTAGCAGAAGCTGTTCTCTTGAAAATCGAGTTTGAAATGCTTGGCAACCTTGTAACGATTCACCACTTTTCCCACTCTCAGAGCAATATTTGATGCCCCTTTTAAACGGCGCTTCTCTCTAGTTGTAGCAGCAGCGATTTTGGCTAATTCTTTTTCGGTGGCTTGCAACAATTCCTCTCTGGTTTTGGCTCGATCTGCTGCTAGTATGGGATTGCGACAAGCGATTAACCGTTCTCCCGGATAGTCGGATGATGATATTTCAGCAATATTTTTTTGATCGAATAAAGAGAGTTGAATCGATTCTTGCTCGACGAGGGTGCGAATTTGTACCGAACGCAGCGCGCTAATCCAATCGAAAGCGCGATCGTTAGCTTGAAAATGTTGTTGAATTGTAGTTGAAGAGATGATACCTCGATCGCCCACCCAAATTATTTTGGCAATCCCAAATCTTTCTTTAAGTTTGGTAATTTGATTGGTTAAGGTTGTCGGGTCAGCAGTATTGCCCTCAAATACTTCGATCGCGAAAGGACTTCCAGAAGCATCGCACATTAATCCGAATACGATTTGCAATTTACCTCTTTTGCCATCCCGATTGTAACCGTATCGGGCTAGGGGGCAAGTTTTGCCTTCAAAATAGCTGCTCGATACATCATACAGTACCAATGTTGATGATGCCAGATGTTTGGCCAAATTATTCTCGATCGACTCTTGTTTGGATAAGAGCCAATCCATTGCCAAATATAGTTCATCTTCATCGGCACCCTCAATGCCCAAAATTTTGCCAATACTCGAGAAACAAGTTTCGTCGCTGAATCCTCTGGCAGTGGCGAGTTTCGATCGCGGGTCGATAATTCTAGCGATGATCATCGCCAATACTAATCTTCTGTTACGACTATTTTCGGAACTAATTAAATTGTGTAAACCAGTGTTTTTCAGGCAGCCCAATACTGCCGCTACGTGGCCGTGGGGGCGCGAACGGGTGATTTTAAAAGACTCAGGCAAACTGGCGATCGTGACGCCACCTTTTAACAAGGCTTGCAGTCCATCTATGGCATGGTCTGGTAATTTAGACAAGTTTGCCAGAGTGCGTTTCCGTACTTTTGAACCTTCGCGGTAGGACTCGCGAAGTAATACGGCAGGGGGAGAGTTTCTGTTTGGAACACGTTCGATATACATGACTACAATTATGCCACGCATCTGCCTGTACAAATCTGAATAAATCCTTAAAATACATGGGTACGCAATTGGAGGATAAAAAGGCGATCGTTCCTTGTATTGCAAGGGTTTGTGAGATTTGAACATTCCCCCTACGGGGGGAACTTCAGTTTAAGAAATTCTGAACAACATAGTTCCCCACATTTCTACCAGAACTCAAACCATCTACGTTAGCACTCATGAAATGGATGCCTCCGTAAATGCGACTAATGCCAGATTCATCAGCAGCTTCGGCAAAGTTTTCATAAGTTCGCAAACTGTTGACAGACTTGTCTCCCTTGTCCGCAAAGCCAAAATCCGAACCAAATACAGAGTTCATCACTGATTCTGCCGCACCGCTAAAGGTACTGTGGCCGGACGTGTACTCCGGAAATGGCGGAGTCACTAGCAGCGGAGTCCACTGGGAGTCGGCTGTCGTGTTGGGATTGTTGTCCGTGCCAGCTTGGCGGATAGCTGTCACCGGTCGCCACAAGTCGTATTGATACTTAGCATCCCAAGCGATAATCGCTGCATCGGCTTCGGCAATATTCAGCAGGGCGAACAACCGGGCATTATCTTCCAGGGAGTTACCCATTAGGCCCGCTGCATCTTGGGCGATTTGGTTCCAGTGGCCGGGAGGGGTAAAAGTACCTGGACCGTTGGCCCAGAATTTGGCGATCGCACTTTGATCTGGCGTCCGCGTGAGACTGTCAATTTTGCCGATTTCTTTGACATAGTTAAATTCCTCTGCGTACTTAGCGCTGTCGAGGGCGGGCGGGCCCGATGGGCGAAACTGAGAACCGCTAGTCATCGCAAAGGGAGTCACCTCTGGCCACTGGGGCGCCAGTCCGGGGGCAAAAGCCGGAGGAGTCGGCACCCAACTACCGGGTTCAGTTTTGGGGGTGTACTGCACCACTCTCGTGATGCCGTCTGTACTCCGCCAAGTAATAATTTGGTCGGCAACCTGTTGTCCGAGGGCGATACCGTCGTCTTTGGATTTCCCGTCAGGGATTTTGGCCAAAGACGATGCGTATGCTTCATTGAATTTAACTGCTTGGGCTGGGTAGAGGCTGACTAAGACGTGGTAAGCGGCTGCTGCTATGGCAGATTCGGCTGATGTGCCTGCTGGTGGATCGATTTCGACGCGGTAGGGGCTGTATTTTTTACTGATGGAGTTAACAGAGTCGTAAATGGCTGCGTGCACCATTGCCATGTTGCGAGAAGCCAAAGGAGGTACTGTATTGGCAGTCCGCACGGCGTCGAGTACGGTTGCATTCCAGTCTGTAACTAAGTTTCCCGATATAAAAGTTGTGAAGTTGTTGCTGCTGATGCTGCTACTGCTGACTCCCTGCAATACTGCTAAATACTCGCCAGTCAGTTTGTCTTGAATTACCGTACTGTTGCTGTTAGCGCCGGTGCCTTGCTGGATGTTTAAATCTGCAAATGTGAGACCGTTTAGCAATCGAATTGTGTCATTGCCGTTGCCGAAATCGGCGATGTAGTCGGCAGTAGCTAACGTTGGGCCGCCGCTGCCTTTAGCAATGGCAAAAATATCTTCACCTTCGCCACCGATGATGGTATCGCTGCCTACGCCACCGATGATGATATCGTTGCCGGAACTGCCTAAAATGAGGTCGCTGCCTTTGCCTCCCCAGAGGATGTCGTCGTCTGTGCCACCAAAAATGCTATCGTTACCTTGGTCGCCACAAATTTTGTCTTTACCTCGATCGCCTTCGATGAAATCGTCCCCACTATTGGCGTAAATTATGTCGTTGCCATCCAAGGCGTTAAATTTATCTGGTTGAGTGGTTCCTTCAAGATAGTCAAAGTTCGGGGATGCGGTGAGAGATGCCATAGTTAATTTATTGGATATTGTGATTAAATTGCCAAGACTCGCACTGTGTTTAGTAGATGCTTAATCCTATTTAATGCTGGTTTAATATTACGTAATTTCCTACGCGGTAAGTGACATAGCAACCTGAACTTTATAGAATCTTTACTATGTAACGGGGTTTTAATGAATTTTTGAACAGAGCGGGACTGTAGTAATACAGTGCTTAAAAGTTACTAAATTACTGCTTTTTATTAAATCTTCACAATCAAGTAATTTTTTTGATGTTTAGATAAAGATCCTTTTTAAAAGCATGAAATGGGCGGATTGCAAGCCCTAAGTAATTAAATATTTATTAAGCGCTTCTCAAAGCTGCGATCGGATCTAGTTTGGCAGCTTGGCGGGCAGGGATCACGCCAAAGAAGAGGCCGACTGCACCGGAGACGCTAACAGCAAGGGCGATCGCTACTGGTGAAATGCCGGCTTGCAGGGGAGTGAAATTACCTACAAGCAAAATACCGCTGACGCCGACGCAAGTACCGACTAAGCCCCCGGCGGCTGATAAAATTACAGCTTCGACAATAAACTGAAACAATATGTCTTGTTGGGATGCACCGATCGCCTTTCTGAGTCCAATTTCCTGAGTGCGTTCGCTGACGGACACCAGCATAATATTCATAATCCCAATACCGCCGACTAATAGGGAAATACTGGCAACAGCAGTTAACATCAGAGTTAGAGCACCAGAAATCGCCCCCATTCTTGCCATTAAATCTTTCTGATTTCTGACAGTAAAGTCATCTTCGGTAGTAATTTTGTGTCGCAGTCTCAGCAGATTTTCTACCTGAAACTGAGCCGCGTTCATTTGCGATTCATCTTTAATCGAAATAAATATCGAAGTTACTGCCAAACCGTAGGGAGATTTGCGCCCGACAATCCGGTTTGCCATTGTGGCGATCGGCACTGCGGCAGAATTGTCAAAATTAGTACCAAAAGATGTGCCTTTCGGTGCTAATACTCCAATTACTTTCATACTGACATTTTTAATCCGCACTTGTTGGCCAAGAGGATTATTATTACCAAACAGTTTCTCTGCTAACTCCGATCCGAGAACCGCAACTTGACTATTTTGCCTGACATCAATATCGGTCAAAAACCGCCCTTTTGCCATTTCAAAGTTTCTAACTTCCAGAAATTCGGGAATTGTGCCAAAAATCAAAGCCGAAACATTTTTGTTGCCGTAGCGAACTAGTTCGGAACTGTTAAGTTCGGCGGAAACGCCTTGAACCGAAGGGACTTGAGTTGCGATCGCCTTTGCATCTGGCAGTATGAGAGTTTGAGGCGCATTAGTGAGACTACTTCGCCTAGCATTCGGTACTCCTGGCCTCACGATTAATACATTTGTACCGAGGGCTTGAACTTGTCCTGCGACAAATTTTTGAGCTCCTTCTCCAACTCCAATCATTGCAATTACTGAGGCGTTGCCGACTATCATCCCAATCATGGTTAAACTGCTGCGAGTTTTGTTGGCTAGTAGGGTTTGACCGGCCATTTTGACGCTTTCAATAAAATTCATAAATTGGGTAATTGGGGAATGGGGAATGGGTGCTTCCTTATAGCCTGATAGTAAGGTGCGTCGCCTTCGATAATCTGCAAGTTCCATCGAATATCTCACAGCGACGCACCCGAAGACTAATGGTAAGGTGCGTCGCTGATCGATTGTCTATTTTTTTGAGGGATTCTTTGTGGATCCGCACCCTACGACTAATGACTAATGACTAATGACTAATTAAGCACTTCTCAATGCAACGATCGGATCTAATTTTGCAGCTTGTTTTGCGGGTACGACGCCGAAAAATAAGCCAATCCCGCCGGAAACGCCGACTGCCAGGGCGATCGCCACTGGGGAAACACTAGCTTGCAAAGGAGTGAAAGCAGCTACTAAAAGCACGCCACCAATACCGAATCCAGTGCCGATCGCCCCGCCTGCTGCTGACAAAATTACAGACTCAATCATAAACTGAAATAGGATATCTTGCTGAGAAGCTCCGATCGCCTTTCTCAATCCAATTTCCTTCGTGCGTTCGGTAACAGAAACCAGCATAATATTCATAATCCCGATGCCACCGACGAACAGCGAAATTGCCGCCACGAAAGCCAACATCATTGTCAAAGCGCCAGTAATACTGCCCAAAGTATTCATCAAATCTTTCTGGTTGCGAACAGTAAAATCATCTTCCTTCGTAATTTTGTGACGCAATCTGAGCAAGTTTTCTATTTGAAATTGGGCGGCTTGCATCATAGTTTCATCCTTGATGGAAACCGAAATAAATGTGACTTTTGTACCGTAGGGAGACGAGCGACCTACGATCCGATTTGCCATTGTTGTCAGCGGCAAATAAACGTTGAGATCTTGATTGTCGCCAAAACTAGAACCTTTCGCCTGCATGACTCCTATTACTTGAAAAGTCGAGTTTTTGATGCGGATATATTGACCGATCGGCTGTGTATTGCCAAACAATTGTTCTGCTGCTTCTGAACCTAAGGCAACCACATTTTCTTGTCTTTCTAAATCTAATTTGCTTAAAAATCGACCTTTGGCAACATCAAAGCTTCTGACAGTCAGAAATTCTGGGTTGGTTCCGACAATGGAAGATGAGACATTTTTGTTGCGATAGGTAACGATTTGACTATCATTGAGTGTTGGTGCAACTTCTTCGACAGAAGGAACTTGAGATGCGATCGCCTCTGCATCTTCCACTACTAAAGTCTGGGGAGGATACACGGGGCGACTTTGCGCTTCTGGACTTCCGGGAATAATAAATAGCAAGTTTGAACCCAGAGAGTTAACTTGTCCCTCGATAAATGTTTGAGCTCCTTCGCCGATGCCGATCATCGCGATTACTGAAGCATTGCCGATGATAATTCCTAACATCGTCAAGCTGCTGCGAAGTTTGTTTGCTGTCAAAGTTGTGACAGCCATTTTGACACTTTCAACAATATCCATAATTCGATTTTGGATTTTGGATTTTGGATTTTGAATTGGGGGATTGGTAATTGGTAATTGGGAATGGGTAATTGGGAATGGGAACCCCCCTCACCCCTCGCTCCCCCCAAGGGGGGAATGGGGGAATGGGGGAATGGGTGATGGGTAACTGTCAACTGTCAACTGACTACTTTTGATTCTTGATAATATCCTCCAGCTTTTTACCTTGAGGAAGTTCGGTGAAAACCCGATCGCCCACTTTTGCACCCTCTAAAATCTGAATCTTATTGCCAATAGTCGATCCAACAGTAACCGCTTTAAATTTCGGCTGCTGTTTCTCATCAGGAACCAGCACACCCGTTTGACCTTTATTAGTCACAATTGCCACCGTCGGCACAACTAGAGCATTGCTCAGTTTTTGACCAACAAATCTCAAATCTACATTCATCCCCGATTGCAAGGCATCTTTGCCAGTGTCGATCGCAACTCGCACTTGAAATAGCGTCACATCCCGTTCTTTAACCGCTTCCGGTGCAATCAATTTCACCTTGCCTTTAAACACTTTATCTGGATAAGCATCGGCGACAATTTCAACTATTTGACCCGGTTTAATTTGACTGATATCAGCCTCCGGAACTTTTGCTAAAACTTCCACATCTCTGGCGAGGGCTACAATCGATGTTGAAGTTGCAGAAGTTGCTTCAGATGCCGAAGTTGCCGGAGTTACAAATGCTCCTTGAATCGCGTACCTTTGGGTAATAATTCCCGCAAAGGGAGCGCGAACTTTAGTATCTTCTAACTGCACTTCTTGATAGCGGACTTGAGCTTCAGCTTCGGCTAATTCAGCTTTAGCTTGAGCTATTTCTTCCGGGCGAGAGCCGTTTACTTGTGCTGCTAATTGGCTTTTTGCTTCCGCAACTGCCGCTTGGGCTTTGGCTATTTCTTCTGGACGATTGCCGTTTTCTACTTCGGCTAATTTGCTTTTAGCTTCGGCAACTTCGGCTTCACCTTTAGCAATTTCTTCCGATCGCGTGCCGTTTTGCAACTGCTTCAATCCTTGCTGCTCAACTTCAACAGCAGCTTGCAGTTGCTGGATTTGCGAGAGCCGGTTTTCTTGCAGTTGTTGCAGGCGTCTTTCCGATTCTCTTACTTTAGCTTGGGCAGTCCGATTTTCTTTGATTAATTCATCCAGTTTATCTTGAGCCAGAGCACCTTCTTTGACTAATGACCGATTGCGTTCCACCCGTTGAGCTGTTAGTTCGGCTTGAGCTTTATTCGATTCAATTTGAGTTTGTGCTTGAGCAATTTCTTGTTTCAAACTACCCGTTTGAGCATCTGCTAAACGAGCCTGAGCTTGTGCTAATTTAGCTCTGCCTTGGCCGACTTCTTCGACGCGACTACCAGTACGCAGTTTCTGCAACCCAGCTTGAGTTTGCTGCAAGCGGGCTCTGGCTGCTGCGACTGATTCCACCCGGCTACCGGCTTGGAGTTGAGCGAGACTGGCTTCAGCTTGATCTAAACGAGCTTGGGCGGAGGCGATGTCTTCCTGGCGATTCCCGGCTTCAATTTTGGCAAGTTTGGCTCTAGCGCTGGTTTCGCGGGCTTTGGCTTGAGCCAGTTGCGCTTCGACATCGCGACTTTCCATGCGGGCAATAATTTGTCCTGCTTGGACTTTATCGCCCTGTTCGACAAATAACTCTGCGATCCGCCCGGAACCTTTGGGGCTGAGATTCACGCGCTGTACGGGCTGCACCGTGCCGCTAGACGTGATCCGCACTGTGAGGTTTTGCGCTTCCACCGGGACAGTCATCGTGGCGATCGCATCTACTTTCGGCTGCGATTTACTATTTACTATATATATGGTGGTCGGTACAGCTAACAACCCGGCTGCAACCAAACCGATCGCCCACCGATTCGGCTTCGGCGCGGATTTCTTGGGGGACTGCTTTTGGGCAGTTTTGGTATCTGCAATCTGGGGATTTGCGATCTTGGTGTTTACAGCCTTAGTATCTTCCACCTTGACCTGAACAGCTTCCTTTTTAGGGCTAACGAGCATAACCGACTCACCTAATTAAATCTCAGGATTACCTTAAAGGTAAAATTTTTCGTGATGCTTGGCATCGTCTTTCGGACTCATCCGATCGGGTGATTTAAAAAAAGTTCCCCAACAGCATCTATTAAGAATTATAGCTTATCTTTGCGACTTATTAAAAAATGTTAAATTTTCTCAGCTAAAAGAGCTGGGCGCGAACCAGTTCGATCCCACAGGCGGGATTTTTTGAAGATTGGGGCATTCCGGGGGGCAATAGCAGGTAAGAGCGAGGGCGATCGACTCCGAAAAAACCGCTCAACAAGGTAAAATAGCTTTGAACAATGGACAATTGACAATAGATAGTGAAAGAATGGACAGTGGAGAGCAAAAACCCAGATCGAATTGTCACTATCAACTATCAACTGCCCGCTCGCGTAGTCGAAGGGTCAACAGTTCGGCAAGCTCACTGCAAGCTGTCAACAGTTCGGCAAGCTCACTGCAAGCTGTCAACTGTTTCAAATCTCCTTAAAAATGGAAAATTAACAAATATGAATCGTCCTCAAAGCGTTACTATCCTGGCAATTTTGCAGCTACTTAGCGCTGTCTTCAGCCTGTTCGATGGTTTATTCATATTACTTTTTGCAGGCATTTTTGGGGGTATTGGTGCTGCTCTCGGCGGGGCAAAAGTTGGGACGGTAATCGGCGGGGCGATCGCACTTTTTGCTGCGATCAGTCTAATTATCGGAATTGCCTCTTTAATTTTAACTTGGGGTTTGTATCAACTCAAAAGTTGGGCTTGGATGGGAACGTTAATTGTTCATGCGATCGCCGCACTTGCGCAGTTGGCTAAAATGTTCGGTAGTGCTGGTACTGCCACAAATTTTTTAACTCTTGGTTTTGCAGTTGCTTGCATTTACTACCTGTTGCGACCGGATGTCAAGCAGGCTTTTGGGGTGTAATATCATGTCCTATCAATTAACTTTAATTAAGGAATGAGTGGGGGAGGGGGAGAGTGGGGAGGAAAAGTTAATTATGGCAATCGACTGGACATCATATACAGCAGATTGCAGATTTATGAGGTACATTCAACAACCCCGTAGGGACACGGCACTGCCGTGTCCTTACCTTTTTTGTGTACCTCACATACTTGAAAAAAGCTGTAATTGAGACTTTCAATCTTCCGTCCGCGCAAGCGGACTTTGTTTGTATAGTAGATAGTAGACCTCTCCAATAATTCTTGTGGAACAGGCATCTTGCCTGTTCTTTACAGCCTTTTTAGGTGACTAAAAAAACTTTTTGGCTGCTGCTAAAGCCGCCTCAAACTTAGCCAATACATCCTTTTCCGTATGAATAACTTTCTCCTGTTCCAGTAAAGGTCTACCAAAGCGAAAAAAGCCGTCCTGTTCTACGTGATCTACATAAGGTAGCGTTTCGGGATGTGGCAAAAACTTTCGACCGATCGGGTACGGTGTGTGGTAAGAAAAACTAAAGTCTGGAAACTTATCGCTTTTGATTTCTAGGTAGTAGAGGGAATAGTAATCTTTGGTTTCGGAGTACACGCATTCGCGACATTTACTTACCAGTTTCCGGTGCTGATAAAAAAACTCCCACTTGTCCCAATAGTAACCATCTTTCATCATTTCTTCGTGGTCGTTGCAGAGTTCCAGATACAATTTATCGGCATCAGTTGGACGGTAGAAGTAGAGCATGGCGTAGGGCATTTGAATCAGTAGCTTGACGGCTTGATTTTTTCGCTGATACCATTCCTGCCGATGAATTTCGTAAGTTTCGCGATCTTCAATCGCTTTGATGCTGTTTAGCTGATTTTCTTTTGCCCATCGCGACGCCCAAACCGTCCAGTAAGCTAGTTGAAATGTTGCAGAAATTTCTGCTGAACCTTGTTCTTCCCAGTCGGTAATAATTTTTTCCCAATCAGAGCTAAAAGCTAATCGGGAGTCTGCATTTTCTTCGTGGTTTTCTTGGTAGTTGTTTCTAGGGATTTTTGCTGCTGTTTTGCCGTTATTTTGAATCGGCTGTTTGGATTCTTGGCGCCAATTGTTAATCTCGGCTGGAGATAGACTTAAAATGAATCTCCGATCGTGAACTGGATATTCTAAATGGATTCCCGATTTGCGAAAAGTGCGGTATCCTAAATAGGAAGCTTCCCTTCTTCAATCCATTGCTGGCGTTCTGTTGTGGAACAGTTAAGCAGTTTTTCTAGTTCGGCAGGATCGACAGCTAATTCACTTTTGAATGTCTCCCAAAATCTTTCGTTTTCGGCTGCGTCTACTTCCAGCACGGATACAATTTTGCTGACGAGATAATCTTGTTTGTCTTGAGAGTTGTCGGGCAGTCCTAAAAAGTCAAGGAGTTGGGCTTTGAGTATGCGTCTGGCAGAGATTAGCTCGGCTAACATGAGAAGCTCCAGTAGAGTCTGAACTTGCGCCCTTGAATCCGCAAGATTTGCGCAAGTCTTAATATCTTAATAGATCCTCTTGGCTTGTCGGCAACAAGTCAAAGACTGATCGCCGGCAATATGATGCGCTACCAGATTTTCGAGTTGAGTTGCCAATTGTTGAAGGCGACGCACTCTAGGGTATTTGGTGAATCTACCCTTATCAGGTGCGTCGCTACCAGATTTTCGAGTTCAGTTGCCAATTGTTGAAGGCGACGCACCCTACGGTATTTGGTGAATCTATCCTTATCAGGTGCGTCGCTACCAGATTTTCGAGTTGAGTTGCCAATTGTTGAAGGCGACGCACCCTACGGTATTTGATGAATCTACCTTTTATACCAAATCCGGGTTACTTACCCCTTTTATAATCTCGTAACTGTAGTAAATGTAGGGTGCGTCGCTACGAACAACTCTCGTTGCTATTGGGAGATCTCATAGCGACGCACCATACCAATTATAACG
>JAAUPI010000311.1 GCA_012035135.1 Microcoleus sp. CSU_2_2
AATCTCGTAAATGTAGTAAATGTAGGGTGCGTCGCTACGAACAACTCTCGTTGCTATTGGGAGATCTCATAGCGACGCACCATACCAATTATAACGGGGATGGGAAACCCGGATTTGGTATAATATGATATTATCTACATCGGTCTTATACGAAATAACAAACAATACAACTATGAAACGAGCAGTATTTCTTGACAGAGATGGCGTCCTCAATATCGAAGCCGGCTACATCCACAAAGTAGAAGATTTGCATTTAATCCCCGGAGTCGCCCAAGCTGTACGCAAATTAAATGACAAACAAATATTTTGCTGTTTGGTTTCCAATCAATCAGGCCCGGCGAGGAATTATTATCCGCTCAGCCACGTCGAAGATTTGCACAAACGTCTCTGTCAGCTATTAGAAAATGAAGCCGGAGCTAAATTAGATGCTCTTTATTATTGTCCTTATTTAAGCGAAGCAGAAGGCGGAACAAACCCAGAATTTACGCGATATACAACTTGGCGAAAACCGAATACGGGGATGTTAGTAGCAGCCGCTTGGGAACAGGATTTAGATTTGCGAAATAGTTTTATGGTAGGGGATAAAGCAACGGATATAGATATGGCTCATAATGCCGGCTGTACTGGTATTTTGGTGCAGACTGGTTATGGTGATAGTGTGTTGAGTGGGGAGTATCAGCACCATACTCAACCGGATTTTATTGCTGCAAATTTAGCCTCTGCGGTTGAGTGGATTTTACCAAAATTTGATTAGTGACATCGGAATTGATATTACCCACAGTCAGGACACGGCAGTGCCGTGTCCCTACAATTAATCGGGCGATGATGAAATCTCTCATCAAGGGTTCATGATGATTTTGAGGTAGGGAAACGCCATTACCATGTCCTCATCATATGATAATTTTGAGGTAGGGAAACGGCACTGCCGTGTCCTCATCATATGATGATTTTGAGGTAGGGAAACGGCACTGCCGTGTCCGATCTTGCCTAATATTTAAGTCTTTGACAATTCAGTCTTAGAGGAAAGTGCGACGTAAGGAAGCGCAACTGTAAAAGTGGTGCCAATGCCTACTTTGCTTTCGCAGCCGATCGCACCTCCTTGCAACTCAACGGCTTTTTTGACAATTGTTAATCCTAAACCGTTACCTTTAATCTTACCAGTATTCTTGCAGCGGTAGAACATTTCAAATATTTTCCCTAATTCTGTTTCGGGGATGCCAATACCTTCGTCTCGGACGCGAAAAATTAGTGAGGGAGAGTTAATATTTGGAAATTGGGAAGTTGTAAATAAACTGTGAGGAGACAAGCAAAAAATAGGTTCTTTGTCTCCCTTTGTTCCCTGATGGTACTCTAATTCCAAGCTAACTTGCCCGCCATTTGGGGAATATTTGATGGCGTTGACGATTAAGTTGGAGAGAATGCAGTGCAGTAATTGTTGGTCTAAAATCGCACTGGTAACGTCTGACGGGACTAATATAAGCTGGTGCTGCGCTTCATTTCCTAACTGCAATTGAGCCAGCAACTCTTGACAAAATTCAACTAAATTTATTGGTAATGGATTGCATTTTAGTTTACCTGCTTCGGCTCTACCCATGAACAGCATATCATCAATTAGCTGGTTCATCTTTTGAGTAGCTGAATGTACGAGCTTCAAGCTTCTACCTTGGGATTCGTCACCCTGGCGAGTTCGATCGATCTCTAGGATTTCGGCAGAGATTAAAATAGCATTCAGCGGATTGCGCAATTCGTGGGCGGCCATTGAAATATATTGGTTTTGGCGACGTGCTTTTTCTTCAACAGATTCTCTAGCAGTTTCTGAATCTTGTAGGGCTTGCCGCATTTTGGTTTCGATTTCATGTCTATGCAAAGCAATTTCGATCGCCACCCGCAAGTCGTTTTGTTGAAACGGTTTGACTATGTAGCCAAACGGATTTGTCAGTTTAGCTCTTTGCAGCGTTTTATCGTCGGCATAAGCTGTTAAAAATACTGTGGGTATATTTGTATTAGATTGGATTTTTTCGGCCGCTGTTACGCCGTCCATGTGTCCTTTAAGCACGATATCCATCAGCACTAAGTCGGGCTGATTTTCTGCGATTTTTTCAATTGCTTCTTCCCCTGAAGAAACTGTAGCTGTTACGGTATAGCCCAGTTTTTTTAATCTACCTGCTATGTCTTCTGCTACAATAACTTCGTCTTCCACCACCAAGATTTTTGTATTCATCTTTATTGTTAAATCCGGCGTCGATAATTTAATTCCGAGAAATTGATATCGTAGCAAGTTCCGTACTGACTGTCAATGGCAAGAGTCCCATCTAATTGATGAGTCAACATTCGCACTAATCGCAAGCCTAATGTTTCAGTGTTTTCTACATCAAAATTGACCGGAAATCCGACGCCGTTGTCTTTGATACGTAAGTGAAATTGCTGACGACCGATTTGATGAAAATGAATGCTAATTTCACCCATTTTTTGGGAGAAGGCATATTTTAAGGAATTAGAAACCAGTTCGTTAATAATTAAACCGCAAGGAATGGCTGTTTCTATGTTTAACGAAATTTGGTCAATATTGAGATTGAGTTGGATGGAACCGTTGTAGCAACCAAAAGATTGATATAAATTAGCAACCAGGTTTTCGACGTAGGGGATGAGGTCGATCCGATCGAGGTTTTCTGATTGATACAGTTGTTCGTGAATCAAGGCCATTGAATGGATGCGAGTCTGGCTTTCTTCAAATAAAGATAGCGTCGGTTCGTCTTCGATGTATTGGGATTGGAGTTGCAGCAGGCTAGAAATTACCTGCATATTATTTTTGACTCGATGGTGAATTTCTTTGACCAATATTTCTTTCTCATGGAGTGCTGCTTGGATGCGAGCTTCTGTAAATTTGCGATCGCTGATATCTTCACAAATCCCGGCAATACGGTAAACTTTTCCCGACTCATCAAGAATGGGAAAAGCTCGATCGCACACCCAACGAATTGTACCGTCTGGCCGCAAGATCCGATATTCACAGTTGGTAGATTCACCTGCCAAAACTCGCGGATGTGCATCTATCAATAGGTGCCGATCTTCTGAATGTACCCACTCGATCCAGTTTTGGGAATTCGCATATAATTCTGCGGTTGCCCGTCCCCAGATTTGCTCGTAAGCTGGACTTATATACAAGATACCGTTTAATTCAGTAGATAGTAACCAAAAAGAATCTTGGATATTTTCTGCTAGTTGGCGGAAGCATTCTTCACTTTCGCGTAGAGCTTTTTCTGCTTGCTTGCGCTCGGTAGTATCGCGGGAAACTCCTACGGTCATTACCACTTTACCTTCGGTGTTGAAAATTGGTGATTTAATTGTGTCGAAATATTGAATGTTTCCCTCAGGAGCTAGATGAGGTTCGTCGGATATTTTCCAAGTTTTACCAGTATTAAAAACCCTGGCATCGTCTAAGAGATATTGCTGAATATAATTCGGTTCTTGAAATTGGGGTTCAACGATACCAGCGAGTTCTTGATTTTCCATTTGGTAATAGTCCCGAAAAGCTTTGTTAGCCCAAACAATGCGAGACTGTGGCCCTTTTACCAGTATCATGTCTGTAATAGCGTCGAGGATTTGCTGATACATTTGTTTAGCATCTTGCAGTTCCTTTTGTACTTGTTTGCGCTCGCTAATATCTTCTGCAATGCCAACTATACGGTAGACTTCACCCGCTTGATTTTTAATCGGAAAAGCGCGATCGCGAATCCACCGAATTTCGCCGTCAGGTCTGACAACTCGATATTCTATTTCGTTTTCACCTTGAAATGCTTTAGAGAAGGCAGCAAGTACGTAATCTTTGTCTTCTGGATGGATGGCCTCTATAAAAGATTGGTGCGAAGCATATAAATCGGCGCAGCTTCTACCCCAAATTTTTTCATACCCCGGACTAATATATATCATTTCCTGGGATGTCACGCATACCATCCAAAAAACGCTTTTGATGTTTTCTGCTAGCTGTCGAAATCGTTCTTCACTTTCTTTCAGTGCAGCTTCTGCAAATTTTCGATCGCTAATATCGCGCTGCACGCCAAAATGTCCGATTATTCTGCCCTGGGGATCGTAAATGCAAATATAATCTCCTTCAACCCACATTTGAGTGCCGTCAAATTTGCGATCGTCCATTTCTACGTGAATTCTGCCAGTCTCAAAAACTTGCTTAATTATTTCTCTGCCATAAGTCAGGTTGTGGGCAAAAAATTTGTTAAGTGGAATACCGATCGACTCTTCTCTGGCAGCCCCATATTGAGCAAGCAAAGCATCATTTGCTTTTGTTAAACGTGCGTATTTAAATACATAATCCAAGACTTTTTCTTTGTCAACTGTATTGTCCCATTTTACTGGTTCGTCCAGCATCATAAAGAAAAAGCCATCTAAAGATTGAGAGAAAAACAATTCTAGCTGTTGCTGGCTTTCCCGCAGGGCTTCTTCAGTACGCCAGCGATCGATAATTTCTTCCCGCAATTGTTGATTGGCTATGTTTAGTTCGTCAGTGCGCTTTTTGTATTTGAATTCTAGGTCATATTTCTGCTGCTGCAATACTTCTCTGAGTTCCTTTAATTCGGCTGTTTGTTCGGCAACTAATTGTTGCAAGGTTTCGAGGTTGCTGTCATTCGCGATCGGCTGAGCTGACATATCGGCTAATTGGTTCGTTGTCAAGACTTTAGTTATTTAACAATGGACAATTGACAATTGATAACTGACAGATTTTCGATGTTAACTATCAACTGTCATTCCCTCTTGGGGGGCGAGGGGGGGTTGTCAACTGCCAACTGTTTAAAGCTTAGCACTGCTGAACAATTAGCTGCCAGCTTTTAAGAGAAGGAATCAGGTATGCCAGACCCTTGTTATACCAAATCCGGGTTTCCCATCCCCGTTATAATTGGTATGGTGCGTCGCTATGAGATCTCCCAATAGCAACGAGAGTTGTTCGTAGCGACGCACCCTACATTTACTACATTTACGAGATTATAA
>JAAUPI010000042.1 GCA_012035135.1 Microcoleus sp. CSU_2_2
CAGACTACCCGCACGCAACCAAACAATTGGGCTAAACTTAGCCTTTGTTGGTCTGTAGGGTAAAATCTGTACTTATATCTGGCTTTCATTGACTGTGCTAGTATTGGTCTGTAATATATATCCTATAGAACCCATTTGACATCTTAAAGGCTGTCAGCCTTTAGATCGTTAGCCTCATACAACAAAGATTAAAATTAGTAGTGTAGGGATGAAGCTTCGAGGGAACAATTTATCTAAAAAATTGCGATGTTTGATGTCCAAATGCTTCATCCTCCGGGTGCGCAGGTGATTTAAAAGATCTCAAATGGGTTCTATATGTGGTACACACAATCTTGTTGATCTATGCAAAAGAGGGAGGCAGAGCCTCCAGATATGCGTTACCAGGCAGAGCCTGGTAACGAGAAGAACGAGAAGAGAAGAACCCACAATAACGAACCCAAAGAGGGAGGCAGAGCCTCTAGATCTGCGTTACCAGGCAGAGCCTGGTAACGAGAATAACGAGCATAAAAATTAGACTTTTCCTGTGCGAAAAACTCTGCCGATTACTTCTTCGATCGGCGGATCGGTAACAGTCAAATCGATCACTTCTAACTCTGCCAAAATTTTCGCCACGCTGACTGTCAACTCCTCCCTTTTTACCAAAAACCTCACCGATTGTCCTTCGATCGATTCTACCTCACCGTAAACAGCAGCGCTATCTTTTGACAAAGGATTAGCTAATTTTACTTGAACTTCTCGATAAGGTGCAAATCGATCGAGCAATCCATCCAAACTGCCATCATAAACTAATTGCCCTTCATGAATTAACAAAACACGCTTGCACAAAGCAGTAATATCAGCCATGTAGTGACTCGTCAACAGTACCGTTGCTTGATAGCGATCGTTATATTCTCGCAGAAATTGCCTCACGCTAAACTGTGCATTTATATCCAAACCTAAGGTCGGTTCATCTAAGAATAATACCTCCGGCTGGTGCAGCAGCGCCGCCATCAATTCAGCTTTCATTCGTTCTCCCAAAGAAAGCTTGCGCACTGCTTGATTTAACTTGCCTTCTAGGGACAGCATTTCCGTTAGTTCCCCGACTCGCTGGCGGTAATCTCGATCGGGAATCCCGTAGACAGCGGCATTGATTCTCAGAGAGTCTAGCACGGGCAAATCCCAAATCAACTGCTGTTTTTGCCCCATAACTAAGGTGATTTTTTGCAAGAAATCAGCTTCGCGGCGGAAAGGGATGCGATCGCACACTTTTACTGTACCGACAGACGGATAAATCAAACCAGTCAGCATTTTTAGCGTTGTAGTTTTGCCCGCACCGTTAGCGCCGAGAAACCCCACCACTTCCCCAGGCTCAATACTGAAAGAAACACCCTCAACGGCCTTCACGTTGCGGTAATTCCGGCTAAAAAAGTGCCGCAGCGTTCCTTTAAATCCCGGTTCTTTAATGGCTACCGGATAAACTTTGCTCAAGTCTTCAACTAAGATAATTGGCATCAGATCAACTTTTAACTTTTATTTTAATTTGCGACATTCCGATCTGGGTGTGCCAAGATGGAGATAGTTGCAAAATATCCATTATTACATCTCAAAAAGTTTACAACTATGGTACTCACACCCGATACTTCCGACACCCCTCGTTTGATCGGAGATAATTCTCCTGAAAATATTGTACTTGCGCCGGGACAACTCGCTAATTTTCCTGGGGGAGTTTGGATGCTTGGCGGTAACGATACCGTCAGGGGTTCGTCAGATGCGGAACGGATTTTTGGCAACGATAACAGAGACAGCCTCTTGGGCGGTGCGGGCGATGATTCTATTTACGGCGGCAAGGAGGATGACGATGTTTTGGGAGAAAGCGGCAATGATTTCTTGACGGGAGATAGAAATAGCGATTTTGTTGATGGCGGTGTGGGGAACGATTTCTTGCGCGGCGGTAGGGGTGTTGATTTGTTAGTTGGTGGCGACGGGAACGATACTTTAATTGGGGATGTAGATGTTGATATTTATAAAGGTGGCTTGGGAAGTGATGTATTTGTTTTGAGGGTGGATCAAGCGGGGTTAAGAATAGTTGGAACTGAAGTTCCCGATGCGGTAATTGTTGATTTTGATAAGTCTAGCGATTCGATCGGCATTAGTACGGGATTTACTAGCAGCAATCTTTCGTTTGAACAGGTAAGTTACAGTCTCAACGATCCGAGACTGCTGCTTCTCGATCCGGGCACTGTGGCAGGTGGCACGAGTTTGTTGGCGAAGGGCGGTATTTCGCAGGGAGATTTAGATCCTGACGGTAACGGGCGCGTTGAAGCTACAAATATTAGATTTGGTTTTACGAATGCTTTGTTAGGAACTGTGCTGAATGTGACGCCTGCGGATTTAAACGGTCGTTTTATTAATGCTAGTTCTTTGCTGTAATCCAAACAGAAATTAGGCATCAATATCGAAGAAACCGAGTTTTTTACCGAATCGGCAGGCTGCAACCTGCGTAGCGTTAAAAACCCGGTTTTTGCCTCCCCACGGGCAATAAAAACGGTTTGTCGTGAGGACTTCAGTCCGCAAATTCAGAGGATTTATGTGCTCGCGACAAACCTTAGTTAGCAGCGATCGCTCGTGGTTTTTGCAATTTTTAAGCGGCATTAGAGAGACCCGATCGCCCGCTTAATTTCTTGCATCTAACATGATTCAACAAACATCTGTTGCTGTCAATTCATAAACTTCCTCGATTTAATTCATAAAAATCATATTTTTAAGTTCATAAAAATCATATTTGTAAAAAAATGTTGCGATCGCTAGACATAATTTATCTCGACTCGGCTGCATGATAAAATTAACACCAACGAGTGCAGCAAGTAGAAAAATTGGGAAAAATTTATGAGCCTTAACTCAGGGGATATTCTGCGCGATCGCTATCAAATTATCGCTAAATTAGGCCAAGGAGGATTTGCTACAACCTACACTGCTAGCGATGCTTTAGGCAGCCCCGGAAATCCTGTATGTGTCGTCAAAGAAATTCCACCGCCCCAATCCAGCGATCCGGAGGTTTTCCAAGCGGCCCAGAAGCAATTTGAAAGAGAAGCTAAAGCCCTCAAGTATCTCGATGAGTGCCCGCGCGTTCCCAAGTTAATCGATCGCTTTCAAGAAAATGGCAAATTTTACTTAATTCAAGAATACATTGAAGGAGAGCCGTTGAGCAAAGAACTTGGCGGTGGCAAAAAGTTAGATGAACAACAAGTCATCGATTTATTGCGGGACATTTTAGAAGTTTTAGATTGCGCTCACTCTCGAGGTATCATCCACCGTGATATTAAACCTTCAAACTTAATTCGGCGCAAAGATGGCAAAATAGCAGTAATCGACTTTGGGGCTGTAAAAGCGATCGGCAGTTTGACATTCGAGGGCGACCAAATAACTCAAACTCGCGCAATTGGTACGGAGGGTTATATGCCCGCCGAACAATGTAAAAATCAGCCAAGATATAACAGCGATATCTATGCTGCGGCAATTGTCGGCATTCAAGCGATCGCCGGGTTAGATATTGAAGACTTTTGGCACGATAGCAAAACTTGCGAACTCGTCTGGTACTACTCAACCCCCGATCGCCCGCTGCCGCCTATTAGCGACAACCTGAAACAAATATTGAATAAAATGGTGCGCTACAACTTTAAAGATCGCTATCAATCTGCTGCTGAAGTATTGCAAGATTTGCGTGAAGCGAAGCTATCCCCGCAGCCGCCGCAACGCAGGTGGTTTGAGCGATCGATCTTTTACTTGCCCCCTTTAGCAGTTGCAGGAATCGCAGCGGGACTGATAGCCCCTAGTTTTTTAAACGCGATTAAACCTCCAACTTGTCCTTTCATTCAAGGAGATGCTTTAAGTTGCGGCGAAGAAATCCTCGTCAAAACTTCCGCACCCCGCTTAAAGCAAAAAGGAGTGGAGGAATTTGGCAATTCAAATTATCAAGCTGCTTTTAATTTCTTCAAAAAATCCTGGAAGGAAGAAGACAGCATCGATCCGGAAACTTTGATTTACATGAACAATGCCTGGTTAAAAGCGAACAATGTCGATAGTTACACAATTGCTGTTGCCGTTCCTATCTTGAAAAATCGGGATGGTTCTGTAATTAATACAGATTCGGCTAAAGAACTGTTGCGCGGCGTTGCGCAAGCCCAAACCCAAGTAAATTTAGGAATTATCGGTCAGAATGGCAGCATTAGCTATCTTCCCGGTCAAGATTTTCTAGCAGGTAAAGCGATTAACGGCAAAGGTCTGACAGTCGTAATTGCTGACGATTCAAATTTGGAAACAGAGGCAATTAAAACGGCACATACACTCGTAAAACAGCCGGATATTTTAGGATTAGTCGGTCACTATGCCAGCGAGATGACGGTAGCGACGGTAGATATTTACGACAAAAATAACTTGGTGCTAGTTTCTTCGGGAAGCACGACGGAAGAACTGACCGAAAAACACAGAAAAGTTTTTTTTCGCACATCCTATTCTACCAACTTTTCTTCCCAACTTTTAGCAGATTTTTTGCTAAAAACCGGCTTCAAAAAAGCTGCGGTTTTATACAATCCCGGCAGTTCGTCAAGTTCTTATTTGACGCGGGCTTTTAACAAGTATTTTCAAGAAAAACAAGGACAAATTGTCAAAATCCGCGAGTTCGATTTATCTAACAGCAATTTCAACGCCCAAAAAGCTTTAAAAGAAATCCAGCAAACAGGAAAAACCGCGATCGTACTGGCTCCAGACGGTCAAGTTACTAATTCAGTAAGCAACTCGATCGAGATTGTTAAAGCAAATCAAAATCGCAGTACGATCGCGGGAAGATGGGTTCTCTACAAACAGCAAACATTAGCAGCAGCAAGCCAGCTAAAATCTTTTGAAAAATTAGTCATATCTATTCCTTGGCATCCCTCAAGCAGCCGCAACCAAAAATTTCCCCAACAAGCTCAAAAGTTGTGGAGGGGAACAATCAATACCGATACCGCCTTAGCTTACGATGCGGCTGCGGCGCTGATTGAAGCAATGAAAAGGCAGCCGCAACCCAGCCGCGAAGGAATGCAGAAAACTCTGGCCAATCCGAATTTTACAGTAACAGGCGGAACCGGAGTTATTAAGTTTGGAAAAGATGGCGATCGGCAAAATCCCCCAACCGAATTAGTGCATATTGTCAAGTGTCCGAAACAGCAATTCGGCCTTGCTTTTGTTCCTGTCAAATATCCCACAGCCATTTCTGCCGGTTTAAAGTGCGATTGAACTCGTTTTGTTGGGTGCATCTGGTTTTTGAAGAGGGCGAAGCATGACCGCATATAAGTTATTAGTTATAATCTCATATGGAGTGCGGTCATGCTTCGCCCCTACAAACATATTTGCTTGCGCACAGATGCACTCGTTTTGTTTCTTGTCTAATGACTAATGACTGATGACTAATTATAACTTGCCTTTTTCCATTGCCCACTGCATCAAACCGGGGAATAATCGATAGGCTTCCGACGCCAAAAAGGCAGGTCCGACAGTAACTTCCGATCGCTTGTTTTTCACAGCATCCCAGATCGCCTTGGCAATATCTTCGGGCTGGCTGGCGGCAGGAGACTTCAGTATTTCGGTCATTTGTTGGCGGCGCAATGCGACTGCCTGTTCATCTCGATCGCGAAATTGAGCTCGTTCTAAAAAATCGCTGTTAATCACGCCGGGGTGCACTGCGCATACGTGGATTCCTTTAGGTGCTAATTCTACTCGCAGGGTTTCTGTTAAACCTGTAACTGCATATTTGCTCGTGCAGTAAGCAGTCATTTGAGGCAAAGGCATCTTGCCACCAATGGAACCGACATTAACTATTGTACCAGTTTTTTGTTCCAAAAAATGCGGTAAAATTTCTTGAATTGTGTTGATGCAGCCCCACAAATTAGTATTGATTAATTGTTGCCAGTCTGCGGCGGTAGTTTGCTCGATCGCCCCCGCGAGACAAATCCCAGCATTATTCACCAAAACATCAATGTTCCCGCAGGCATCCAGGGCTTTTTGGACGATCGCCCGCACTTGTTGAATGTCGCCAACATCCCCCGCAATAGCGATAGCCGAAGTGCCTTCACGCTGCACTTGAGCAGCGGCTGCTGCCAATCTATCGGGCTCTCTAGCCACCATGACAACATCGTAACCTTTACTTGCAAATAACAGTGCTGTTGCTTTGCCACTTCCTTGAGAAGCGCCTGTAATCAAAACTTTAGGAGCCATAATTGTCTATTCCTAATTACCAATTCCCTAAAATATGAATCTTCCCAAACAACCGCCGAATTGGTCGATCGCCCTTGTTTTAATTATCGGCGTTTTAGCAATCTCAACTTCATCAATTTTAATTCGACTAGCAAACATTTCCGCAGGCACCAGTGGCCTCGGTTTCAGTTTGGTACTTGCCGCCTCTCGCCTCACATTGTCAGCCTTAATTTTGCTTCCCGCTTGGCAAAAAATTCAGTGGAACCCCCTGCAACCGGGAGCTCGGCGTTATGCTAGCGCCGCGGGGCTGTGCCTCGCCCTGCACTTTGCTCTCTGGATTACCTCACTTTCTTATACTTCGATCGCAGCCTCGACAGCCCTAGTCACCACAAATCCCGTTTGGGTAGCGATTTTGTCCCGGTTCTGGTTCGGCGAAAAACTCAGCAAATTGTCCGTCCTCGGCATTACAGTAGCGTTGTTGGGTGGAATTACGATCGCCCTGGGGAGTTCAGGCGGCACAAATATCGGCAGCAACCAACTGCTGGGTAACTTCCTCGCCCTGGCAGGTTCCTGGGCTGTTTCCCTGTATTTCCTTTTGGGCCGGGAAGCCCAGCGACGGGGACTGGGAATTGGCGGTTATATCGCAATCGCCTACACTGTCGCCGCGATCGTCCTGCTGCCTCTCCCCTTCGCCTTCAACACCAGCTATACTGGTTATTCGTACATTGTATATTTTTACATTTTATTAACGGCGATCGTCCCTCAATTAATCGGGCATACCGTTTTTAACTGGGCTGTAGCGCAGATCTCCCCAACTCTGGTAACTCTTGCCATCTTGTTTGAACCAGTCGGCGCCAGTTTTTTGGGTTATTTGTTGTTGAGGGAAGTGCCGACGCCGGCGGTACTTGGAGGTGCGGGAGTGCTGCTGTTCGGGGTAGCAGTAGCCACTTTCGGAGGCCAAAAATCCCATTAAAGCTGCAACTGCGTTTCATTAAGAGCGTAAATGACCAGGGTTTTCAAGCTAAGCGCTATAGTGGGATTGCCGTTTATCCCAGTAGTGGTTGAGCCGCTGCGAACGAAGAAACCTCAGGAACTGGGTAAGTTTGTACGGGTTTAGTCGAACGGTGGGTGCCTTTCGGAGAACAAATTATGCTGCCCGAACAACTACAGCGCATTATCGGCTACTTTCTCGAAGAAGCCACAGAACAACTCCAAACCATTGAAGAAGGCTTGCAGAGCCTGCAAAATACTGTCCAAGCTCCCCAAAGAGTGTACCAGCTCATCCGAGCCTCGCACTCGATTAAAGGCGGAGCGGCTATGCTTGGATTTAGCAGCATTCAGCGAATTGCCCATCGCTTTGAGGAGTATTTAAAACTGCTCAGAGAATGTCCGATTGCGGTTGACAGCAGGCTGCAATCGCTGTTACTCCAAATTTTTGATACCTTAGCAGCCCTGGTACACAAGGTTTCTAAGACTATTGGGATTGATCAGGAAGAGGCAAATCAAATCGTGTTTCTCGCCGAACCCATTTTTGGCGAACTCGACGCTTACCTGAGAGTGTTAATTCCCACGCGCCTGACTGTCAGGGCTACCAGCGACGAACACATTCACATTTTCTCGGGTTACTGCGCCTCCCTGAGCGGATTTTTGTCCGCCATCACCTCCCACGTCGATTTGCTTGGAGGCACTATTACCCGTAACGAACAGGAAAGGGCCGGCATACGCCTTGCTATAGACATTTACCTCCCTCCTTACAGCAGGCTCGAAAGCATCCGCCAAGCCGTAGAACTCTCAGGCTGTGTCATCGGGACTGTTCAGACGCAGCGCGACTTTTCGCTGTTGTCGATTACGGATTATCCCATTTACCAAAATGCGATCGAACGTCCCGCAACTTGCAACGGATGTCGGTATTATTACGGAAAAAGCGACGGTGGCTATCTGCTCAACTGTACGGTACATCCGAGCGGCCCTGAAGAAGAAAATTGTCGCGATCGTGAACCAGAATCAGCATTGTAAATTCACAACTCGGAAGTAGGATTTTGGAACCAAGATTATCCCTGAAATGTGACAATTAGCCAATACCAAGTTCTTCCTTCTTCCCTTTTCCTTCTTCCCTTTTGCTTCTGAATTCTGACAACTGACTAATCGCAACCTGAATTAATTGCCTCATGCTTGCAGGATGACCAATCGCCCAAAGATTGATCGCCAAACAAACGATCGCCATTAATAGCAAAATATATGTTGGAGGCATTACTACCCCGATTGCGAACCAGGTAAAAACGTGAAATATCATTGCTGTAGCGAAGAGGCTGGCAACAACTACAGACGCCCGGACTTGCACTCTAGGTCGGTTTAGTCCTGTTAAAATCCCTGTCATCAAAGTTGCCAGCAAGTTTGCCGGAACTAAAAAGGCACAGATAGCTATGCAGTAGGTATGCGAAAACTCAGTAATTGTATTGAAGTCGAGCATCAGTCTAATTGCCGGGTCTGTTGAATATACTTAAAAAAGCTTAACTTGACTTGACTTTGATATCTTGTCACCCTCACCATAACTTAATATTCTGGCAAGTAAGCCGCTCCGAAGGCACATTCCCTCCTCTTCCTGCTGGCAAACGATCGTCATAATTATTAAAATTCTCAAAGATATTAAAAATAATTGAAGAATTAGAACAATTGCTGCAATAATTTAAGATGAGGCATTAATAAGAGAGAGTCACCCAGCCCGTAAAAATGTCCAAAAGGCTGGCGCTTCTCAAACAGCAATCGCAACTGTAGGCTGATTTTCGAGTGATCGATATTCAGCATATATATTGTCGTCGGGAGTGACAGGATCGAGCCATTACCCACCCGATCGAACAATCTTAAAGCGTTGAAATGCCGATTTTAGATTTAATCTAAAATCGATCGAGCTATCTACAAATTTTACAGCGGAAAACAGACAAAATGAATCCGAAAATCAACCTCGCAGCACTCGAAGAAGTTGACTTGACAAACTGTGACAGAGAACCAATTCACATATCGGGACACATTCAACCGCACGGGGTGCTAATTGCTGTACGAGAACCTCAACTAGAAATACTGCAACTGAGCGAAAACGTGCCAGACTTATTAGGAGTCGATCCGAAAAGTGCGATCGGTCAAGATTTAAGCTTGTTTTTCGATGAAATTGAACTCGAAAAACTCAAATGCTGTTTGCTGAATGAAAACTTAAAAAGCGTCAATCCCATTAAATTGTCAGTCAAGCAAATAGGCAAGTCTTTAAACTTTGACTGCATCCTACATCGGTGGGAAGAAATTTTGATTGTTGAGTTAGAATTGGCAACCACCACAGAAAATATCTCTGTTTTTAGCTTTTATCATTCAGTAAGGGCCACCATTGCCAAAATTCAAAGCGCAAACAACCTGAACAGCCTTTGTCAAATAACTGTAGAAGAAGTCAGAAAAATCACCAAATTTGACAGAGTTATGATTTATCAATTTGACGCCGAAGACAACGGTGCTATTATCGCTGAAGACAAACCAGAAAGCTTTAGTTCTTTTTTAGGTTTAAACTACCCCAGTTCAGATATTCCCAAACAAGCCAGAAAACTTTATCTGGTAAATTGGCTGAGGTTAATCCCCGACATTAACTACCAGCAAGTTGCACTTTTTCCGACCAATAATCCCATTGCCAACCAGCCGCTAGATCTCAGTTTGAGCGTTTTGAGAAGCGTTTCTCGTATTCACATAGAATACCTGCAAAACATGGGCGTTACAGCTTCTATGTCAATATCATTAATCAAAAATCAGAAACTTTGGGGCTTGATTGTTTGCCACAATTATATGCCCAAATACCTCAACTATGAAGTGCGCGCGGCTTGTGAATTTATTGGGCAAGTAATGTCTCTCGAACTGCAATCAAAAGAAGCAAACGAAGACTACGAATACAAACTACATTTAAAATCAATTCAAACCAAAATTTTTGAAGATATATCCACATCTGACAACTTGTCAGAAGTGTTAGTTAAGTGCCGGCAGAACTTGCTCGATGCAGTCAACGCCCAAGGAGCAGTCATACTATTTGGAGAAGCTTGCTATCAAGTCGGACAAACACCTCAGGGAAAAGCATTGAAATATTTGACTGAGTGGGTAAAAAACAACTTAAATCAAGAAATATTTTATACAGATTCGCTAACTAAATGCTATCCAGAAGCTGAGGAATTTAAAGATGCAGCTAGCGGTTGTTTAGCTGTAGAAATCTCGCCGATTCAGAAAATATACGTGTTGTGGTTTCGTCCCGAAGTAATTCAAACCGTAAATTGGGCGGGCAATCCCAATAAAAGCGTTAAAATAGATGCAGATGGTAGCGATCGATTGTCACCTCGAAAATCATTTGACCTGTGGAAAGAAAATGTTAAGTGCAAATCTTTACCTTGGAAAAAATATGAAATTGACGCTGCATTAGAGATGAAAAAAGCCATGATTAATATAGTGCTGCGTCAAACCGAAAAACTTGCAAAATTAAATATAGCACTGCAATCATCAATCGCTAGAGAGCGTGAAAAAGCCACCAATTTAAACACAGCCATGCAGGCACTCAAGCGCACGCAAACTCAACTGGTACAAAGCGAAAGAATGTCAAGCTTGGGACAGTTAGTGGCCGCTGTAGCCTCTGAAGTCAATAACCCAATTAACTTTATCTACGGCAATCTCAGCCATGCCAATGAATACAGCCAAATATTAATTAGTTTACTGGATCTTTACCAGCAACACTATCCATCGGCCGTGCCAGAAATTCAAGCAGAATTAGAAGCAGCCGAATTAGAGTTTCTAGTTGAAGACTTGCCGAAATTGCTGGGTTCAATGAAAGTAGGAGCCAACCGCATTCGCGAGATTGTTCAGTCGCTGCAAAACTTCTCTAGAATTGACGAATCCGAGATCAAGCCAGTGGACATTCATGACGGATTGGACAGCACTTTGCTGATTTTGAGCAACCGACTTAAACCGAAAGCCGATCGACCAACAATTCATCTAATTAAAGAGTACGGTTCCTTGCCTTTAGTCGAGTGTTACGCGGTTCAGATCAACCAAGTATTTATCAACCTATTGGCAAATGCAATTGATGCTATAGAAGAGGCATTTGTTAACAACAATTTGTCGCAGCACGGCGAGTGGGATACAGCTTTAGTTAAGGCGGGAAAAATTCGGATTGTCACAGAAGTTGGTGTGGGGGTAAAAAGTGCGATCGTTCGGATTATGGATAACGGTTGGGGAATGACAGAAGCAGTTTACCAGCAAATATTTGAACCTTTTTTCACTACAAAACCTGTCGGGAAAGGTGCAGGAATAGGCTTGGCAATTAGCCACGAAATTGTAGTGGAAAAACACGGCGGCAAACTGACTTGCATTTCAGCCCCCGGACAGGGAACCGAGTTTATTGTGGAGATTCCCTTAAGCCAAACTCATAAACAGTTGATAGTTGACAGTTGATAGCGATGTTTGATGCCCAAATGCTTCATCCTCCCCATCGTGGGCGATTTAAAATATCTCAAATAGGTTCTATAATACAAACACCTAAGTAACTTTGAGCAAATTCTGAGGAAGCGACTGTGACTGAAAAAAACACCGCCCAATGGGATGCCGGCAGATTTGTCAAAACCTTGGCTTATTTCGGCGTGATTCCCTTTATTGGCAGCATTAGTTGGCTGCAAAAACTCTTCGGAAGCAGCGGTAATAGTAAAAAAGATCAACCCAAATTGGTACTGGTAGCCGGTGCTACGGGTGGCGTCGGTAAGCGAGTTGTGAAGCGGCTACAACAGCGGGGAATAAAAGTAAGAGCACTGGTTAGAGATGCTAAAAGAGCAACAGAAATTCTCGGCAAAAATGTTGAATTAGTCGAGGGAGATATCACTCTGCCAGAGACACTTACACCTCTAGTAACTAATGGCGTAGAAGCGGTTATTTGCTGCACCGGCACCAAAGTTCAACCCGTAGAAGGAGATACTCCCACCCGCGAAAAATATTATCAAGGCATCAAATTTTATCTGCCGGAAGTTGTCGATGTTCCCGAAATAGTGGAATATAAAGGTCTCAACAACTTAGTCCAAGCTGTTCGCAGCCAGATAATTCAAGCTGGCGAAAAAACAATTTTTGACTTCACCAAACCCACTCAAGATTTACAAGAAACTTGGGGCGCACTCGATGATATCGTAATGGGCGGTGTCAGCGAAAGTTCGATCCGACTAACAGACAATACAGCCTTGTTTACAGGCAATGTTTCTACTGCCAATTCCGGCGGCTTTGCTTCGGTTCGCACTCGCAACTTCGACAATCCGATCGATCTTACAGGATTTAGTGGCATCCAACTGCGCGTTAAAGGCGACGGCAAGCGCTACAAATTTATTATTCGCAACGAATCAAAATGGGATGGGATTGGTTATTGCTATTCCTTTGATACTGTTTACAACATCTGGATTACCGTCACTATTCCCTTTGATGAATTAATTCCGGTGTTCCGCGCTAAAACTGTCAAAAATAGTTCTAATTTCGATGCCAGCACTATTTTTTCCGTGCAGTTAATGTTGAGCAAATTTGAATACGACGGCGCGCTAAACCCGAAGTTTACACCGGGTATTTTTCAATTGCAATTAGAATCTGTCACCGCTTATGGTGGACAAAAATTGCCGCGATTTGTGATGGTGAGTTCGGCAGGAGTTACCCGGCCGGCCGCCCCGGAATTAATCTGGAAGAAGAACCGCCCGCAGTCAGAATGAATGAGATGTTGGGGGGGATTTTGACTTGGAAATTGAAGGGGGAAGATTGCGTGCGATCGAGCGGTATACCTTATACTATTGTCAGACCTTGTGCTTTGACAGAAGCACCGGGCGGCAAAGCTTTAATGTTTGACCAAGGAGATAATATTAAAGGTAAAGTAAGTCGGGAAGATATTGCAGAACTCTGCGTGGAAGCTTTGGAACAGCCTCATGCTTGTAATGTTACTTTTGAGGTAAAAGAGGAGGAAAATGGCGGTTCTCCAAGAGATTGGCAGGGTTTATTTTCTGGAGTTAAAACCGATAAGTAAGCTGAAGTCATTAGTTATTAGTCATTAGTCCAACGTCGTAGGGTGCGTCGCCACCGATAATCCCTAAAAAAATCGACAATCTCGCAGCGACGCACCTTAACTGGTTCCTAGGAAGAGTCTGGGAACCGATGTCTAGAGGCTCTGCCTCGCTTGATAAAATTGGAGGCAGAGCCTCCGGATCTGCGTTACCAGGCAGAGCCTGGTAACGAGTCATAACCAATTCCCCATGCCCAATTCTCCCATGTCTTTGACTTTTTTGCGACGATACCTGACACCTTATTTATTTTTGCTCCCGGCTTTATTTGTGTTGAGCTTGACTGTTTTGTGGCCGGCTTTGCAAGCTTTTTATTTGAGTTTTACCAGTTACGAATATGACTTAACTCAAGTGCCACAGTGGGTGGGATTGAAGAATTTTGAGAAGTTGGCAGGCGATCGAGTTTTTTGGCAAACTATGAGCAATACGTTGCTGTACCTCACCTGTGTTGTACCCGTCTTGGTTGTTTTGCCTTTAGGAATGGCTATTTTGTGCAACCAAAAACTGAAAGGGATGAACTGGTTTCGAGCAGCATACTACACGCCTGCGGTAATTTCAATGGTTGTCGCCGGGATTGCTTGGAAGTGGTTGTTTGCTGAGAATGGACTGCTGAATCAGTTGGGGCAATTATTTGGTTTTCCTGCTATTTCTTGGCTGGCAAATCCGAAGTTGGCAATCTTTAGTGTGATGGCTGTTACTATCTGGAAAGGGTTGGGTTATTACATGGTGATTTATTTGGCAGGGCTGCAAGCTATTCCGGCAGAACTCTACGAAGCTGCTGCTATTGACGGTTCTGACGGTTTCGGAAAGCACTGGGATATTACTGTGCCACTGATGAAGCCTTATTTAGTTTTGGTAGCGGTAATTTCAGCGATTTCTGCTACTAAGGTGTTTGAAGAGGTTTATATTATGACTCAAGGCGGACCTCGCAATAATTCTAAGACTGTTGTTTATTATCTTTACGAACGGGCATTTAAAGATTTGGAAATTGGTTATGCTTGTACGATCGGGTTGGTGTTGTTTTTGTTGATTTTGGGTTTGTCTGTTTTACAAGTTAGCATTCAGGGTTGGGCTAAACAGTTGACAGTTGACAGCTTGCAGTAAGCTTGCCGAACTGTTGACCCTTCGACTACGCGAGCGGGCAGTTGATAGTTGATAAATGCATCAAATCTTGGGAACCCCGCTGCTAGAATTTATACGTTTTCGCTGTATGCTAAGATTGAGCATGGGTGGGAAAATGGATCGATCGACCGTCAAACCTGTCACCGACAAAAGTTGTGAGTTTTAAATTCAAGCATTGATTAGGAAACTTTCGGCAAACTATTTGAGTATAAACTATACAATTATGATTCTCCTTAACGGCTATCAAATTACCGAAAAAGTTTACTCAGGAGTTAATACAGTTATTTATCGGGGAATCTGGCAAAAACATAATTTGCCAGTGATCGTAAAGACTCTGAAAAGTGAGTATCCAACTCTAGAACAAATTACCAACTTGAGACACGAATCTCAAATTAGAAGACATCTGTTAGAATTAGTCGAATTAGAAAATATTGTCAATTTTTACCGTGTAGAAAATTATCAAAATGGCATCGCACTAATATTAGAAGACTTTGGTGGCATGGACTTAGCTCAATTTTTATCGTCAACCAAACTCAATTTAAGTTATTTTTTAAAGATTGCCATTCAGCTAGCAAATGGTTTGACAAAAATCCACCCAAATCAAATAATTCACAAAGACATTAAACCTCATAATATTATCATCAACCAAGAAACCTATCGAGTCAAAATTACCGACTTCAGCATTGCTTCTCGTTTGGGAATAGAAAACGCAACTTCCAGCTATCCAAAATTCCTAGAAGGCAGCTTAGCCTATATGTCGCCAGAACAAACTGGCAGAATGAATCGAGTAATTGACTACCGCACCGACTTCTATTCTTTAGGCGTCACCTTTTATGAAATGCTGACAGGTGAATTGCCGTTTAGTGCGATCGATCCTCTAGAATTGGTTCACTGCCACATTGCTAAAATACCGCCACCACCCCATAGTTTAAATCCCGAAGTTCCAGAGGTAATTTCTGGCATTGTGATGAAATTGTTGGCCAAGACGGCAGAAGATAGATATCAAAGTGCTGAAGGTTTAAGATTTGACCTAGAAACTTGTCTGACAAGGTTACAAGCTAACGACAATATACCTGATTTTACTCCCGGTAAGGCCGATCGAGCCCGTCAATTAGTCATACCTCAGAAACTTTATGGTAGGAACACTGAAGTAGCTGCTTTACTCGCCGCTTTTCATCGCATCAGTGGTATAGAACCCCCACCACCTCTTTTTGTAAAGAAGGGGCTTCAAGAACTTGATTCACCTCCCTTAGGAAAGGGGACTGGGGAGGTCGAAATGATCCTAGTTTCCGGTTATTCGGGCATCGGCAAATCTTGCTTGGTAAATGAAGTTCAAAAACCTATTGTGCGGCAGCGCGGCTATTTTATATCCGGGAAATTTGACCAACTGAAGCGAAATATTCCTTACAGTTCTTTGATTCAAGCATTTCAATCATTGATTCGGCAATTGTTAACAGAAAGCGACATTTCTATCTTAAGTTGGAAATACAAATTGCTGGCCGCAATGGGTACTAAAGGTAAAGTTATCGCCGAAGTGATTTCCGAAGTCGAACTAATTATTGGCAAGCAGTCTCCAGCGCCAAAATTGGGGGCGATAGAATCGCAAAACCGATTTAATCAGGTGTTTAAACAGTTTATTGGCGTATTTGCGAGAAAGGAACACCCGCTAGTTATTTTCCTTGACGATTTGCAGTGGGCTGATTCGGCTTCGCTCAAATTAATAGAGTTGTTGATGACTGACTCGGACAACAAATATTTGCTGCTAATTGGGGCTTATCGAGATAATGAAGTCAGTGCCACTCATCCGCTGATTCAGACAATAGAAAAAATTCAAGAAACAAGGGCGATCGTCAATAATATCATTCTTAGCCCCTTGCAGTTGAATCACGTCAGCGAATTAGTCGGCGATACCCTGAATGAGAAAAATCCGATCCCTGAATTGACAGAATTGCTGTTTAATAAAACTCAAGGAAATCCTTTCTTTTTAACTCAGTTGCTTAAGACTCTTTATCAAGAAAACCTCTTAGTTTATGACTTACAACTAGGGAATTGGCAGTGGAATATCGAGGAAATCCAAGCCATTGGTATCACTGATTGCAATATTGTAGAGTTAATAGCTCGAAATATTAGAAAATTACCCGATGCGGTGCAGTCAGCATTAAAATTAGCTGCTTGTGTTGGTAGCCAGTTTAATTTAGAAGTGCTGGCAACAGTCAGCCAAAGAAGTCAAACAGAAACAGCCTTAGACCTTTGGGATGCTCTTCAGGCCGGTCTGATATTGCCACTTAGCAAAGATTACAAAATTCCCTTGGTTTTTGAGGGAGAAGAAACAGGGCTATCTGGGCTGCAAGATGTTAAGGTAGATTTTAAATTTTTGCACGACAAAGTGCAGCAAGCTGCTTATTCTTTGATACCTGAAGATCAAAAAAGAGAAACTCACCTAAAAATTGGTCAATTGTTGCTGAAAAAAACTCCTCCACGGGCGCGAAAAGATTGTATTTTTGCTCTGGTAAACCAGCTAAATTTTGGAATTGGGGCTACCGCAGAAAAATTAAACTTGCTGACAACAGAAAGTGAAAAGTATGAATTGGCAGAACTGAATTTAATCGCCGGTCAAAAAGCAAAAAATGCAGCAGCTTATGAAGTTGCTCTCAGGTATTTGAAGGTAGGCTTGGGGCTGTTAAACCCCGAATCTAGCTGGCAGAGTCTGTATCAGCTAACTTTCAATCTGTTTATAGAAGCAGCGGAAGCAGAATATCTTAATAGCAATTTTGAGCGGGCAGAAACTTTAACTAATATCATCTTGACCAAAGCTACTAATCAGCTCGATCGCGTCAAAGTATACGAACTAGAAATCCAGATTTATGTAGTCCAAAATCAGATGTTAAAAGCTCTAAATACTGGGCTGAAAGCTTTGGAATTTATGGGCGTCTCTCGCTTGAATATTTTCGACTACAACCGTCAAGAGATAACGCTGCCTCAGTTGGCAGACTTGGACAAATTACCGGAAATGACATCGCCAGAACAGCTAGCAATTATGCGGCTTTTGATGTCGATTACTTCCCCAGCTTTGAATATCAAATCGAAAACTTTGCGGTTGATTGTTGTTACCCAAGTCAACCTTTGCATTGAACAAGGTCATTCGGCACTATCTGCTTTTTGTTATAGCTGGTACGGCACGATTTTGTGCGGGGCAATGGGAGAGGTTGATAAAGGCTATCATGCCGGAAAAATAGCTATGAAGTTATTGGATAAATTTGATGCTAATTTAATTAAATGCCAAGTTTTAAATATGTTTAACGGTTCTATTAAACCCTGGAAAGACCACGCCCGAGAAACTCTTGAGCCGTTACAAGAGGGGTTTCAAAGTGGTCTGGAAGTGGGAGATTTGATTTATGCTGGCTTGAATGCTTTAAATTATTGCATTTATACGTTTTTGGTTGGAGAAAAACTCGATTTATTAGATCAAAAGCTAGAAGGATATATTAATTTATTCCAAAAAAACAGAATGATTTTTTTGCTGCCTATTTTCGAGATCTGGAAGCAAGTAAAAATTGCTTTGCAAGGTTTAGGAACCGATCGAAATCGTTTGATAGGCGAACATTGTAATGAAGGAAATGTGCCGGAAAAGTTGCAGGTGGATAGTCAACAAGATTGGACACTTTTTAACTTGTATTTAGCCAAACAAATCATTTGTTATTTATTTAAAGATGGTGCTGGTGCGGTTGCTAATTCTTTGCTCGCAAAAGAATGCTTTCAATCTGTAGGTGGGTCGATGTTGCTGGCCATACACAATTTTTATGATTCGCTGGCTTTGCTTGCTGACTGTGAAAACCTCTCAACAAGTGAACTAGAACAGCGTGTTTCTCAAGTGAATGTCAATCAAGAAAAAATGCAGCAATGGGCAAACCGCGCCCCAATGAATTATCAGCATAAATACGAGTTGGTGGAGGCTGAAAAAGCACGGGTGTTGGGGGAAAAATATCGAGCAATGGATTATTACGATCGCGCCATCCACAATGCTGCTGAACAGGGATATATTCAGGAAGAAGCTTTGGCCAATGAATTAGCTGGGGAGTTTTATATTTCTGTCGATATGGAGAAAGTTGCTAAAACTTACATGACGGATGCTTATTATGGCTATATTCGCTGGGGTGCAAATGCTAAAGTTACAGATTTAGATCAACGATATCCGCAGTTGATAATGCGAATGACGGAAGGTGAAACTTTAACAAGTAGCGTATCTGTCACTGCTGCAACTACTACTGGCACTCAAATTAATCTCGATTTTGCTTCAGTTTTGAAAGCATCTCTTGCTATTTCCGGCGAAATTGTTCTAGATTCTTTGCTGGAAAAATTGATGGGAATCTTGCTGGAAAATGCAGGTGCTGAAACTGGGTGTCTCATCGTGTCAAAAGACGGTGAGTTTGTCGTAGAAGCAGAGGGAGAAGTTGGTGGCAAAGTAAAAGTGATACGCTCTTTGTCAATTAAAGACACGGCAATGCCTTGTCCTTACCCGCGCTCGGTGATTAATTATGTCGATCGCACTCTGCAAGATGTTGTTTTAAATGATGCTAGCAGCGAGACAATTTTTAATAGCGACCCCTACATCGTGAAATATCGGCCCAAGTCAATTTTGTGCGTACCGATCGTCTATCAAGGCAAATTAAATGCTATTCTTTATTTGGAAAACAATGTGACAGTTTGTGCTTTTACACCGGAGCGTTTGGAAGTTTTAAAAATGCTGTCTTCCCAAACTGCGATCGCTCTGGAAAATGCCCGTCTTTACGCCAACTTAGAAACAGCAAATCAAAAATTAGAAGAATACAACTTTACCCTCGAAGCAAGAGTAAAAGAGCGCACTCAAGAATTGCGAGAAAAAAATGTACTGCTGTTTCAAGAAATTAAAGAACGGCAAAAAGCAGAAGCCGAAGCAAAAGCTGCCAGTCTCGCCAAAAGTGAATTTTTAGCTAACATGAGCCACGAATTCCGAACGCCACTCAACGGCATTTTAGGCTATACCCAAATCTTCAAACGAGACAAAAGTTTGACCTCACAACAACAAGATGGAATTCGCGTCATTCAGCGATGTGGCGAACACTTGCTCGCATTAATCGTGGATATTTTAGATATTTCTAAAATCGAAGCGAGGAAAATGGAATTAATCCTGACAGAGTTTGAATTTCCGGAATTTATTGACAGCATCAACGAAATTTTTCGCATCCGGGCTTCCCAAAAGGAAATAGCTTTTAATTGTGAATATCTTGCATCTCTTCCCCGGACGATCGTAGCCGATGAAAAGAAACTGCGGCAAATTTTGATTAATTTAATTGGTAATGCAATTAAGTTTACTGAAACTGGTGGCGTTACCTTTAAAGTTTTAGCAGCAAATTGTGCCACAGGTGAGGAGAGGACTGAAGTCATAACTGGAAAGGTGAGGATTCATTTTCAAATTGAAGATACTGGTATTGGTATCGCGGCTGATGAACTCTCAAAAATATTTTCACCTTTTGAACAGGTGGGAAACACTCGCAGCCATACTGAAGGGACGGGATTGGGCTTAGCAATTAGTCGCCAATTAGTGGAGATGATGGGCGGTAAACTGAAAGTAGAAAGCAGTTTAGGAAAAGGTAGTATTTTTTGCTTTGAGTTGGAGTTACAAGAAGTTAACGGCGAGGTAAATAAAAAGTTTAATGAAAAAGTTTTAAAGGGTTTTAATGGTACTCATAAAAAAATCCTGGTGGCGGATGATAACTGGGAAAATCGATCGGTTTTCATTCAACTGCTAGCACCATTAGGTTTTGAAATAATTGAGGCAGCCGACGGTCAAGACTGTTTGAATAAAGCCAGGGAATTTCAACCGGACTGTATCTTAATGGATTTGGTGATGCCAGTGATAGACGGATTGGAAGCGATACAGCAAATTCGCAAGTTGCCTGAGTTAGAAAATGTGGTGGCGATCGCCACTTCTGCCAGCATTTTGTCAACGGAAAAGCAGGTAAGTTTGGCAGCAGGATGCAATGCTTTCCTGCCCAAGCCGATCCGCGCACAGGAACTTTTTGATTGCTTGCAAATTCATTTAGGTTTAGAATGGATTTGTGAGGAGTTGCCGAATGAAGATGCTGAGCTTAAAAGTTCCAATAACCAATCTCTGATTCAGCCTCAAGAAATGATTCCACCTCCGGCTAAAGAAATAGCCGTACTCTTTGACTTAGCAATGATGGGAGATTTAGGCGGGATTCAAAAACAAGCAGAAAAATTGGAAAAAATGGACGCCAAATATGTCAGCTTCGCCAGGAAGCTAAATCAATTAGCAAAAAATTTTGAAGACGAAAAGATATTGGCATTGGTAGAACAATACAGGGGAAAGTAAAAAATGAGCAGTTTATCGTTGGAAGATGGTGTTATATTAATTGTTGATGATAACCCAAATAACTTGTCATTTCTTTTTGATTTTTTGACGGAATTAGGATTTAAAGTTTTGGTAGCGCGGACGGGTGTAAGTGCTCTGCAAAAAGCTGAATATTCGCCGCCAGATTTGATTTTACTGGATGTGGTGATGCCAGAAGTTGACGGGTTTGAGACTTGCAGGCGTTTGAAAGCAAGGAAGTCCACAAAAGAGATACCGATAATTTTCATGACAGCGCTAAACAGTACGGAAGATAAGGTAAAAGCCTTTAGTGTAGGTGCTGTTGATTACGTTACTAAGCCGATTCAAAATGAAGAAGTTTTGGCGCGCGTCAAAGCACATTTGAGCATCAGCAGATTGACTAAAAAACTTCAAGAACAAAATGCCCAAATGCAGCAGGAAATTATCGATCGCCAGCAAGCTCAGATTAGCCTGCGACAGTTGGCAGAACAGTTAGAAAAACGGGTAGCAGAGCGAACTGCTGAACTTTCTCAAACTAACGATTTGCTTCAAGAAGAGGTTGAAGAACGGCAGCAAATGCAGGATAATTTGTATCAATCTCTGAAGCAACTCCAGGAAACTCAAATATTGCTAATTCAAAATGAAAAAATGTCTGCTTTGGGGCGAATGTTGGCAGGTGTTTCTCACGAAATCAACAAGCCAGTAAATTTCATTTATGGTAATCTCGATCGCGTTAGCCAATATACTCAAGATATCCTAAATATCTTGAATTTTTACCAGCAGCAATATCCTCAGCTAACAACGGAGATTGAAAAAAAAGCACAAGATATCGAGCTAGAACTGATTACTAAAAGTTTGCCAAAACTGCTTGAATCGATGCAGTTAGAAGGCGAGCGCATTCGGGATATTGTTCACTCTCTGCAACTTTTTTCACGACAAGAAGGGGAGGAAATGAAGCCGATTAACATTCACGAAGGTATTGACAGTACGCTGATGATTTTGCAAAATAGGCTGAAATTTAAACCGAACTTTCCGCCGATTGAAGTGATTAAAGAGTACAATCCATATCTGACGAGCGTAGAGTGCTGTAGAGGGGAAATTAATCAGGTATTCATGAATATTTTAGTCAATGCGATCGATGCAATTGAAGAATGCAGCAGCCCAAAAACTTCCGAGGAGATGCAAGCAAATCCTTACCAGATTCGGATTAGCACTGAATTCAGCAACCATAACACTGCAATTATTAGAATTTTTGACAGCGGGGTGGGGATTGGCGAAGAAGTGCGAGACTTGATATTTGACCCATTTTTTTCTACGAAACCCCTAGGCACGAGTATAGGAATTGGGCTGTCAATTAGTTGGCACATTATAGTAGAAAGACATGGAGGCATTTTGCAGTGTATTTCTACACCGGGTCAAGGGACAGAATTTGCGATCGAACTGCCAATTCACCAGCAAAGTCGATCGATCGCCAGAGTTCTTTCTATGGTTGATAAAAGCGCTATGAATTGAGGTAATTTAAGGAATTAATACTACCTACAGTCAGAAAGTGGCAGTGCCGTGTCCCTACAATTAATCGGGGTAGGGACACGGCATTGTCGTTTCCTCCGTTATTATCATTCCGGTGCAACCGGAATTGATATTAATTAAGAGGCTAATTTTATTCAGGGAAATCAGGAATTACCCATTTGGGAGGTGCCATCCGTTTCTTTCTCGCCGCTTCCTCTGCTATTTCTAGCATTTTGTCGAGAGAAGTATTTTCAATAAAATTTGAGGTTGCCGCAGCATATTCCCGCTTCGGGCACTTGTCGCCCAAAACGCAGCCGTTGACGCAAGCTACAGCACAATCGACAGTGTTCTCCACCATAACTTTTTTTCCTTTCACGCTTCCAACAACTAACAGGCAGATGCTCTGGGTGAATTTGTTAAGAGACTGCCCTATATGTTTATTTTACTTTACAAATTGGCGTCAAAAGTCGATCGACTCTGCCAAATTGTTATAAGATAGGAGCAACCTACCAAATTAGCCGATCGTGAGTAATTTTATGCGACGCTTAAAAATTCTACCTTGGCGAGAAATGCTGCTAGTTGCCGTCCTCGTCAACTCAATCGTGATTGGACAGGAGCTATTTTTATACTGGGGTTTCACGCAATCTCCGACAATCCGTAGCATCCTGACGTTTCTCAACGACTCCCTTCTGGTGAGATTGATACCTTTTGCTGTCCCAGTGGGAATGGGAGCTTTAGCAGTGTACTTGTTGGAGTATTGGCGGCAGCAATTTTTGCTCAACCGGACTAATTTGTGGATTTTAACTTTGTGCGTATTTTTGGGTCCGTGTTTAAGGTTGATGCTGTCAGGTCCAGTTTGTACGGGAATATTGATCACTCCACTAATAGGAGTTACTATAGGAGTTTTTTGGAAAGGTCGGCCTTATTGGCGGTAGTCATTAGTCAGTTGTTAGTTATTAACAGCTTGAGATTCTTTTTAGGAGATGTCTACTGACTACTGACTAAATCATGAATGTCAAAACACGTCAACAGATTCACCTGTTCTTGCTCTTATTTCCCGCCACCGCATGGTTGATAATTTTCTTCATTTTGCCAGTGTTAATTGTACTATTGTACAGTTTTCTAGAACGCGGTACTTACGGAGGCGTCACTTGGGTATTTACCCTCAGCAACTACCAACGTTTGTTCGACGAAATTTTCTTAGGAGTAATTAGCCGATCGCTCTGGCTGGCTTTTTTAACAACGGCCGCTTGCTTATTAGTTGGTTATCCCCTAGCATTCTTCATCGCTACTCGTTCTCCCCGCTGGCGAAATGCTTTACTCTTGCTAGTAATTATTCCATTTTGGACTAATTTTTTAGTCAGAACCTACGCTTGGATTATCTTGTTGCGGAGCGAAGGAGTAGTTAACACGGCCTTGCAAAATCTGCAAATTATTAGCGAACCATTAAATTTGCTTTTTACACCTTTTGCTGTGGCGATCGGTCTCATTTACGGCTATTTACCATTTATGATTTTGCCCTTATATTCTAGCATAGAACGCTTCAACTTTTCATTAGTAGAAGCAGCTCAAGATTTAGGGGCAAACGATATTCGTACTTTCTGGCGCGTATTGTTGCCCTTAACAACTCGTGGGATTGTCGCAGGTTCAATTCTCGTTTTTGTACCCGCAGTAGGCGCTTTCATCACACCGGATATTTTGGGCGGTGCGAAAACAATTATGATCGGAAATCTGATTCAAAATCAGTTTCTCAAAGCCCGTGACTGGCCTTTTGGCTCCGCCCTTTCGATGCTGTTGACGGTAATAGTATTAGTTCCTGTTTTAATTTATTTCCACGTATCTGATGAAACACAATAATTGTCAGGTGTTTGGAGGATTGAGGAATTAATTGGTTAATACCTCAATCTCCCTATCTCCCCCTCTCCCCCTCTCCCCCTCTTCCTTCTACTTAAAGAAATCCACCTAAAAACTCAATTTGCTGCAATTGAGATAAGATATCAACTTCCAAATCTTTCAGACGTTTGGTTTCAGCTTGGATATCAATTTCACGGAATTGTTTTTGCACTAGCAAACTATCTAACTCAGCTTTGCGAGAATTGATATCAGCAGTCACGCGATCGTACACCTGTTCTTCGTAAGTATCAAAACATTTCCTGACTGCTTCACAAATATATTGTGACTGTTCGTCAGCAATTTGTGGCAGATGTTTAACAAACTCTTTCTTAGTTGTAGAAATGAACTGTTGGCGAACATACTCCGCTTGCAATGCTACAGCACCTGCAAATACCAGAATTCCACCCAAAACAGAAAGAGTTAAAGAGGCAAAAATTACACGGATAATATTCAGCACCAGCGTTACCATGACACAAGACAAAACACTCTGCCAAAACATACTAAAAGAATAGATACCTCTGTTGAGTTTGTCGGGAATGAATGAAAACATATCTATTACCACCTCAGCCCAAGTCGAGATTTCTTCTGGCTTGTAGCTATGTCCGACGGCGTAGAATCGATAGCCTAAAAGCTTCTTATTCATCGCTTCTACTACTTGTTCATATTCAACTCGGAAATCGACTGCTTTTTCCTCCAGTTCAGAGAAAGCAGATGCTATCTTCTGTTTAGCAATGAATTCCCAAGCACTGAGGCGATCGTTCATATATCGCTCGAAAGCCAGTTTGAATGAGCCATAGAACATTCCCCGGTTGTTTTTGTCGAGAAATTGCATGAAATCTAAATCAGGCTGATTGCTTAAAAAATCCTCTTCAAACGTGTTCTCTAAATCCAGGATATAAGTACGGAAAGAATCGGATATTTCCTGAACATTTCGATCGCGAACAGTTCTAATTTCTTGCTGGAATTGATTGCCAATTTTAGATAAACTGGCGAATTCCGACTGAATAGAGTCAATTTTATTTTTCAATTGATCGACTGTTTCATCTAGCAAAGGAATACGACGGGAAATTGCTCCTTGAAAGCGATGGCAAGCTTGAAGTGCGATCGATCTTGCTTGTTCCCGTTCAGCAGCCGCTCGTTCCCCAGTCAAAAAATGATTGAGCGAGGCCAGAAACTCCACAAAACCAGTACCCTCTAAACTAGCTTCTGAGTTTTTTAAACGAGTACGCAAGGCATTAAGAGCAGAAAGCTCAAATACTCGCTTTTGATAAATATCCCGGCCCCTATCTTGACAATATTCAGCCAGATTAGCTTGCAAAACTTGACGCAGTTTCTCCTCGGCTAATTGCAGTTCTTCAGTGTCTTCTGGATCGACAATTCCATCTCGAACTCTATCCCAACCATTGACTATAAAGAAGATAGTTAAGCCTCTGTCTTTGAGGTAATTTTGGAGATAGCGACGTTCATCCAATGTGCAAGGTTGAGAAGCACTCAAGACAAAAAGTATGGCATGACAGTTGTAGATATAATCGAGAGTAAGCTGGTTTCGCGCTTCCGTATCATTTAGTCCTGGACTGTCTACAAATTCGATACCTTTGGCTAGTAGCGGTAGCGGATGTTCTACCACCGCATGACTGATATCTGGAAAAGCTAGCCGTTTCACCCCTTCTAGAATTTTTGCTTCTTCGACATCAATTGTGTAGCGCTGCTTAAACTGTTGAAAATCTAATTCCTCTGGTTGTTTTTTGTCGTTATAGTAAATTGTCACTTTCTCTGTTGTACCGTATTTCAACACCGTTAACAAAGCAGTACAGGGAGTGACATCACTGGGAAGTAAATTCTGTCCTAGCAAAGCATTGAGAAATGTACTTTTTCCCCGCTTCATATCTCCTAATACTAAAAACCGAAAGACTCCTTGGCGCAAGTTTTCACTTTGCTGAATGAGACGTTCAATTTCTTGAGAAAGTCCTAGTTTTCCCGATGTATTTTCTGCTTGTGACTCAGCTTTGGTAAGATTTTGGGCAATCGCCTCCAACAAAGTTGCTATCTCGTTGCGAACCCTGACGAGGCGATCCAAGTTATTGAGCCAACCAGCCGCTTTTTCTTGACTGCTCATGCGTCTTCCCTAGAGTAACGTCTATTTCGATTTTGCTTCATAAAAATGCGATCGACAAGAAAGTGGTCTGAAAGAGCAGTATAGGGTAAGATGCGCAAATGACAACTGACTACTGACTACTGGCTACTGACTAATGACTATCACAAAAGTAGATTTACTCATTCGTGCGATCGGCAAACAGTGGCTTTGGGTACAAGCTGCACTAGCATTTTCCTTTCTCTACCTGCCAATTCTAATCTTAATTATTTACTCATTTAACGCCTCCCGATTTAATGCAGTTTGGCGCGGTTTTACTCTTGACTGGTATTACAGCTTATTCGGCAGTGCTGGAACAACATTGGGATTTTCTAGCAGTGCCGGCATCTGGACAGCACTCAATAACAGTTTACTAATTGCAGCTATTTCTACCTTACTAGCAACAATTTTGGGTACAACGATCGCCCTCGCTTTAGAACGCTTTCATTTCCCCGGACGCAAAGCAGTAGAAGCTTTACTATTTTTACCAATTATTATGCCAGAAATTACGATCGGCATTTCTCTATTAGTTTTTTTTACTTTAGTATTTCGGATTGTAGAAAATCTAACTGGCTTTCGCCTCAATCTCGGATTGCCAACAGTAATTATCGGTCATGTTGTTTTTAATATTTCCTTTGTTACTATTACCGTCCGGGCGCGTCTGTCGGAACTAGATCCGACACTAGAACAAGCAGCTTTTGACTTAGGTGCTAACGAATGGCGGACTTTTTGGCGAATTACTTTCCCTCTAATTTGGCCTGGTATTTTCAGCGCCGCACTGCTAGCTTTTACTCTGTCACTAGATGATTTTGTCGTGACATTTTTTACCACTGGTGTCGGTTCGATGACGCTACCACTGTTCGTTTACGGCATGATCAAATTTGCAGTGACGCCAGCGATTAATGCTATTTCAACTTTGATGTTGCTCGCTTCCTTATTGCTGGTGGTATCGTCGCTAACAGTTCAGAAAAGTTAAATTATCAGAAGGAAGTTCGGCAACGGATGTAACGGATTGTGTAACGGATGTAACGGATTTCAGGAATCAGGAAGTTCGGCAACTAAGCAGTGTACAAGATGTAACGGATTTCAGGAATCAGGAAGAGGGAAAAGATAATTCTGAAATTTTTTAAGTAAATCAAATTAATTAAATGTAAAATGCGATCGCTGTTAGAACTCTGACTTCTTTAAGCAGTCGGATATCTGAGTGTTCAGTCTTCTTCCTTCTGTTATAATTATTGTCGCGTACAACTAATCAAACTTATGAAACGTTTATTGACTCTCCTACTTTTGTTCGCGATCGGTGTCATGCTACCTTTCGGCTGTAGTAGCACAAGTGGTAACCAGCCACAAGTGCTCAACATTTACAATTATGCAACTTATGTCGCTCCAGAAGCGATCGCCCAATTCGAGAAAGAGAACAATGTCAAAATTCAATACGACACCTTCGAGAATAGCGACGCACTCTACGCCAAACTCAAACAGGGAAACCCCGGTTATGACGTAATATTCCCCGCCGATTATATGGTGAAAATCATGGCTGGAGAAAACATAATTGAACCGCTGAATGTCAACAATATTCCTAATATCAAAAACCTCGATTCTAGGTTTATCAACCAAACATTCGATCCAGAGAATAAATATTCTTTGCCCTATCAATGGGGGACAATGGGAATTGGCTATAATTTGAAAGCAACTAAAGGCGAAATCGACAGTTGGGCAGCGATGTTCGATCCAAAATATGCCGGGAAAATAGCATGGCAAGATGATGCAAGATACACCTTTGCCGGCGTTTTGATGTATCTAGGATTTGACCCAAATACAACTAATCCCGAAGAGATTAACAAAGCCAGAGACTTGCTCATAAAAAATAAAAATTTGGTTGCCACTTTCGTCCCAGACACGGGTCAAACTGTGCTCGCTCAAGGAGAAGTAAATCTGACAATGGAATGGAGTGGCGATATTTTCCAAGTTATGCAAGAAAACTCTAACCTCCGCTACGCTATTCCGAAAGAAGGTACTATTCTCTTTTCTGATAATATGGCAATTCCCAAAGGTGCACCGCATAAAGAATTAGCTGAGAAATTTATTAACTTTATTTTGCAGCCAGAAGTAGGTGCTAAAATTTCCAATTTTATCCACTTCGGATCGCCAAATAAAGCAGCAATAGAGCAAGGTTTAATCGATCCGAAAGATTTGAAAAACCCTCAAATTTACCCACCGACTGAGGTGTTTGGCAAAATGAAGTTCTTGCAGGATGTGGGGAAAGCAACTGCATTGTACGATCGAGCTTGGACAGAAGTTAAAGCAAGCGCCGGAAAATAGAAAAGAGTACGCAGATAAACACAGATACAATCTATCAGCGTTCATCCGTGTTTATCTGCCAATATCTGCGGTCAAAAAAATCCATCTAAATTTCAAATCTTAAATAGAATGCACGCAGTCGAACTTGTAAATATTTCCAAATTATATAAAAGTGCCAGCAGCCAAGATTTCTTGGCTGTAGACAATATCAACTTGCAAATTTATGATCAAGAATTCTTTTCTTTGCTAGGCCCTTCCGGCTGCGGCAAAACTACAACTTTGCGAATGATCGCCGGTTTTGAAACTCCGACAGCGGGAGAAATTTACATTCACGGCCAACCGATGCAAAATCGCCCGCCATTTCACCGCCCAGTGAATACAGTATTTCAAAATTATGCTTTATTTCCGCACATGACAGTAGCACAAAATGCTGCATTTGGATTAGAAATGGAGAATTTGCCCGCACAACAAATTCGCGATCGCGTTGTTCGAGCTTTAAAGTTAGTCCAGTTAATAGATGTAGAAAAACGCTATCCGCGCCAATTGTCAGGGGGACAGCAACAGCGGGTAGCATTAGCAAGAGCATTAGTGAAAGAGCCGTCTGTTTTGCTGTTAGATGAACCCCTGGGAGCGCTTGATTTAAAATTGCGCAAGGAGATGCAATTGGAATTGAAAAAAATGCAGCGTTTGTTGGGAATTACGTTTATTTACGTGACTCACGATCAAGAAGAAGCATTAACCATGTCCGACAGAATTGCAGTGATGGATGGCGGACAATTGCAACAAGTCGGAGGGCCGATCGATATTTATGAATATCCGAAAACGCGGTTTGTTGCTGACTTTATCGGCGACAGCAATTTCTTGACTGGGCGAGTAGTGGAAAAGCAAAATGGTAAAATAGTAGTGTTAGTTGACCAACATTTACCCGTGTTAGTAATGACAGCCGAAGATATGCCGGCCGGGAAAGTTGTCACCTTGGTATTGCGGCCAGAAAAGGCTACTATTTATCCGGCGAATTATGAGGCTGAGTATAGTTGGCCGGGAACTATTGAAGAGGCAATTTATATCGGTACTGACACGCGATACACGGTGCGATTGACTCCTAAAAGCTCGATCGCAATTCGCAGACAAAATTTACATAGAGATGACTTGCAGCGACACCAAGTGGGCGACAGGGTTCAAGTCGTTGTGCCACCGGAAAGTATCTGTATTTTATAGTCGAGGGAAGAAGGAAGACACGACACGGATTTTGACACTAATACAGGTATTATACTAAATCCGGGTTACTTACCCCCTTTATAATCAGCAGTCTCGTAGGGTGCGTCGCCACGAATGATTTTCGCTATAAACCAATATTAAACGAGCGACGCACCATACAGTTTATAACGGGGATGAACAACCCG
>JAAUPI010000043.1 GCA_012035135.1 Microcoleus sp. CSU_2_2
GATGAAGTACACCCCCAAGCGATATATCGCCGTAGGGACACGGCACTGCCGTGTCCTCTATCTTTGCTAGTACCTACTTACCTGAAAAATGCTGTATAAGTTGTAAGGTGCGTCGCTCATTTAATCTTAGTTAATAGCAAGAATTATTCAGGGCGACGCACCCTACGTCTTCCTTCCTCCTTCCTCTGCATTATTTCTCATCCATTGCTTCAATACCTGTCCATCCTTCGGGAAGCCCAGATGTGATATATTTTGTACAGCGATCGTAATATAACTTTGCTGCTTTATCAATAGGATTTACAGCCAATACTGCCTGAAACATTTGCTGCGATTGCACAAAATTTTGTTGATGATAAACCACAACAGCTTGTTCAAAGTTTGTCTGAGTTTGTTTCTTTAATTGCTTCAGGGGTTCAGCATCTCCATCGTAGACTTCAAAAACGGCTACCGGCTGATTTTTGCCTTTCACCTTGACGCGATCGACAAACCGATAGCTATACTGAGTTAAATCATCAAGATTATGCAAAGTGCGATCGCTAATCAAAATTCCCGCAGCATACAACTTAGTTAAACCCTCCAACCGAGAAGCTAAATTAACAGCATCAGCAATCACTGTACTTTCCATTCGTTGTTCTTCGCCGATCGTACCTAACATTAAATTCCCAGTATGCACCCCAACCCCAATAGTAATCGGTAGATAGCCGTTTGTTAGCCTGTGCTGATTGAAAACAGTCACTTCTTGCTGCATCTCAATCGCGGCTTGCAAAGCATCATCAGCAGATTCGGGAAATAGTGCCATTACCGCATCACCAATATATTTATCAATAAAACCACGGTGTTTTCTAATTACCGGACTAACTCTACCCAAATAGCTATTGATAAAAGCAAAATTTTCCTCCGGTGTCATCTGTTCTGAGATACTGGTAAAAGAGCGAATATCAGAGAACATTACTGACATTTCTCTTTGTAAGTTATCGCCTAATTTGACATCGATAATACTTTCTTGTCCCAGCAACCTTAAAAACTCGTGAGGCACGAACTTGCCATAGGCAGCATTCAGTTTAGCCAAACGAATGTGAGTTTGAATTCTAGCTAATAACTCCTTTTTGATAAAGGGCTTAGTCAGATAATCATTTGCTCCTAAATTAAAGCCTTCTACCAAATCTTCTGTTTGATTTTTAGCTGTCAGCATGACAATCGGCATTTCCAATGCTGCAAATCTTTCTCGCACTCTTTTGCAAACTTCATAGCCAGTCATGCGTGGCATCATTACATCCAGCAAAATTAGATCGGGCTTCAATCCTTTATCGATCATCTCTATAGCTTCTAGGCCATTAGATGCTTGAATTATGGTATAGTTTTCAAGAGAGAGATTGTTGACGATTACCTGGATATTGATGGGTTCGTCATCGACAACCATGATTTGAAGTTGGTGATTATCTTCGAGTTGGTTAACTGTTAATTGTGATGGATTAGCAGTAATTAACTGTCCCGGCAGATGAGTAATTAAATGTTGAGTTATTTCTGTTGAAAATGACTCCTGATTTGTCGAGTCTAATTCACTCTCAGATATTGGTAAAGTGAAGGTAAATTTAGAACCGACATCTACAGTTGAAGCAACCCAAATTTTACTGCCGTGTAATTCGACTAATTGCTTTGTTACCGCTAAACCTAAACCTGTTCCGCCATAATTTCTCCCAGTCGAACCGTCACCTTGTTCAAAGGATTCAAAAATTTTGTCTAACTTATCTTCAGGGATGCCAATTCCCGTGTCAGACACAGTAATTGCTAATAGTTCATTATTTGCTGTTGAGAGTTGACTATCTACTATTACTGAACTATGAATTACCTGAGCCGAAATTTCTACAGTACCGCTTTCTGTAAACTTAATCGCATTGCCGATTAAGTTATACAGGATTTGCTGGAGGCGATTTTCATCGGCAGCCGCCAGAGGTAATTCGGGACTAATCGCATTAATTAAATGTAAAGATTTTTTCCCAATCAGTGGCTGGGATAAATTCAAAACTAGAGCTGCGATTTCTCGCAAACCGATGGGCTTGATTTGTAGTTCCAGAGTTTGGTGTTTTAGTTTGGAAAAATCGAGAATATCATTAATTAAGGTAGACAATCTCTTGCCGGATGATATAATTAAGATTAAATTAGCATTTGTTTGTTCTGGTAATGGCCCGGTAGCGCCGTCAATTAGTGATTCCGCAATCCCAATAATGCCGTTTAAAGGAGTGCGCAGTTCGTGAGAAGTATTGGCTAGAAATTCGTCTTTGAGCTGATTTAGTTGTTGCAATTCGATATTTTTTGCTTCGAGTGCAGTAAATGATAATCGCAATTGATTTGCCATACTATTAAAAGCTTTTGCCAGCACGCCGAGTTCGTCATCGCGCTCTAAGTTGACAATTTGGTTGAATTCTCCCCCGGCGAAAGCAGTAGCAGCAAATTTGAGTTTTAAAATCGGCTGGACGATATATTTTGAGGTGGCAAATCCTATGAATATTGCTAATCCTAATGCTGTTAGACACAGCAAAATAGTAGTGTGGTTGTTGGCGTTGATTTGCTCCATGAAATCCGATTCGGGAATGACTACCACAATTAGCCAATCTAAACCTTTATCGTCTTGTAATGGAGTGACTTGCAGGAATTGTCTTTCACCTTTAATGTCGAAGTTAAGCTGTTGGGTTTGCTGAATATTATTAAAATCACGAAAGTTTTTTTGCAGATATTTAGTGGTGAGGTTAATGAGACTATTTTTGCTATCAATAGCTTTAATTCTTTCTGTTTCTTCACCCTTAACTAAGAAGATCGGATCGGAGGTTGATGTTGTCACTAAATCGCCCGATCGCTCGATAATAAAGGTTTGTCCTGACTTGCCAATTTTGAGACTTTGCAGAAATTGATTGACCTCAGTAAACAGCAAGTCTGTACCAAAAACCACCTGCAATTGCCCAGATTCATCGTATAATGGTTGGGCAGCGGTAATACCAAGTCCTTTGCTAGTAAAGTCAGCGTAAATTTTGCTCCAAGTTGCGGTTCGGGTTTCCACTGCTGCTGTGTACCAAGGGCGGATTCGCGGATCGTATTTGGGTTTTACCTTAACTAATGAAGTGGGTTCGCCACGGTTATTAGCAGCGTAATAATTCATGTCACCGCCTGTAAGTTCGGTTCTTTCTTGCAATAAAAAAGTGCCGTCATTATTGCGTCTGGCAGCAATAAAGTCTCCGGCGGGAGTAGCAATATATGTAACGCTTACCGTGTCAAAAGTTTGCATTTGTTTCCAGAAATGACGCTGGATTCTGGGAATTTCCTGCAAGTTAAGATCGCCTAATTCAAAAGCATTGGCTTTGACTTGATTGAGTTTGTGGGGAGTGGCCATGTATCCTTGGAGGCGATCGCTAATTCGATCGCTAATTTCTTGCCGCAACTGCGAAGCAACATTATTAACTGCTTGCTGTCCGTTTTTAAATGACAGATAACCGACAACTCCCACTGCACCGACAATCTGGAGTACAAATGGCACAACGAGAACAGTGCGTAGGGGAACTTTACCCGAAATTTTGGAAATTGAATCAGTCAAAGATTGCAAAAACATAATGGTGCTTTTCCAGTAACAACAATCCGCACCCCATCCAGCCTGAAACACTTATTTCTGTTATCATACCTGTGATCGTAGATGCTTGGATAACTAATGTACGATCGCAGGCAATCGGTGACAGTTCGATCGATTTCTTGAGCTGAGGGTTCCCAGTTACTACTTAATACTTGAGTTGGGTGTTCTCTTCCGTATTAATCGTGACGATTAATAGTCAATTTAGACGACAAGTTCTTAGTATTTTTGCGCGATGCCCGATCCTTACCCACAAACACTATCTGTAGGGTGATCGCTCGGCAACTTACCCCCACAAATAGTGTAAATATTCCTGGCTACCGTAAGTCATGATGATCGTAAATCATGTGTAGCAGCATTTTCCACAATTAATGGAACTTCTGTCTCGATAATCATCAAATCTCAAATCTCAAATCTCAAATCGATTGACAGTTGCATCCAGGACTAGTTTAAAAGCGACATACTCAGTGGAAGGCTGTAATTAAAGCTCGAATTTGCGAAGGACTTCATTATACAAGTGAATTGCTAAATCGCGCAGGATTTCTTCACTTTCAAAAGTAGTTCCCAACTTTTGTTGAGTCTTCTCGACGCAAAGTTTCATCAAGTCAGATGAATTTTCGATATGAAGCGCAATCGCCTTTTTCTGCTGTTCAAAACCGATCTCGATTCTCGAAAATGTTTCGACGGATTGATAATTTGCAGATCGATCTAAATTTTCAGTTGTTTTTTGCTGTGGCTTTCTCTTTTGTACTTCCTCGGAAAAACCGGAAGCAATTATCCCCGCCGGCAAAGCAAAAATGCCGATTCCCAAAAATGCTAATATTGCTCCTAAAAATCTGCCGAGAGGAGTGATCGGATAAATATCGCCGTAACCCACTGTAGTTAGAGTCACAACTCCCCACCACATGGCATCGGGGATGCTCCCAAAAGCTTTAGGGTTGGCTGATGATTCGACAAAATACATAATGCTAGATGAAAATATTAGGATGATAAAAACTGCGAATGCAGTAGCTATTAACTCCTCTTTTTTAGCGTATAATACTATTGCCAAAGTTTGCACTGAATCAGAATATCTGCTGATTTTCAGCAAGCGTAATAACCGCAAAATGCTAATTACATGAACAAAGCTTAACTGGGGAAATAGCAACAACAAGTAAAAGGGTAAAATAGAGATCAAATCGATCGCGCTCAGTGGCGTGAGAGCATATTTAATTCTTCCCCAAACGGGATGGCTGTATTGGAGATCGACTGTACAAACCCACATCCTCAAAACATATTCTATTGTGAAGACCAAAGAACAAATAATTTCGACATATTCAAAAAGGAGTTTGTATTCTAGAGAAAAGCTTGAGGAAGTGGAAGCAATAAAAGCTGTAATATTTAAAATAATTAAACAAGGAATAATAAGCTCGTCTGCAAATCTGTAAAAATTCGTATTATCTGAGACTTCTAAAATTTCATAGATGATTGTTTTGAGTGGTTTACGCATCTGATCTTCTCCTGGAGGATTGCCTATTAATGATTATTGCTTAGTCTAGTTTAAGAAATTTAATTTAAAAACGTAAGGTTTAGAGTTAAGCTGGGAATAAATTCCAAATATTACTGGATTTGCAGGCAAAAATTCATGAAGGTAGCCGTATTCAGTACAAAATCCTACGATCGCACATTTCTGGAAGCAGCCAATGTCGATCGCAGACATGACTTGGTTTTTTTTGAACCGCGTCTGAACCTGGAAACTAGCGTTTTGACTGCTGGATTTCCCGCCGCCTGTGTCTTCGTCAACGACCAGTTAGATGGGAAAACACTAGCTGCGATCGCCCAAAATGGTATCCGCTTATTGGCCCTGAGATCTGCCGGATTCAATCACGTCGATTTAGCAGCAGCCCGCGATTTAGATCTCACTCTGCTGCGAGTTCCCGCTTATTCTCCCTACGCAGTGGCCGAACACGCAGTCGCGATGATTTTGTCCCTCAATCGCAAAATCCACCGGGCATATAACCGCGTTCGCGAAGGTAATTTTGCCCTAGATGGGCTGTTGGGTTTCGACCTCCACGGCAAAACTGTAGGGATAGTGGGTACTGGCAAAATCGGAGCAATTACTGCCAAAATTCTGCACGGATTCGGGTGTCGGCTGCTGGGATACGATGTTTCTCAAAACGCTGATTGCGAAGCGTTGGGCATGGAATACGTGTCGTTACAGGAACTATTTGGCGTATCGGATATTGTCAGCCTTCACTGTCCGCTAATGCCGGAAACTTACCATTTGATTAATACAGCAACTGTCGAACAGATGAAACCAGGTGTGATGCTGATTAATACCAGTCGCGGCCAGTTGATTAACACCAAAGCTGTTACCAAAGGGCTGAAGTCTGGTAAAATCGGCTACCTTGGCTTAGATGTTTACGAACAAGAGACCGACTTGTTTTTTGAAGATCTGTCAAATCAAGTAATTCAAGACGATGTGTTCCAACGCCTGCTGACTTTCCCGAACGTCCTCATTACAGGTCATCAAGCTTTCTTCACCGAGGAGGCTTTGAAAAATATCGCAGAAACTACGATCGCCAATATCACTGATTTTGAACAAGGACGGCCTTGTCCAAATAAAATCAACCTCGATCAAACCAAAAAATGAGTCAAAGGGCTGAGGATCTGCGATTGCAATTGTTTAAAATCAGATCGGATAAGAAAGCTCACCTGAAAAAACAGAATACCGAGATCCCCGACTTCTTTAAGGAGTTGGGGATATAACGGTCATGGCGTTTGACGTTCTATCATTGATAGGAACCGCCACATCGGTTAGGACAGAAATAAACTCATGAATAGATCCTTGACCCCTCTAGCATCAACGGTTTGATTCGGGTAGTATGTAACTGTCAACTGTCAACTGTCAACTGCTATAAATACGCTAGCTGTAACTATGGGGAGTTAAACTCGAAACTCAGGCAGTGAAAAAAACTGAAAACTCAAAACTATTAAAAGAGAGGGAGTATCAAATGACACAGGCTAACTTTTCCGACGACACACAAACAATCACTGAAGTCACCACCATAGATATGGTGACTGACGAAGCGGGGGCGATCGCTACAGTGACAACCACGGAGACATCGACAGACCAGTTCCAAGATATTAAAGACCAAGTTGTGACAATTGTGTCGGAACTGCCGACCTATGTATCTAATTTTTTCTCAGAATACCAAAAGCCGATCGTCACTGTTGGTTTAATCCTGGCTGGCGGCATTACGATTAAGGTGATGCTGGGCGTACTGGATGCTCTCAATGATGTTCCTTTTGTAGCTCCATTTTTTGAGTTAGTGGGCATGGGATATACGGCCTGGTTTGTTTACCGTTATATGCTAAAAGCTTCCGATCGCCAAGAGTTGTTGGCAGAAATTGAATCTTTAAAAGAACAAGTTGTCGGCAAAGATTCTTAGAGGAAGTCATATCAAATCCGGTTACATCGGAATGATTGGCTTTCTTGGTAATGGGTAATGGGAACCCCCCTCACCCAAGGGGGTAATGGGGGAATGGGGGAATTGGGTAATGCCCAATGTTTTTCGGCGAAGATGCCCAATCTCCCCCTCTGCCAATCTCCCACTCTTAATTTGGATGGCAAACTTGTTGCAAAGTGGGGGTAAAGTCGGGGTAGGAAATAGCAGCAGCTTCGGCACGGTGAATGGTAGTTGTGCCACTGGCATTGAGGGCGGCGATCGCTAAACTCATAGCTATTCTATGGTCAGTGTAACTGTCAACATCCGTGCCAGTTAAAGGAGTTTCTCCGGTAATTTCCAAACCGTCGGGTAACTCGGTAATTTGAGATCCCATGCGGTTGAGTTCACTAGCAGTTACAGCCAGTCGATCGCTCTCTTTGACTCGCAACTCGGCCGCATCTCGAATTATGGTAGTGCCAGATGCATATGTCGCGGCTACTGCCAAAATCGGGATTTCGTCAATCAGTCGGGGAATTAAGTCGCCAGCAATGGTGCATCCCCGCAACTTTTCGGAACTCCTGACTAAAATATCGGCGACTGGTTCCCCAGCAGCCAGTCGCTGATTTTGTAGTTGAATGTCGGCACCCATCATTTCCAAAGCTTCCAAAATGCCTGTACGAGTTGGGTTGACGCCGACATTTTCAACTACGAGCTCGGAACCAGGAACGATCGCAGCAGCAACTAGCCAAAACGCCGCTGAACTGATATCTCCTGGTACGATGACGTTCTGCCCTTGTAGTTGCGCCGGGCCACTAACTGTAACGCTACAAGTTTCCGGATCGACGGTCAATTTGGCTCCAAAGGCTCGCAGCATCCGCTCGCTGTGATCCCGCGACAGAGAGGGTTCTGTAACTGTGGTGTCTCCGCTTGCCATCAAACCGGCGAGCAGAATGCAAGATTTAACTTGAGCCGAGGCGATCGGAGAATGGTAGTGAATCGGCTGTAACTGTTGTCCGAGTACCGCTAAAGGCGCTAGAGAATTATCCAGGCGGCCCCAAATTTGCGCTCCCATTTGTTGCAGCGGTTTAATGACGCGGGACATGGGGCGCGATCGTAGGGAACTGTCCCCCGTTACCGCAAAAAACGCCCCGGATGAGAGGCTAAAATCCCCAACATCAGCCGCATCGTTGTGCCGGAATTACCTGCATCCAAGACTTCGATCGGCTCCTCTAATTCGCCAATTCCCACACCTCGGACTGTGACCCGTTCGGCGTTGAGTTCGGAAATTTGGGCTCCCATCAGCGAGAAACATTTAGCTGTGCTGCGGGGATCTTCTCCTAACAGCAGTCCTTCAATTGTAGTTTCACCGCTGGCGATCGCGCCTAACATCAAAGCTCTATGAGAAATCGACTTGTCGCCGGGAACGCGAATCCTCCCCCTCAGCGACAACCCAGATGCAGGTTTTTGAATTGTTAAAGTTTGACTTTCGCCGATTTGGGTAGTAGTGATAATGGCAGGTTGCATTGAGATAAACTGAGATGGGATGGCGTTAGTTATCCTACCGTTTTCCCAGTCATTAGTCAGTAATGTACAGAGAAAACCAGAAATTTACCAGAAATTTCCAAATGTTATCCGTGTATTTACGTACACCCCCAAGCTGTTAACTTTTGATGGACGATCGAACAATTGAAGATTTTCGATCGCCGATTATAGATTTTTCATTTTTTAGGTAAAACTTCCTGAATTTGGAAGCAGGTCAATCTAAAATCTAAAATCTAAAATCTAAAATCGCCTGACCCACAACAAATCCTAAATTTTTTATTATGCTGACGCATCACCGCAAGCCTGTAAGTCTATCGCTGGTATCCACAGATTTACCCATGTGGTCAGTCGTTGAAACCGCTGGTACGCTGTATAAAAAAGACCGCGATCGCTTTCACTTGCTATTGCACGAACCAGCAATTCTCGATCGCGAAGTTCCCGATGATTCTTCCGAGCAAGTAGCTATCTTACCAACTGCTACAAAACCGCGGTTATTGTGGCTAGAAGTTTCGCCCTATCGAGTAATTATGACAATGCAAGGAAACGGTAAATACAGTTACCGCCACTGCTGGGAGCGAGGAATGTATGGCCTAAGTCGTTATTGGCTTCAGGGCGATTCACTGGCAACTCCCGCACAATTGCGGCTGCGCAACTTCACCCGCCAATTAACGCTGACAGGAAAGCCCGATCCGGAACACCTGCGCTTAGAATATGAGCTGTGGTCGGAAAAAGTACAACTCGGTAGCTATATTTTGAATTTAGAAATTCATCATTAAATTTGGGAATAGGGAATGGGTAATAGGGAATAGGGAATAGGGCATTGGGCCTTGGATATAAAAGGATTTTCTCCGAAAATAATTGGTAGCAATCTCTCCCCCTCTCCCCCTCTTCCTTCTTCCCCCCTTGGGGGGTTCTTTTTCCTTCTTCCTTCTTCCTTTTACTTACAATAATTAATCAGCTTTTCAGTCAAAGCATCTTGATTTGCTGCCGCTTGCTTAGCCTGCTGTTTAGCTCTGAAAAAATCATTTTGAGCTTTTTGGATTTGCTCTCGACCTTCTATACTTGTAGAAGCTCGGTTTGCTACTTCAACAGCTTTACCTATATCGCCCAATGCTTGCCCCAGATCCCGAAATGATTTAACCGACTGCTGCTGAATTTGTTTCAGATTAGTATCTGTAAGTCGCAGAGCATCAAGTTCTTTCGCTATCTGGTTGAGATCTTTAGCTAAGTTTTTTGTAGTTCCAGGATCGTTACGATCTTTCTTAGTATCAATGAAACCGTTGCCTTTTGTAACAATTGCAGTAAATTTAGTACACTGGACAACTCGGCTCTCGCTACAACTCACTGTTAGCATACAACCAGCAAAAATTATGAGAAATAGGGCAGTTTGTTTCCGAAAAAAGTCCATGAAGTCGATGTTTTTTAGACAACTAAGTAGGTAAAATAGGACTTACGTGTTGGGGTCGAGAAACCGGGTTTTTTCTCTAATATGCGATGCTCTAACAAAGTATTTTTGCAAAAACCCGGTTCTTGACTACCCGTGCTTAAGTCCTGTTAAATATAAATTACTGCTAAATGATCTCGAAAGCAAGCTGCTAATCGTTAATTGTATTATAAAACTTTATTAAGACTGTAAGCCTTGATAATCAGGGGTAAGGCGGGCGCTGCGGAACCTACTAAACACCAAGGCGGTTGCTATGTATTACAATTTTTGAAAGAGGGCTGCAAGCAGTGAAAACGAATTGATTTGTAGGATAATTGACAATTATGGTCAAAAACAGCAATAACCTACAGAAGGGGAGCATTTGGGGGTATCTTACCCTACTTTTGCCTATTTGCTTGACGGCGGTTGCCAGTTTTGAGTCAGGAATGATGTTTTGGACGATCGCCACCACAGCGGGTATGGCCTGGGCTTACAAACTTTATCAGCAGCAGCAGAAAAATAAGCTCGCTCATTTAGACTCGGTTTTCTACAGGTTAATTAAGGAAAATAAAGGGCGAGTAACGGCTTTGGATTTAGCAATGAATGCCAAACTACCCGGAGAAAAAGTTCAAGAGTATCTAGACGAACGGGCTCAGGAGTTTGCAGCAGATTTTGAAGTAACCGAACAAGGCGGAATCTTGTATTATTTTCAAGTAGCTCCAACTGTCCATCAAAGCCAAATACCTGCTGCAAATATAGCTGTTAAAGAACCAGAAATAACTTGTCAAAAAACACCAGAAAAAAGTCCCGAACTATTCCCGATCGCCAAAAATAAATATACTGAGAATCCCAAAATTTCTTTTACCCAGACGGAACTATCTCGTAGATTCAAGGTGCACGCTAGCACCATCGGTAAGTGGAAAGTTAAGCCGGAGTTTGCCGAGTGGAGTCGTGAAAAAGACCCAGAGGCGATCGCCTGGGAATATTCTACAGAAAACAAGCGGTTTTATCCCAAAGATTAAAAGATTGACTAATTGGCAGATTTGGTTTACCTTGAGTAAAATCATATTATTTTCATCTGTCTTTACCCCTTTTTTAACACTGGACAATTGATCTCAAAAACCCCGATCGAATTTTCGCTATCAACTGTCAACTGTCAACTAAGAGGGCGGGTTCTCTTGGCACCTCCCCTACCACAGGTCAACTGTCGAGGGGTCAACTCTCAGGTGCGTCGCTCATCGATGGTCGATTTTTGTTTGTGATGGTTGGTGGCGACGCACCCTACAACTGTCAACTGTCAACACTCAACTGTTTTGTCCCATGTCCACACCAACTTTGCGAGTAGTCGCACGCCTCGTCGCCTTTCCCGATAAAGTAGAAGAACTTAAATCTCTTCTGCTGAGCATTATGGAGCCAACTCGTCGAGAACAAGGCTGTATTAAATACGAACTACTCCAAAATCAAGCAGATCCAACCGATTTTACCTTTGTTGAAGAGTGGGAAAGTACAGGTCTGCTGGAACAGCATCTAGCTTCAACTCACATTCAAGCCGCAGTGCTAAAATTAGAAGGTGTAGCAGTCGGGCATCCAGATATTCGTCGCTATCAATTGCTGGCGTAATCAACAGTGTTGCAAAGCTGTTTTTGCGTAATTCCTGGTTCAGTTAAAATTGAAACACAGCTCAAAAAACTATGACATCATCAACGGTAAAACAGTTATTTACTTACCCAATTAAAGGGCTGACACCGCAAAAAATGTCAGAGTTCGCCTTAACAATGGGACACGGAATTAAGGGCGATCGAGCTTTTGCTTTAATGTTTGCAGATCGTATAGAAACAGCAAAGATACCCGCAGAAAATGCGCCTTGGATGAGCAAAAAATATTTGGCCGTTCAAAACGATTGGCCTCTGTTAGCAGCCCTAGAGTGTCATTATGAGGCGCAAACAGCGGTTTTAACAGTCAAGCGTCAAGGAGTTCTAGTATTAACAGCAGAAACAAATACAGCATTAGGGCGCGATCGCATCGGCAGTTTTTTTACAGAATATTTAGCTACAATTGAACCAACAAAAGAAGCGAGACATCCGCAGAGATCGCCTGTGCAGTTAGTAGGAAATAGCAGTGGCGAAACTCGCTATCCCGATCGAGAACCCGTCCACATTTCTTTACTCAGTCAAGCAACATTAGACCAATTAACAGAAAGGGCGGGTTGCCATATTGATGTGCGCCGATTTCGCCCGAATATTGTGCTAGGAGATATGGAAGCTTGGTCTGAATTTGAGCTAATCGGCCGACAGTTTCAATTAGGTAATGCACGCATCGAAGTTACAGCACGAATCGGCCGCTGTGTCAATGTAGAAGTGAATCCAGGAAATGGCGATCGAGATATTTCCCTATTCAGTTTACTGCAACAAGAATTCGGTCACGCACAAACCGGGGTTTTAGCCAAAGTTATTGATAGTGGCACTGTTAAAATCGGCGATGTTTTAACTGCTTGAGGAGAGAATCGCCTCTACAGTCAAAGAGAAATCTAAGACTGCAAGTACGATATGATACCAAATCCGGGTTACTTACCCCTTTTATAATCTCGTAAATGTAGTAAATGTAGGGTGCGTCGCTACGAACAACTCTCGTTGCTATTGGGAGATCTCATAGCGACGCACCATACCAATTATAACGGGGATGGGAAACCCGGATTTGGTATGACACCACGGCAGAATATGCAGATACCCGACTTCTTTAAGAAATCGGGTATCTAAAATCGATCGCATTTTACGTTTAATTAGGTTGAAGAAATAACTGATTCTTGAGGGCGGGCAAAAATCATTCTACCTGCGGTAGTTTGCAAAGCACTCGTCACTACAACTCGGGCTTCGCCACCAACATAGCTACTGCCGGCTTCGACAACAACCATTGTGCCATCATCCAAGTAGCCAATTCCCTGAGACGGTTCCTTCCCTTCCTTGCGGATTTTGAGTTCGATCGTATCTCCCGGTAAATAAGTCGGACGCACCGCATGAGTCAAATCGTTAATATTCAAAACCGGCAGTTTTTGGACGCTAGCTACTTTCGACAAATTGTAATCGTTAGTGAGCAAAATGCCGTCGATATCCAAAGCAAAGCGGACTAATTTGGCATCAACTGTCGGAATATCTTCATAGTCAGCGGAGTGAATTTGAATCCGTTCTGGATAAGCTTCTTTGATGCGGTTGAGAACATCTAATCCGCGGCGTCCCCGCACCCGCTTTTGGTCGTTGGCGGAGTCAGCTATCAGTTGCAATTCTTGGAGTACAAACTGCGGTACTAAAATTTGACCTTCTAGGAAACCTGTTTCTAGTAAGTTTTCAATCCGGCCATCAATAATGCAGCTTGTATCGACAACTTTGGCAGAGGCTGGCTTAAAAGTACCTTCAGCTACCAACACCGTGTCTAAGCTTTTGGGGTTGATCAAGCGCAAGAAAGCGCGGCCGTGAGTTTCCGTCAAGCCGACGCCTGTAAAGCCAAACATGACGCTTCCCAAAACAGCGACTAGAGGTTTAATGAAGCCAAACTCGCGGGGAATCGGCAGCAGGAAGAGTGGGGCCAGCATCAAGTTGGCTACCAGGAGTCCGATGATTAAACCAATTGCCCGCGTCAGCAGCATTTCTACCGGCATATCGCGGACTTGTTTTTCCACCCGCCGGTAGGTTGTTTGAGCCACTAATCCGAACACGAACCCAATTAATGCTCCAAACGCTCCGAGTACCGAGCTCAAACCTTCTATATTTGTGACTTGCTCGAGCAGGTTGTTCGGTAGGAGTTCGACGCCGTAAAAGCCGATGCCTCCGCCTGCGATTATGAATGAGATAATTATGATTGCATCTAGCATGGTTCTAGGCTAATGAATTTGTTCACATTATATCTTTCCAGTGCCGATCGTTTTTTGACGTTGTGGTCGGATATCGCTATATGTACTGAGGGGTTTTCATAAACTTATTTTTCACGGCTGCACTTGACGAGGTATGTGCGATCGTGAAACTAAATATTGTACCAGCCCGATCGACCACTTGCCAGTCTGGCGCCAAGAGTCCCTAGGGCGGTCACTTCAGGAATTGCTGCTCCTCAAAATTTGTTGCGGTTCAACCGAAAAACTAGCTCGCTCCCTGGACTATGTTGCTAAAAATACATCAAAAAATTCATAATAATTAATCATGATTTAATTAAAATTAAAGGTTTGAAGTTGCATTTTTTAGGTGAGGTGGGATGAGCAATACTACAGATTATTTAACATTTGAAATCAAAAAAGGCGAGCAAGTGACAAATTCCGGCATTCCCAGTTCGGCTTATCTGCACATACCTTTTTGCCGTCGTCGCTGCTACTACTGCGATTTTCCGGTGTTTGTGGTGGGCGATCGCAAAAATGGTAGCAACTCCGGGACTATTCAGCAATACGTTACCGTACTATGTCAGGAAATTCAGGAAACTCCAAATTTAGGGGAATCCCTGAAGACGGTATTTTTTGGTGGCGGAACGCCTTCGCTGCTTTCTCATGGTCAGTTGAGCCATATTTTAGCAACTCTCGACGGCAAATTTGGCATTGCTGCTGAGGCGGAAATTTCTATAGAAATAGATCCAGGCACGTTTACTTTAGAACAGTTGCTGGGATATATGGGGGCTGGAGTCAATCGGGTTAGTTTGGGAGTACAAGCTTTTCAGGATGAATTGTTGCAGGCTTGCGGTCGATCGCACTCTGTCGCCGATATTTTTCAAGCAGTAGAAATTATTCGATCGGCCGGTATTGTCAATTTCAGTTTAGACCTAATTTCGGGACTGCCGCACCAAACTTTAGAACAGTGGCAAGCTTCCCTAGAAGCAGCGGTGGAAATTGCACCAACTCATCTGTCAAGTTATGACTTAATTGTTGAGCCTGTCACTGCTTTCGGCCGCTACTTTCAAGCAGGTGCGCAGCCGTTACCTGCGGATGAAACCGCTGCTCAAATGTACCGTTTAGCGCGAGAAATTTTGACAGGTTCTGGATACGAACATTACGAAATTTCTAATTACGCTCAGCCCAATTATCAGTGTCGCCACAACCGCATTTATTGGGAAAATCGCGCTTATTACGGGTTGGGAATGGGCGCGGCAAGTTACGTGCAGGGGGTGCGGTTAACAAGACCCCGCAAAACTCAAGAATATTATCAATGGGTGCGATCGATCTCTCAGTTAACTCCCCCAAGTCTTAGAGAGGAAAGCCAGCCAGATTTTCAAATGTCAGAAAATGAAGTCTTGTTAGAAACGCTAATGCTAGGTTTGCGGTTAGCAGAAGGGCTGAGCTTGTCAGCACTCGCCGATCGATTTGCTCGACAAACAGTCGATCGAATTTGGAATTGTTTGCAACCGTACTGGCGACAAGGATGGGTAGAAATTGTCCGATCGAACGGGTCAATCATAACTTTAGGCGAGGGCGATCGACTGCCACTGTCCGGGAATTTGAGGTTGAGCGATCCAGAAGGATTTTTATTTTCCAATACTGTTTTAGCTGCTCTCTTCAGCAACTTAGGCGAAGATAATTAGCTTTGCCTTCAGGGCGTAAAGCCTGTAAACCAGCTCAGCATTAATTCCCAGATTCCAAGCAGATTTAAAGCAATATTAACTCGATCCCTAGCTCTCTAAGCTGATTATTGATATAATTACCATCGATCCTTAATAAATCTTAAAAAATTAAGTCAATCTTAAGATAGAGGCATCGACTTAAATATGGAAAGGCTGTACTTTAGCCATGCCAGCTTTTGCACCTTCTTGGGAACACGTTGAAGGCGCAAAGCTTTCTCAGGTCGAGTTTTTGATTTAAGAGAAAACACTATGGCACTTTTGTTTTAATTGGTTATATGCTATAGTTAGATGGGTGCAGCAGTCGATTCATCACACAATTTCACAAACAAGTTAAAAGTATGTCTTTGACAATTAACTCAGTAAATTCGGAACCCTCGGTGAGAATTATGTGCTGGTATATTAATACTACTAGCAAAATGCAAATTGCTCGCATTACAAATATTCCTAATTGGTATTTTGAGCGCACGGTGTTTCCGGGGGAACGTTTCTTGTTTGAAGCGCTACCAGAGGCTCAATTGGAAGTTTGCAGAAATACGAATACGGGTACAGTTGTGTGCGAGCGAATTTCGTGCGATCGACTGCAAGTTGAAGAAATCAGCGCGACTGATTGAAGATAATTTTCAAAAGTCCGGGACTTGCTTAGGGACAGGCAAGACGCCTGTTCCACAATAATTATGCCAGATGTCTATTAGACATCTCCTAAATTGAACATCTATCCAGATAAGTAGTTAAACAAAATTAATTACACAAACAACTGATATGATCTACTAAAAATATCAAGTTGTATTCAAAGAGGTTTTCCAAAATCCTTGGAGCTCAGAAAAATCCGAAGCGAGGCCCCTTGAATGTGCAAAAATGTTCAAGCAAACACTAGTAAATCCGACAAGGAGAAATTGTTGTGGATTCCAGATATAACCCAGCATCCATAGAAGAAAAATGGCAACAGACATGGGCTGAGCAAAACTTGGACCAAATGCCAGAAAATACGGAAAAGCCTAAATTTTATGCCTTATCCATGTTCCCCTATCCGTCGGGAAATTTGCACATGGGTCACGTCCGCAACTACACAATTATTGATGTAATTGCCAGACTCAAGCGGATGCAAGGCTATCGCGTATTGAATCCGATGGGATGGGACTCTTTTGGTTTGCCGGCAGAAAATGCCGCCATTGAACGGGGAATTCCGCCGGCACAATGGAGTTATCAAAATATTGCCCAAATGAAAGATTTATTTCATCGCTTAGGCATTTCCTTTGATTGGACAAAAGAAGTTACAACTTGTTCTCCCGATTATTATCGGTGGACTCAATGGATTTTCTTGCAATTTTTAGAAGCAGGATTAGCATATCAAAAAGAAGCGGCAGTTAATTGGGACCCGATCGATCAAACAGTTTTAGCAAACGAACAAGTCGATAACGAAGGCCGTTCCTGGCGTTCCGGAGCCCAAGTCGAACGCAAATTATTGCGACAATGGTTCCTCAAAATTACCGATTATGCCGAACAGTTATTAAATGACTTAGACAAATTGCCAAATTGGCCCGAAAGAGTCAAATTAATGCAAGCTAACTGGATCGGAAAATCAGTCGGTGCTTACTTGGAATTTCCGATTGTCGGGATGAATGAAAAAATTGCTGTTTTCACCACACGTCCCGACACAGTTTATGGCGTAAGTTATGTTGTTTTGGCCCCCGAACATCCATTAACCAATCGTGTTACGACACCTGACAGAAAAGCTGCCGTCGAAACCTTTGCCAAAGAAGTAGCAGCCCAAAGCGAAATCGATCGTACAGCCGAGGACAAACCCAAGCGTGGCATCCCCACAGGAGGTAAAGTCATCAATCCTTTCAACGGCGAAGAAATTCCGATTTGGATCGCCGATTACGTACTGTATGAATACGGCACCGGCGCAGTGATGGGAGTACCCGCCCACGACACGCGAGATTTCCAATTTGCCCAGCAATATCAGTTGCCAATTACCATAGTAATTGTAGCAGATGATGAAGTGCCGTTGACCGAAGCTTACACAGAACCAGGAATTATGATTAATTCTGAAAGCTTCAACGGTATGGATTCCATTAAAGGCAAAGACGCAATTATTAGATATGCCGAAAATGCAGGTTGTGGCAAAGCACGAGTCCAATATCGCTTGAGAGATTGGTTAATTTCTCGACAGCGTTATTGGGGTGCTCCGATTCCGGTAATTCACTGTCCCAACTGCGGTACAGTCCCCGTACCTGCATCGGATTTACCCGTATTATTGCCGGAAAATGTAGAATTTACTGGCAAAGGTTCGCCCTTAGCCAAGCTGGAAGATTGGGTAAATGTGCCTTGTCCGAGTTGCGGAACTCCGGCGAAGCGAGAAACAGATACGATGGATACTTTTATCGATTCTTCGTGGTATTTCTTGCGCTATCCCGATGCTAGAAATGAAGAGAAAGTATTCGATACTGCGAAAACCAATGATTGGATGCCCGTGGATCAATATGTGGGTGGCATCGAACACGCCATCTTGCATTTACTGTATTCTAGGTTCTTTACCAAAGTTTTGCGCGATCGGGGTTTGATTAATTGCGACGAACCATTTAAGCGCCTATTAACTCAAGGCATGGTGCAAGCAATGGCCTACAAAAATCCCGTTACTGGCAAATACGTTCCCCCAACAGATTTAGACCCCGCCAATCCGAAAGATCCTCAAACTGGCGAAGCTTTGCAAGTCTTTTATGAAAAGATGTCCAAATCAAAATATAACGGCGTTGACCCCTTAAAATTTATGGCAAAATACGGGGCGGATACGGCGCGGATGTTTATTTTATTCAAAGCGCCACCGGAGAAAGATTTGGAGTGGGATGAGGCCGATGCAGAAGGGCAATTTCGCTTTTTAAATCGCGTTTGGCGGTTGGTCACAGAATTTGCGGCACCCCCCCCAACGCCTGCGGGTCCAGGGGGGGAGAAAGACAATTTGAGCAAAATTGAGCAGGATTTGCGGCGGGCAATTCACATTGCAATTAAGGAAGTTAGCGATGATTTGGAGGGCGAGTATCAGTTCAATACTGCTGTTTCGGAAATGATGAAACTCAGCAATGCTTTGAATGATGCTCAATGCAAAGAATCGCCGATTTATGCGGAAGGGATTAGCACTTTGATTTTGTTGTTAGCACCTTTTGCACCTCACATTGCTGATGAATTGTGGCATTTAATTGGTAATAGTGAATCAGTACACGCGCAAACTTGGCCGAGTGTGGATGCTTCAGCATTAGTTACCGATGAAATTACGCTGGTTATTCAGATTATGGGCAAGACTCGTGGTACAATTCAAGTGCCTTCTGGTGCTGACAAAGCTGCTTTGGAAAAGTACGCTCGCGAGTCGGACTTGGCTAAGCGTCACCTTGAGGGTAAGGAGATTAAAAAGGTAATTGTGGTGCCTGGAAAGTTGGTTAATTTTGTTGTAGCTTGAGCGAACCAATATATAGAACCCATTTGACATCTTTTAAATCACCTGCGCACCCGGAGGATGAAGCATTTGGACATCAAAGCTACCAATTGCTGCTGCAAATAGCTGAGATTCTTGTGGCGACGCACCCTACCACTAGTCGCTACCAATTGCTGCTGCAATAGCTGAGATTCTCGTGGCGACGCACCCTACTACTATAAATGGGATGAGTAACCCGGATTTGGTATAAGTTTGTAGTGAGGACTTTAGTGCTTCGGTTGTAAGGACTCAAGTCCTCACCACAAACTAATCTTATCGGAAGTGCTGAAATCCTCGATCGAGGGTTAATTTAGCATCAGAATAAATGCCACTGCTATCAGTTAACCAGATATCAGTGCTATCCGTAGCTGTTCCCACGATCGCAGATTTATTCCCAATTTTTTCTACTAATAATTCAGCGTTAACCATCGGCAAAAACAGCACTAACTCGAAGTCTTCCCCGCCGTATAATGCCCAATCTAAAGCTTTTTCAGTTGATAATATTTCTCGGAAAATATTGGGAATTGGTATTTTTTGCCGATCGACTTTTGCGCCAACACCGCTAGCCCGACAAATTTGCATAATCGCATCCGCTAAACCGTCGCTGCTATCCATTCCGGCGATTAAAGTTTCACTTTCGGAACCTAAGATTTCCCAAACAATCGGCAAAACATCAAGCCTCGGTTTAGGGCGCTGGTGAGCGAGAATTAAAGCAGTTCGATCGACTTCTGTCAGATTTTGTCCGAATTCCGGATTTAACAGCAATTCCAGTCCAGCGCGCGATGATCCGTGAACGCCCGTAGCCACAATCGCCCAACCCGATCGCGCATTTGACCTACGAATGGTACGATCGCACTCAACCTCTCCAAAAGCAGTAATCGCCACAGTCACAACGGGCGATCGAACAATATCCCCCCCGACGATCGGCGTATGATACTCTTGCAAACAAGCCGTCATCCCCCGATAAAACTCTTCGACCCACAGCAGGGCCGTATCCGCCGCCACAGCGAGGGCTACAGTCACCGCCAGAGGTGTTGCTCCCATCGCAGCCAGATCCGACAAATTCGCCGCTGCGGCGCGCCATCCTGCATCATAGGGCCTCGTAGTGCGATCGCTAAAATGCACTTGATCCACCAACATATCTGTGGTCACGGCCAGAGATTTATTGGGATTGGTAACCATGACAGCGCAGTCATCTCCGACTATCTCTGCGGGGCAGAATTTTTGCAATATTCTTAAAAGACCTTGTTCGCCGATATCTTTAATGTTCATTAAATAGGCGATGCACCTTAAGCTAGTATCTTTAACCGCGCACAGTAAAGAGTCAACACTCAACCGTTAACTATTGCAAAAAATTTTCTCCGCAATTTTTGATAGTCATCACTTCGATAATTTTTTTGCCCATCTCATCGGAAATATCCAAAGCTTCGGAAAGTTCAACTAAAAAATCCCGTTCCTCTTGAGTGAAAATTCCATCTACCAAAACCAAATCTGCTGCAATCGCAAAAGCGGTTTCTCGAAGCTGAGGATTTAGGGCTTTTTTAGCAGATAAAAATACCTCAGCCGGACTGTACTGACTGCTCAAGTTTAAAACTTTCTTGAAAAGTTCTTGAAAGTGTTCGCCAGAATAAGAGCTGAATAAGCGGATGTGATTGGCGGCAAGAGTTTGTCTTTCTTCTTCTGATATTTGACCGTCGGCGGCAACAGCTAATACAGAAATAGCTGTCAAAGCTTCCGAGGATGTGAGTTTGATCGTATTTGTGTCGCTTGTTGTACTTCCGAACAGTTCAGCAGGATTTGGTCTTTTGTGGCTGTGAGCGGGCATAGGGGCGCGAGGAAGAATGCGAGTAAAAATCAGGACTGAGCAATAATAGTTTATCAGAAGAAGGAAGAACGAAGAGGGAAGAAGTTACTCGTTGAATGAAACCGCCCTGCCCCCTCTCTCCCCCTCTCCCCGTCTCCCCCTCTTTTGCAGCAGCACCTAACACGGTAGGATCTTCAAAGAGTCGATCGAAACCTTATAAAAATTTTCAGCGTGCCAAACCCTGACCGTAAACCCTTACTCTTAGATTTTGAAAAGCCTCTGGCTGAACTCGAAACTCGAATTCTCCAGATTCGTCAACTCGCCGAAGAAAATGGCGTAGATGTCTCTGACGAAATTCGCAAGCTGGAAGCTCGATCAGGCCAACTCCGCCAAGAGATTTTTAGCAGCCTATCCCCCATGCAACGGCTGCAACTCGCCCGTCACCCGCGCCGCCCCAGTACCCTCGATTACATTCAGGCAATTAGCGACGAGTGGATGGAGCTGCACGGCGATCGGCGCGGCGGTGACGACCCGGCCCTCGTCGGCGGCATTGCCCGCATAGACGGGCGTCCTACGGTCATCATTGGGCATCAAAAAGGACGCGACACAAAAGACAATATCGCCCGCAACTTCGGTATGGCAGCACCGGGTGGCTACCGCAAAGCCCTGCGGTTAATGGAACACGCCGATCGCTTCGGAATGCCAATTTTCACCTTTATCGATACTCCGGGGGCTTGGGCGGGCTTAGAAGCCGAACAGCTCGGACAAGGAGAAGCGATTGCTTGCAACCTCCGAGAAATGTTTCGCCTGGATGTTCCGATCATCTGCACTGTCATCGGTGAAGGCGGTTCTGGCGGTGCTTTGGGAATTGGTGTCGGCGAGCGACTATTGATGCTGGAGCATTCTGTCTACACCGTCGCCACGCCCGAAGCTTGCGCGGCGATCCTTTGGAAAGACTCTGGCAAAGCTCCTCAAGCCGCAGAAGCACTCAAAATCACTTCCTGGGATTTGAAAAACCTCGGTGTTCTCGATCAGATAGTACCAGAGCCGATCGGCGGTGCTCACTCAAATCCCCTCAAGGCTGCGGAAATCCTCAAAAAAGCTTTGTTGGAAAATTTGGCAGAACTGAGCGAACTCACCAGCCAGCAGCGACGCCAAATGCGGTATCAAAAGTTCCGCCATATCGGCGTCTTCACAGAAATTTCTGCTTGATTCGACAGAGTAACTGTTTGCTGCGATCGCATTTGCGATCCGTGAGTTAAGAATTTCTTAACCTAAAACTTATATTTCTTAACTGACAACTCATAATTCTGCGAATCTGTCAGCAGTGTTATAATTTCTCAGGTGACGCTGGCTTAACAATTCTTAATGTTAATCTCACAATTCACTGTTTGCACCTATGATAAACAGCTTTCTATCTTGCCTAGGAAAGCTGCAACACTTTGGGGAATTGTCGATCGACAGTATCAGGAAATCAAGTCAATAACCCATCCCTGAAGGGACTGAGCTTGCACGAGTAATCCACAAGCTGTACCGATCTGAAAACTCTGAGTTTCCCACTTACCGAGCTTTTTATGAACTATCCAACAACTAAGCAGGCTCTAATTACTGGGGCCAGCAGCGGGATTGGCAAAGCAACGGCTCTAATGTTTGCCAAAGCAGGCATCAATCTGGCTTTAGTTAGTCGAGGGTCAGAAAATTTAGAAGCGGTTGCTGTGGCAGCTAGAGAAGTCGGGGTAAAAGCAGAAGCTTATCCTTTAGACTTGGGCAAAATCGAGCAGGTGCAAAGCAGCATCAGCGCGATCGCAACTCAATTTGGCCCGATAGATATCTTAGTCAACAGCGCTGGCATGGGTTACACCGGCTCCTTGACGGAAACGCCCCTTGACGACTGGCAGAAAGTTTTAGACCTCAATCTTACTAGCGTCTGGCAGTGCATTCAAGGAGTTTTGCCAGGAATGCGCGATCGCGGATCTGGAATCATTATCAACGTTTCCTCGATCGCAGGTAACCAAGTTTTCCCCAACTGGGGAGCTTACTGCGTTAGCAAATTTGGTCTTATGGCTTTGTCTAAAACTTTAGCCGTCGAAGAACGGACTCGTGGCATTCGGGTGACAGCTATCTGTCCGGGTTCTGTCAATACTGCAATGTGGGACACAGAAACAGTGCAAGCCGACTTCGATCGCACTGCCATGTTAACTCCAGAAATCGTCGCCGAGTCAATTTTGCACGCAGTTCAATTACCCTCTGGTGCAGTAATTGAAGAAATCACTCTCATGTCCAACGCTGGAGTTTTGTGAAATTCAGATTTTAGACTGCTGGGTTTTTCTCGGAATTCCACAATCTTTGAATCTCGATCAATGCCCCAATCGAAAATCGAAAATCGAAAATCGATCATTCTTCACACTAATTTCTTATGACAATAATTGCATCTTCCAACGGTTCCACAGGCTCGAACTCACTCTCGACTGACAGCATGAAACTTTCAGAAACCGCAGACAACAATTCGCCCCGAATCACCACTCGACCCAATCGCAATTCCTCGCACGGTCAAGAATCCAACGTACCCGTACCCTCACAAGTAGGGCAGGAGGAAATGATGGCAGCCGTTCGGACAATGCTGTTGGGAGTAGGAGAAGACCCCGATCGCGAAGGATTGCTCAAAACCCCGAAGCGAGTAGCAGAAGCAATGCGGTTTCTGACCAGTGGCTACAGTCAATCTTTAGAAGAACTCCTCAACGGCGCTATTTTTGATGAAGGTCACAACGAGATGGTATTGGTGCGAGACATCAACGTATTCAGTATGTGCGAACACCATATGCTGCCGTTTATGGGCCGAGCTCACGTTGCTTATATCCCCAACCAAAAAGTAGTCGGATTGAGCAAATTAGCCCGAATTGTCGAGATGTACAGCCGCCGCTTGCAGGTGCAGGAACGTTTGACGCGTCAAGTTGCCGAAGCAGTTCAGACAATACTGGAACCGAAGGGAGTTGCTGTGGTGATGGAAGCAAGTCATATGTGCATGACGATGCGGGGCGTGCAAAAACCCGGTTCTTGGACAGTGACAAGTGCCATGTTGGGAGTGTTTCAAGAAGAACAGAAAACTCGCGAGGAATTCCTAAATTTGATCCGCCATCAACCGGCATTCTTTTAGTCAGTTGACCCTTCGACTACCCGAGCGGGCAGGCAGTTGACAGCTTGCCCAGAGCCGGCCGTTGGGTTGACCGTTAAGAGTTAAGGGTTATATCAAGGATTTAACCCCAAAACTTATGAGTTTTCGATCGACCAGCTTGCTTCTCTCGGACTAGCATTTGAGCGATCGCCCAAACCGGAACCCTAGAGGCATCAAATTATGGAGGCAATCTTAGCCAACTAGAAAGTATCTAGAAAGTAAGGGCATAATGGTTGAAAGTATTGGTTTTTCGAGGTATCCATGAATCCTATTAAATTCGGTACAGATGGCTGGCGCGGCATTATTGCTGACGATTTTACATTCGATCGAGTGGCGTTAGTGGCTCCCATAGCGGCACAAGTTCTCGCACAAACCGGTGGCAAGGATGCCAGCAGCGGTACCGTAATAGTCGGTCACGACCGCCGATTTCTGGCTGAAAATTTTGCGCTAGAAGCGGCTGTTGCCATCCAGAACGCAGGATTCGACGTGCTGCTGAGTGATTCTTACGCTCCTACTCCGGCTTTTAGTTTAGCAGCCAAACAATTAAATGCTTTGGGCGCGATCGTCCTGACTGCCAGCCACAATCCCGGCGCATACTTAGGGTTAAAAGTCAAGGGTTCCTTTGGCGGATCTGTTTCGCCGGAAGTGACTCAACAGATAGAAGCGAAGTTAGAGAATCCGGTGCCAATTTCCGCAACTCCCGGCAAATTCCATAGTTTCAATCCTTGGCCTGCTTACTGTAAAACGCTTCGGGAAGCAGTCGATATTGATGCGATTAAAGAGGCGATCGCCTCTAACAAAATTACCGTATTTGTAGATGCAATGCACGGTGCGGCCGCTGGAGGATTGGCACAAATTTTAGAAGAAACAGTATACGAAGTCAACAGCGATCGCGATCCGCTGTTTGGTGGCGGTGCTCCCGAACCTTTGCCGCGCTACCTGTCGCAGTTGTTTCGGGTGATGCGAACTCACCAACGAAACAGTTCTGGTTTGTCGATCGGATTTGTGTTTGACGGAGATAGCGATCGGATTGCTGCGGTTGACGGTAATGGCAATTTTCTCAGTTCTCAAATCTTAGTTCCTATCTTAATCGAACATTTAGCAAAACGGCGCGGGTTGACCGGGGAAGTGATTAAAACTGTTAGCGGTTCTGACATTATTCCTAAAATTGCTAAGCTGTACGACTTGCCTTTATTTGAAACGCCGATCGGTTACAAGTATATAGCCGATCGAATGTTAACGACTCAAGTTTTGGTTGGTGGCGAAGAATCGGGAGGAATCGGCTACGGTACGCACATCCCCGAACGAGATGCTTTGCTGTCGGCGCTGTATTTGTTAGAAGCGGTTGTCAAATCCGGAGAAGATTTGAGCGACATCTATCGGCGATTGCAACAAGAAACTAATTTTAATTCAGCTTACGATCGCATAGACTTGCACTTAGCAAATATGGACGAACGTTCGCGTTTGCTGTCACTGCTGGAAAATCAACCTCTCACAGAAATCGCGGGAAAATCTGTTGTCGATTGCAACAAAGTTGACGGATATAAATTCCGCTTGGCTGACGGAAGTTGGCTGTTAATTCGGTTTAGTGGTACTGAACCGGTGTTGCGGTTGTATTCGGAAGCTGCTAATTTGAAAGAGGTGATGCAAAACTTGAATTGGGCGAAAGGCTGGGCGCAGAAAGGTTAAACAGTTGACAGTTGACAGGGAATGGGAGAATGGGAGAAATCGGGAATAGGAAATGGGTCAGAAATAATCGTCGGTAGCGTGAGCCAGATCTCAAATTACCAATCCTGCAATTACCTATTACCTATTACCTATTACCGACCCCAATGCCTACCTCATGTTACCGAGAAAGGCTATATATCAAAAGAAACTTAGCTCATATTGAACAGTTTCAACTGCTGCAATTTTCCGTCGCGATGTTAATGGAGAGAAGGTACGAGCTGCGATAAAAATTCTGGATTCGATCGCGCAAAAACCACAGCAAGAAATATTTGTCAAGTATCGCTTTCGACCAGTCAATAATAGCCTGGATTTAAAGTCTGTACCCGAAAGTCCTGGGAGTGCAAACATCCCTGGGGCAGAAGTAAGTCGTGCAGGAAAGTCTGGAGTAACTCCTGATTCAAGCGCTGGTGGGAGAAGGCAAATTAGTGTTGGGTGGGGAGAAATCCGAAAAATCTACAGTAGGCTGTGGTGCGGTTCCGTTCGGCTCGGTCTTGGTAGTTTCGGGCTGGTAAACTTGGATTCGATCGCGCCCCAAATCTTTAGCTTGGTATAGCGCTTCATCGGCTGCGGCAATCAGTATTTTGGCTCCAGATTCAGATGCAGGAACCATACTCGCTACACCTAAACTAACGGTGATGTACTTACTTACCAGAGAACCAGCGTGAGGAAGGTGTAAAGCTGCGATTTTGACCTGTATGTGTTCGGCAACTTGCACGGCCTCTGTAATCTCGGTATTTGGCAAAATAATGGCAAATTCTTCGCCACCATAGCGGGCTACTAAATCGGCGGGACGATCGACTGCATCGCCTATCGCCCCAGCGACTTGTCGCAAACATTCGTCTCCGCCCGGATGTCCGTAGGTATCGTTATAACTTTTAAAAGAATCAATATCACACAAAATTAGGGACAGAGGCGTTTGTTCCCGCGACTGTCGGCGCCATTCTGTTTCCAGATATTGGTCGAACCTGCGTCGATTTGCTAACTGCGTCAGTTCGTCCAAAGTGGCTAAACGTTCTAACTTTTGGTTGGCCTCCTGCAACTGCTGATAAAGTTCTGCTTGCTTGATCGCGATCGCCAACTGTGTTGCCAGAGAAGACAGCAACTCCACCTCCAACTGCATCCAATGTCGGGGAGTACACTGGTGGGCCATCAGCAACCCCCACAACTCTTCCCCTTGTACCAACGGCACCACCAAATAAGCTCTGACATCAAATTGTGCGAGCAAATCAACTTGATTTGGAGGTAAATCGGTGGCGAAAACATCCGCGATCGGTCGGATGCCTAAATGTTGGTAAGCTTCCAAATAGAACTCGTCAAAACAGAAATTTTGCAGTGTTTCTCCCAGCATCGGCCGACAGGTAGAAACTACAGATTCCACCGTCACAGCCCCCGTTACCGGGGTCGTGCAAAGGCTGCCTGTACAGGGGTGAAAGCGAACAATCATTACTCGATCGGCTTGCAGAAACTGGCGCACTTCCGTGACTGTTGTGCTGAGCACTTCGCCTAAATCCAGAGACTGGCGGATGTGCTGAGTAATCGTTGTCATCAACTGTTCCCGTTCATTCTGCTGGCGCAGCGCCTCTTCTGTCCGCTTATACTCTGTAATATCTTGAGCAGTACCAAAAATTTGTTTGGGCCGACCCTCTGGCGTGCGGGCGAAAACTTGGTCGCGGCAGCGAAACCAGCGCCATTCGCCCGATCGATGTTTTAGCCGATACTCCAACTCCACAATGCAGCCATCCTCAGCCGAGGGAAATTTGTGTACGTGCGCTGCCAGTAGGGGCGAATCCTCAGGATGCGCTAACCTGGAAAACAAAGCCGTTTCCATCTGGAGAATTTCTTGTGGCGTGTAGCCCAGTAACTTAGAAGCTTGACCGTTGACGTAGACGTTCCGCTGTTCGGTCAAGTCGTAGATATATAGCAAGTAAGGCGCTGCGTCAGCAATCTGCTGGATGAAATGCTGGCTCGATCGCAATTCCTCCTCTATCCGCTGACGCACTTTCACTTCCTCTAAAGCCTGATCCCGCATTGTCCGGTAAGCTTGGATGCGGTGCGTGAGATCGGTCACATCCTGAAGCACCAACAGCGCGTAGAACGATTGAGAATTGGCCGCCGGCCACCCCGAAGGCGACATTAAGAACGGAGAGTCCCAAGACAAAACAGCATTTGCCGATTCTCGAATTCCTCCATTACCTTCTGCTTCCAACTTCAGAGTGTGGATCGCCAAGTCTTTCGTCTCCGGTTGTGCAACCCCAGCTTCTAGTGCCGGCACAGCCGTCACAGTAGTTTGCTGGATGCGTTGTTGGCCGTCTTGCCAAGTTGCCGGAATCAGGTGCTTATGAATTTGAGAAGAAAAAATTGTTGGTGGGCCTCCTGCAAAGATTTGCTGGAAGCGATTTGCGTACTTTGGTTGACTCAGATGAGGAAAATGAGTTGTGATTTTTGTGCCTAACATTTGGCTGCGGGGAATTTTCGTCCACTCTTCTAAGCAGGTGTTCCAAAACAGAACCACAAAATCATCTCGCAGCAAACAGGCACCGACTGGTACGCTGTCGAGAACTCCAAACTTTTCCTCAATAGTTTTGCTCTCCTCGATCATAGACCCCCGGCAAGTTGATTGATAGCAGTCAACAAGGCATCAAAGGAATTGACATTGAAAATGAGGATGATATCTCCTTCAATGTGAAGTCTTTCAATAATGAAACGGGTCTGGGCCAATAAAACAACTGTATCAGCAGACAAACCGCCAGATGTGAGCAAAGTGGCGATCGTCCCTTCGGTATAACTGGGAATCGAGTAGTTTAGGCGCTGCTGAAGTACGTTACTGATTGCACCCATGACCCCGTTGATTACAATGTTTCCCACTTCACTCAGCGTACCAATTTTGACTGAATCCAGGTCGTGAGTTCCCAATTCTTCCCCAGTCAGCATCGTCACGAGCATGGCTGCGCTGTTGGTGGGAAAGACTAGCTGAGCAATCCCTCCAAAGGAACCCGTAAATTTGAGCTGGACAGCAGCGATTTGTTCGCCGTTGAGGTGGTGCTCTAACTCTTCTTGCACATCCGTAGGAGACAGGATTTGGAGGTAGGGGATTTGCAACCGAATGGGAGAGTCGATCATGTCGTTCAAGATCCCTGCTGCTTGACCGATCCCGATATTGACGAGTTCCTGCAAAGCATCAAGCTGTCGAGGGTTCAATTTCATGGGGTGCTCTCCTCGCTGGCACTCAGGGCTTTTTTAATCCACCCGATCAGTTCATCTGAGTTGGGCATTTTGTGAATGACTGCGATCGCCCCAAGTTCCATACACTCTTCGCGGGTGGTTGATTGGATATCTGCGGTAATTACGATCACTGGAATTTTAAATCCCTTCTCCCGCATGGCTTGCAAGACTTCTCGACCCTCCATATCAGGCATCAGCAGATCCAACAACATACAATCTGGGGTCTGAGTGCCAAGCATTTCTAGAGCTTCCGGGCCGCTAGACGCTTCTAAAGTCTCGTATTCTTCTGCTCGCAGAATTTTGCAGATTACCCTGCGAGTCAACCACGAATCTTCGACAACGAGAATTGATGTCACTACGTTCTCCTCCTTCAATTGTTTAGGAATGACCGGCGTTGCAGGTACTATTTTTATTTTGACAGCAGTTTAAGCTAATGGAGCGTCAGCGATCGCGCGTTGCGGAATTCTTGTTCGGAACTAGCACTTACTTCGTTGAAGAGCTGGTTTCTCTCTCCGCCCCAGTAAAGAGCTTGACTTAAGTGGCAAATTGCTTGCTAAGCTTATCCATAGTTAGCTATCGAGAAAGAGTTTATGTCGAAAGTGGCAGAGTTTGCAAAATTATCGGGACTATCGGACTCGACATTGAGGCGCTGGGAAAGGGAGGGCAAATTAATTCCCCCGCATGACTTTGGGCAAGTAACTACATCCAACTAAGTTTAACCATGTTTGCCATCAAGCGAGCGCTCAAATTAAATAACCAAGAAGCAACCTTGATGGCAAAACACGCAGGATTCCGGCGGGTTGTCTTCAATATGGGGCTGAGCTTGCGAACTCAAATGTACGGTGAAGGTGAGTTTTCCGACTCAAAAGTCATCAACGAAGTCAAGAAAGTTC
>JAAUPI010000312.1 GCA_012035135.1 Microcoleus sp. CSU_2_2
CGGCGATACTTGTCAAACTTTTTGCCTCGATCGTAAGCTTCCGTACTATCGGATAAAACCTCCACAATCAGGCAGGGATAAGTAATATACATCGCATTCTCTCGATCTCGACCGTCACAAGTAACGCTTAAATCGGGATAAGTATAGTTAGAAGTATTGAGAATGTTAACCTTTAAGTCTGAGTTAAAAACACTGCATTTACTTCCCCGCAAGTGTGCTTTGATTAAACTACCAATATTTAATTTAATCGCACTATGATTTTGAGTGCCACCAGTCATCGCATAAACCCGACCATCGATCAGCTCGTGTCTTTCTAGCTGCTTCTCTTCCCAAATAAAATACTCTTCAGGCGTAAAGTACCGATCGTCATCTCGTACTGCTATCATAACGCCTCCTAATTGTTTCTGTGTCAAGTTTAACATTAAATCCATGCGGAACAATCCTAAATTAAGGCGCTAAAAGAATGGGCGACCGCCCGATCGATCGATGTGCAATCGCACCTCCCAAACATAAATTTAAGGCTGTGGATCGAAAACAATTTCTTCATAAACTTGCTCGATCGGCAAACATAGATTGATACTTTTAAATTCGACTCGATCGCCCTCTCGATAGCTAACAATTATCCATTCACCTGCATCATTTTTATGATACATATCAATCGCCATTTCATCCGAACTCACTAAAACATAATCGACAAGATTTGGATTGCGGCGATACTTGTCAAACTTCTTGCCTCGATCGTAAGCTTCCGTACTATTGGATAAAACCTCTACAATTAAGCAGGGGTAAGTAATATATTGGGTACTAAAGGTATCTCTCGAATCGCAGGTAACACTCAGATCGGGATATATATAGTTAGAAGTATCGAGAATGTTTACTCGGCAGTCAGAATTGTAAGTTTTACAACCGCTGCCCCGAAGATGGGGTTTGACGATCGATAAAAAGTTGCCTGCGATATCGCTATGATTTCTAGTCCTACCAGTCATTGCATAAACCCGACCATCGATCAGTTCGTGCTTTTCTAGCTGCTTCTCTTCCCAAGCAAAATACTCTTCAGGCGTAAAGTGGCGATCGCTATCTCGTGCTGCTATCATAACGCCTCCTAATTGTTTGTGTGTCAAGTTTAACATACGAAGAACTACAGGCGATCGCATCCACTCACAGCCACGATCGACCTGTTGCAATGAAAGTTTACAGGGAAATAGTCGGTAAAGCTCCAGAAAAACGATCCAGAACAGCGAAACTTGCAGCAGGAAGCCAAAGCTCACATCGAAGTTCAGACTTTGTTAGATCTAGATCCAAAACCGAAAAAGACTTCTCAAATATCCCACAGCAGATTTGAAAAATTAGGTTTTTTGCACAAGTCCCAAAATTGCAGGGGAGTTTTTCCTGATCGATCGAGGCAACTCCGTATCAGGTAGTAGACACTGACACGGATACTACCCATGCAAACCTATACAGCAATTGCTTTACTGAGCCTATTGGGCATTACCTTGAGTGCCAGCGCCGCTAGAGCCTCTCAATCCCCAACCGAACTGCTCGAAACTGCCACCGCTCAATATATGCTGTCAGCGCAAACTCAACAAAGGGGCGAGCGTGGTCCAGAGAGAGGCAGCGGACGCAGAGATTTTATGGAGTCCGATCCTTATAGTCATCCTCTACAAGCATTTTAATGACACGGGACGAAAGTGAGTTCCACCACTGACTTGTTTCGAGCCGTTAACCCGATCGCTCGATCTGATTTTCGACGATTATAGTTTTTCAGCTTTAACGGCAACTGTACTTTGTGTTGACAGTCATTAGGAGATTCTTTTTGTGTGAGTGATGCTAGTATATAAACTTCCAACCGCCATTTACCAGGAGATAGACTCTTGTGTGAGGCGGTTTTGTATTTGGAAAACTTAAATAATTCTCCGATCGGCACCGCTTCAAATTGCTCCGATCGCAACACTTATTTACCTTTGGGCCCCACAGGTGGAGTAGAATTTTCAATGACTGCATTATAATTAACCTGCGATAACTAATTTATATATGGGTAAGCCCTGAGTGCATAGGGTGCAGCAATTTACTTGAATTTGCCAACAAGAAGCGATCTCGCTAATGCGATCGCCTTTAAGCCAATGCCCCAGTGAGCTCAGGGAAATTAAGGGGTGTGAATATTAGGGTTGTTGGCAAGCTTTCCGACAACAGTCGGCTATGCTTGATTCGGCGCTCTCGCAACAATTAGATGGAGCATGACAGGATATGCCTCCAAGTTTGGCTATTTCGGGGATTGTGATGAAAAACGACTCTTTGGATCTGGTCAAAAGCCTCAGCCCTAGTGCGATGGATCAGATCATGCTATACCTGGCGTTTAGCGCCATGAGAACCAGTGGGCACAGGCACGGCGCGTTTCTGGACGCGGCCGCAACAGCGGCTAAGTGTGCCATTTACATGACTTATATAGAACAGGACAGCAACCTGCGGATGACCGGACACTTGCATCACATCGAGCCTAAACGGGTGAAGGTGATTGTCGAGGAAGTCCGGGAAGCTTTGACTAAGGGAAAATTGCTAAAAATGCTCGGTTCGCAGGAACCCAGATATTTGATTCAGTTTCCTTATGTCTGGCTGGAACAGTATGCTTGGCTGCCGGGACGCCCTCGCATTCCGGGAAACAGCTTGACTGCTGACGAAAAACGATATCTCGAAAGTAAAGTTCCTCCTAATCCGCCTGACGCTCAACTGATCAATTCTTTTCAGTTCATGGAGTTGATTGAGTTTCTGCATAGGCGATCCCAAGAAGATATGCCTCCGGAAAGGCGAATGCCTTTGAGCGAAGCTCTTGCAGAACACATCAAGCGCCGCTTGATCTATTCGGGAACAGTTACTCGTATTGATTCTCCTTGGGGAATGCCATTTTATGCCCTCACCCGTGCTACTTACTCTCCCGCAGAGCAGGAAGAGCGAACTTTCACTATGGTTGAGGACACGGCTAGATATTTCCGACTGATGAAGGATTGGGCGGAAAAACAACCCAGGGTGATGCGAGCTGTGGAGACTTTGGATATCCCGCCGGAACGGCTAGACCAAGCTCTTGAGGAATTAGATGAGATTATTCGCAATTGGGCCGATCGCTATCACAAGCGGGGCGAACCGACAATGATTTTACAAATGGTTTTTGGCCCAGAAGAAGAGTAGTCAGTTGACAGTTGACAGGTGACAGTTGTCAGTTGAACGATGGGCGATCTATCTCTAAGCTCAAAAAGCTGTCCAGGCACAGGCTAAGAGCATGGCCACGATCGCTCCTATGAGCGTATTGAAAAAATTCACTACCTCGTTAGTGAGCCACTCAAACTTTGATTGGACTGTGGCACCTATTACGCTTTCGATATTGGTGGCAATAAAAGCTGCAATAACACAAAAAGCAAATCCTGTCAAGTTAATTAAACCAACGACCCAAGCTAAAAGTGCGATTGCGACGGAGCCTGCAATACCGGCCAGCGTTCCTTCCAAACTTACTGCCCCTTCCGTACCTCTAGGTACTAATCGCAAGGTAGTAATCAAAAACGTCCGCTTGCCGTAAGCTTTGCCGATTTCGCTAGCGCAGGTGTCGGAAAGTTTGGTACAAAAACTAGCCACATATCCCAGCAATAACAGGGAAATAGCATCTTGTGGGACAGGCATCTTGCCTGTCCCTCCTAATATCTGGCTGGTTTCTCCGAATATCTGGCCCGTCCCTCCGAATATCTGGCCTGTCTCTCCGAATATCTGGCCTGTTTCTCCTAAAATAGATAAAACCAAAACTCCCAAAGCACAAAGAGTAGCGGTTAAAGCCGATCCCCAAACATTTTCCGGCCCGCGGGCGCCAGAACGCTTTTCGGCAATGCCTTCTGCTTCTTTTTGGGCTTTGCCGATGCGGGTAACTCCCGATCCGACGAGAAAATAGAACATCACCACCGCGTAACCTCGCCATCCCAAACAGCCCCAGATGAGGACGCCCAGCAGCCAGCCGTGAAATTGCCCTGCGGGAGTGAGCAATTTTTTTGGTGAAATAGAGGCGATCGCCAGTAAAACTGTATTTAGGGCGATCGCCACCAACCAAGGATTCGACCAAGATAAATAATTAAAGAACAATTCTGAATTCTGCATTTAGTACCTCCATGAGCAAAGTCTTATTTCATCTTGCCTTTCCCGTTACCGATATTGCCCAAACCAAAGCTTTCTACGTGAACGGACTCGGCTGCGAATTGGGTCGGGAATCGCCGAACTCTGCGATTATGAGCCTGTGCGGACATCAAATTGTCGCCCACGTCAGCCACGAGCCTTTGACACCTCAGCGAGGCATCTATCCCCGGCATTTTGGATTAATTTTTACTTCCGAAGCTGACTGGGAAGAGTTGTTAGAAAAGGCACAACAAAATAAATTGAACTTCTATCAAGAACCGAGACGGCGGTTTGTCGGCTTGCCGACAGAACACCGCACTTTCTTTTTAGAAGACCCTTTTCACAATATACTGGAGTTCAAGTATTACTGCGAAGCTGAGGCAATTTTTGGTCGCAGTGAATATGCAGAAGTCGGGGATGCGGTTTCAGCCTAATGTTGTAAGTGTAGTTCGATCGGATTTTTGGCAGTTGCAATGACAGCAAGCTAGTGCCAAATTGGCATTACATCTTCCTTATCCGATCTGCAGAATGTGGGATAAATATTATCTCCTTTCCCGATCTACTTGCGGAATGTGCGATCGAAACAAAACCCGCCAACGCGGGTTTTATCTTAAAGCCAATTCTTAATAATTGCCAATTTCATCTAACCCTCCAGGAGACCCCCACCAAAACTGTACTCAGTTTGGTGGCGGGAGGAATGGAGGGTTAATTGTGAAACGTCCCTTGAATAATTTTGTACGCCAGCACAAACAATGAAAGGGACAGT
>JAAUPI010000313.1 GCA_012035135.1 Microcoleus sp. CSU_2_2
CCCCTTTTATAATCTCGTAACTGTAGTAAATGTAGGGTGCGTCGCTACGAACAACTCTCGTTGCTATTGGGAGATCTCATAGCGACGCACCATACCAATTATAACGGGGATGGGAAACCCGGATTTGGTATCACAACCCAAAACTGCCTAGAGTCCAGTACGATCGATCTAGTGAGCTTGACACTCTCAGGTCTAAAGACACTGAGATTCTTAAGACGTTGCGGTCTTAATATCCCTATTACTAGGGTTCCTGGGCGCAATCCTGTTGCCAAAAATGGTAGGCTGCTATCCTTGTCTTTCAACAAGCTCCTCAAGCGTCTAAGGGTCAATGCCCTTGGTTTCGCGAAGTCCCCGCGTACCTTTTTGTGAGTATTAGACATCTCCTAAAAAGAATCTTAAGCCATTCGATCGATGTAGGGGTGAAGCATTTGGGCGATAGTCTGTGTCCCCAACCCTCTTAGTTTGTGTCCAAATGCTTCACCCTCCCCCGCAGATCGATATCGATCACGATCGCCTAATTTCTTTTTAGGAGATGTCTAATGCACAATGCCCCATTCCCAATTCCCAATCTTCCCAAGTAGAAGTCTCTTCCCAACCTTAGGGGGGATATCTCCACAAGCATTTCGAGCGACAATTTGTCAAGATTGAAAATATAAGTAGAGGACAACCCCATGAGCTTTTCTATACAATCTGTTTACAACTGGTACCGCGACACTCTCCGCAACCCCAAGTACCGCTGGTGGATCATTCTGGGAACCCTGGCATATCTGGTAAGCCCGATCGACATTGCGCCGGATTTCCTGCCAGTTGTAGGACAAATTGACGATGTAGCAATTGCTGTGCTACTGATTTCCGAAGTATCCCAAATGGCGATCGACTATTTTAAATCCCGCCAGTCTCAGACAGCCTCAGATTCTGAAGCAAGCACAGGCGCTTCTGAAGGTACAGCCAGCACAGTTGACGTAGATGCAGTTTCGGTGCCATAACTGCCAAAAACAATCGCACTTTAGAACCCCGACTTCGCAAAAGTTGTCGGGGTTCTGGCTATTCTATCAATAATATTATTACACCCACAGTCAGGAGGTGGCAGTGCCACTTCCCTACCATTAATCGGGCAATGGTTAAAAATCTGCTCAAATAGTGTTCCAAAGCTGGTAATTTTAACTGTGGTAAATCAGTGTTAACAACAAATTTTTATAGATGAAGTTTAGCGAAATTGTAGAAAAACTTAATTTAGCCACCAATCGCAGCCTCACAGCCTCGGTTGCTACCGATCCAGAAATTACTGGTGCGGCCCCTGTTGATGAAGCTCGATCAGGGACAATCAGTTACATAGAAGGTGCTAAATTTGCCTCTTATACAGCCTCAACAAATGCTTCTGCTTTAATTCTGCCCTTAGATGAAAGCCTCCAGGCTCAATGTGCCGATCGCAATATAGCTTGGATAGCCGCACCCGATCCGCGACTGTTATTTGCTCAAACGATCGCCCTTTTTTATCAACCGTTTCGCCCAACCTCAGAAATTCATCCCGCAGCCATCATTCACCCATCAGCAGAAATCGGTGAAAATATCTATATTGGCCCCCACGCCGTTATTCAAGCAGGAGTAAAAATTAGCGCAGGTGTTTGCATTCACCCAAATGTCGTAATTTACCCAGATGTGGAAATAGGTGAAGGCACGGTTTTACACGCTAATTGTGTCATTCACGAACGTACTCGCATCGGGGCAAATTGTGTAATTCACAGCGGTGCGGCGATCGGTTCCGAAGGTTTTGGATTCGTGCCGTCAGCCACAGGATGGGTGAAAATGGAGCAGTCTGGCTGCACAGTATTAGAAGACGGCGTTGAGGTAGGTTGCAACAGCACAATTGACAGGCCCGCTGTTGGAGAAACTCGCATCGGTCAAAATACAAAAATAGACAATTTAGTACACGTAGGCCACGGCTGTCAAATCGGAAAAAATTGTGCTTTTGCCGCTCAAGTCGGCATGGCCGGCGGAGTAAAAATTGGCAACAATGTAATTTTGGCAGGTCAAGCGGGAATTGCCAATCAAGCCAAAATTGGAGACGGTGCGATCGCCACAGCCAAAGCCGGAATTCACAGTGATGTTGCAGCAGGTGCGATCGTCACCGGTGTTCCAGCAATTCCGCACAAAGTATTTCTAAAAGCCGCAGCTATCTATAACCGCTTGCCAGAAATGTACCAATCTTTGAGACAAATTCAGCGCAAGATCGATCGATAGTCAGTTGACAGTAGTTATTGATACTCCCATTAGTTAGTCAATCAAATGTGGAATCACCTAAACAACCTGCGACTGCTGTCGCCGTCAATACCAGCAATTGTCAAAATAATCTTGTTTTTCTCAACTTGGGTTTGTTTGTGGCTTCCCATAGCGATCGTCCTAGCGATCGCCCTCAAATGGCATCCACCCCAACCCCTGAGAAACAAAAAACTACCTTTATTAGCTTCCCTCTACCTGATTGTCCCCTTCATTTTATGGGCGACCAGTTGGATCGAAAACACATCTTTTTATAACTGGGGTTGGTATTGGCAACCCGCAGTTTTGATGTCTTTACTGCGGGGATTGGGAATAGGAACAATCAGCTTAGTAATTTTATTTGGTCTGCAATTAACTGCTGGCTGGGTCGAGCTACAAATCGGGGGAAATTCCACCGAAACAGGCGAAAAACAAATTAATTTTTTGATCTTGATCTTTAACCCTGCTAGTTTGCTGACTCTGTTATTAGCAATGTGGATTAGCGCCACAGAAGAATTAATCTTTCGCGGCTGTTTGCAAACAATTCTCCAGCAAGATTATTCAGTATTAACAACAGCGACGATCGCCAGTTTAATTTTCGCGATCGCGCACCTAATTTGGGCAGCCAAAGAAACCCTACCTCAATTACCAGGATTATGGCTGATGGGGATAGTTTTAACGCTAGCTCGCATAGCAGATAATGGTAGTTTAGGATTGGCGATCGGCATTCACGCAGCTTGGATTTGGGGTATAACTAGCCTAGATACAGCGCAAGCAATTAAACCTACTTATAGCGTACCCGAATGGATTACAGGAATAGCAGCCAAACCCCTAGCCGGTGCAGCGGGGATTTTGTTACTGTTAGCAACAGCAGCCGTACTGTTCTTAATTAAAAATTAAAACTTCACACCCAAAACCATTCAAAAATTAGCTCCTCTCTTCCTCTCTTTCTCTGCGATCTCTGCGCCCTCTGCGGTAAAAAAAGATTAGATTAAATCAAGCGAAAACTAAACTGTATTGCGTTAAAATTCTCACATTAATTCAAATTTAGATCGATCGTCACAATCGCCACTGGATTCAGCGGGTCAAAACGAGTCAAATTGCCAGCCGGCAAAGAACGCGACAACTGCACTTGCACAATTCGGTAACTCCAGTATGGTTCCCGGCGCACCCGATCGTCCATCCAATTCAACACAGTGCCGATATCCTCCAAAGCACTCACAGCCAGCACGATCGAACCCCCAGGTAACAAACGTAAAGCGCAAACGCCCAAAATCTTCGTTAACCCCCCGTCGCTACCCCCAATAAAAATCCGGTGCGGAGGACGCAAACGGTGCAAAATTTCCGGTGCGATGCCGTGAACCGAGAGCGCATTTTGCACCCCAAAGCGACCGCAGTTGAGTTCGATCGCAGCAGTACCAGAAACCGTTTTTTCGATCGCGTACACCTCAGACTGCGGGAACAAGCGAGCAATTTCGATCGACACCGAACCATTTCCAGCACCCACATCCCAAACCACCTGTCCCGGTTGCAAAGCTAATTGCGCCAACACCAACACCCGCACTTCCCGTTCTACCGTCAAGCCCGGGCGATCGCCACAGCCGATAAAAGCTCCATCCGGTATTCCCAACAAAGGCAACTTAGCCAAATCCAAAGGTTCAGCTACTATCCGCGACTCCTGTAGCATCACAACCACGCTCAGCGGTGCAAAAGACTCTCTCAGTAAAGCTTCCAGAGACTTGCGGCCTACTCGTTCGTCCGCAGAACCCAAATTTTCGCAAACCCAAAATTCGTAGCGTGTCGGCAAATCTAGAGCTTTTAGCAAATTTACCAGTGCAGCCGGAGTGTGAGTTTCGTCCGCCAGCACCGCAATCTTCTTCACACCAGCCTTCAGGAAACCTGTCAGTTCCTCAAAATAACGTCCTCGATCGCCTACAAAATGAGCATCTTGCCAAGGGATTTGCAAGCGATTAAAAGCCAACTGCACGCAACTGACATGAGGGTGAAAAGTCAATTTTTCTGCCGGCAATTGAGCAATTAGTAACTTTCCCCAGCCGTAGAACAGGGGGTCGCCCGCTACCAAAATCACAATCAGTTGAGGGGAGGACATGGGGGGTTCCAAAGTCCCCGCATCCGGCTCTAAATCTGCCTCCTGAGCCAACCAGCACCGAATTTCGACAATTGCGGTCGTCAAATCTGCCAGCACCCAGCGCTCGCCGGAGTGATGCGGAAAATAGCTTAAGTGCCGATCGCTCCCTACTAAGAGAGCGGCCCTTTCTACAACCTGCCGCGCCGACTGACTCAGCCCCGCAGCTCCATCTAAACCGATACCAACTACGTGTACTGTCACTGTTTCAGCTTAAAGGAAAAAACCATTATTACTAATTTTTCCTGATTTCTCATAAGTTTTTTGCTTGACTTTGTTGCCAAGCCAAAATAATTAAATCATCAGAAAAATGGGTAGAAACCCCGTCCACTTCGGCAAGCTCAGTGCACCGCTTCTAGGACGGCTTTACAAATAAACTCACGCTACACGCCAAGAATTGTAAGAAAGAAATTTACAATTTTCAGGCATTGCATTTTGGCACAATCGTTTGCCTGTCGTTAGACTG
>JAAUPI010000044.1 GCA_012035135.1 Microcoleus sp. CSU_2_2
TAATTGGTATGGTGCGTCGCTATGAGATCTCCCAATAGCAACGAGAGTTGTTCGTAGCGACGCACCCTACATTTACTACATTTACGAGATTATAAAAGGGGTAAGTAACCCGGATTTGGTATTAGTCTTAATTTTTGAACAAGGGAAGAGTGAGGAAAATCTTCCTTCTTCCTTCCCCCCTTGGGGGGGTTCTTCTTCCTTCTTCCTTCTCTTCCTCTGTGCCCTCTGCGTTCTCTGCGGTTAATTAAAAAAAAATCTTATTCACAAATCATTGATAATTGGTAAGTAGATCAATCCAATTAGCATAAGTAGTCAGTGGGTAAGTCATAAACTTATTTATATGGTATTACAAATCTACATTTAGAAGGGTGCGCGTACCTGCATAAAGTTGCTCTGTTATTTGATATGATAATCCAAAAGTTTTGTAATTGTTTGCATAACTTATCTTTAATTGTTTCAAGTATTGCAAATCTTGCCATGCTTGGATGATATTTCCTTGCAAGAGTGCGGCTATACCATTTAAAGCTCTAATTTCTGGTAGATGAGAGTCGATCGCCAGAGCGGGTTTTAAGGCTGTTTGAGCGGCTTTTGGATGCCAATCATACAGGTGTACGAAAGCTAGATAGGCATATGCGTAGGGGTTTTTAGAATCGATTTGAGTGACTTTTTCTAAGGCTGCGATCGACCCTTTGATATTCTGCTGCAATACTCGGGAAAATGCTAAAGCATAAGCCAATTCTAGATTGTTTGGTTCCTGTTTTAAGCGATATTCTAATGCTTGTTCGGCTTGAATTGTATAATCTTGATTTGGATCGTATTGATTGATGCGTCCAATCTGCTCGAACACTGGTTCTAAACCGGGTAATCCTTTCGGCAAATTGCTTGCCATCGCCCGCAACTGAGTCACCAAATCCAACTCAGGCTTGTCTGTATTATCCTCGTTACCAGGCTCTGCCTGGGAACGCAGATCCAGAGGCTCTGCCTCGATCTTAACACTAACTGCCGGCACATCGATCGGATAAGTTTCACCTGTTTTGCGGTTGAGATAAATAGCTTCCAGATTGTAACTTCCCGGTGCAATATTAGCAGGAGGAAGCATCGCCGTGCGATCGACAATTTGAAACCCCACAGCAAATTTATCTGCATTCAAAATTCCCGGATGCAAAGTCGCTTGGGCGATCGCGCGATCGTGTAAAATTCTTGAAGTCTGCCCCGGTGGAAAGTTACTAGATTGCTGATTTTTCCATGTTACCAACACTAAACCAGACTGTAGCTGTTGCCAAGGCCCAGACCAAATGTAAGTAACGCCTAGCGGAACTCCGGGAACTGCTTTTTCGGCAACAATAACCTGCTCTAGTTTAACCTGCGATCGCACTTCATTTAATGGCTGTACTTCAATCGGCGAAACTCGCTTGCGATAAAGATTTAAATTAGTGTTGTCAGGCAAAATCCAAGTTTTTTGCAACTGAAATTTGTCGCCTTTTTCTATTTCAGCCACCGCTGCATTTTGAGCTTTTTTGATCCGCTGGCGAATCGAACCTTGCGGACCAGTTTTTGTGATAAACCAAGAGAGCGATCGTACATCTTGTGGCACTTCTTTTAAATTCGTTCCCACCTGCCGCCCGTGAACTTGAAAATCTGCCAAAGCACCATAATAATTTAAATTGTGCTGGTTGATTTCTGGCGTTGAAGGCAACACGCCTAAAGTAGATTGCAAATAAGGTTGCGTATCAATAATTTCTGCAATCACCTCTCGGTGTGGCCATTCTTTCCCTAAATAAGGATAGTTAGAATTTCCGGGACTAATAATTTGAACTAAGTTATGTCCTAGAGAACCTCCCAAAGGCCACATATGCAAAAACATGATGAGAATTGCTAAACTAATAGTCCCTCCACGAATTTGTCGTCCCCACTTCCGAGGCCACAGCGTTAAACAGTATGCCAAGAAAATTGATAATACTGGCAAATAAGGCAAAACATATCGATCGTCTTTATTAATATTCAGCGAATTAATCAAATAAGCTCCTACCCAAAAAACAGCCAGCCAGCGGCAGGAATTTAGATGCAAGATTGATGAACTATTTTCCCGACGCCACCAATAAAGCAACAATCCTACTAAGGGAATAAGTAACAGCGGCCAAGAAACGTGTTCCGGTAAGTGCCAACCATAGTAAATCCAAGCATCGATCGAATTGAGGGCTGGATCTCCTTCGGCGATCGCAGAATCTACCGTAGCCCGTTTTCCCCCGGTCAAAATTAACAACCAATTCGTTTTTGCCCACGGCCCAAATACCACCACCGATAGCAACAAAGCACCTGCCAATTGAGCTAATCTTCCCCAAGCTTTTTGTCGCACAGCACCGACAGCCAACCACATAATTGGGGTAAAGATAAATAGTATAGTAGTATGTTTAACTAAGATTGATAAACCGAGAGAAATTCCAAAGGCGATCGACCAAAAGAAAGATGACGGAAAGAGTGGGAGAGTGGGGGAGGGAGATAATTTATAGTTTTTGTTTGTTCCTGCTTTCAACTTATTTCTATCCATTACATCCGTTATAGAATCCGTTGCCGAACTTCCTGCTTCCTGTTTCCACATTGTCAGACACAAGAAAGCTAAAGTAATAGCAGCAGTCAACGGATAGTCGAGTAAAAATTGCAAGCGGAACCGATAAAGTCCCGGTAACACGACACAAATTGCAGCGGCCCACAAACCCACTTGCCGATTAAATAATTGCACGCCCAAAGCGTAAACTGAAGCGAGGAGAATTGCACTAAATAATAAAAAAACTAACGTTGCTGCATCGGGTCCAGTACCAAATACTTGCAGAAATGGCGCAGTTAAGATAAAAGTTAAGGGCGGAATTTTCGTCGAAAGCAGCCAGAAGTTTGTCCACCATTCCCCCGATAACCATTGCGGATGTTGGAGCACCTGCCAGTAATTCAGCGTGCTGGTGAGGTATTCTGCCTGATCCCAGGCGGGAACCGATCGATCGAACGCAAACCAGAGGCGATCGCAAATTGCCCCCAGCAGCCAAATCATGCCCAAGACAAGCAGACTCTTGCCCCCATTGCCCGGATGTTGCAGTGCCATAGCGATTTTGGGTTGTAGGTTGCAGCTTTTAGCTTACTAGCAGGCGGTTCAGGGCGATCGACAAATTAATTTGCAAAACTACTTGCTAAATTCCCCATGTGTTTGCTAAGATGGTTAAGCGTAAAAAAACAAGCCGGGATAGCTCAGTTGGTAGAGCAGTGGACTGAAAATCCACGTGTCACGAGTTCAAGTCTCGTTCCTGGCATCGCAAAACCCTCATACACTGAGGGTTTTTTTTAGGGGAAAACTTGAACCATGCAGTCAATTATCGAGCTCGACTTATTTTTTATGCAGCAGGGCAAGGTATATCAAACTCTAGAAAACTTAAAAGATAGACTCACCAAGGCTGGCATTGACTACGCCGTAATTGGCGGCATGGCTTTAACTATTCATGGTTACGTAAGAGCTACTCAAGATGTAGATTTACTGATGACCGCTCAAGGTTTAGAGGCATTTCGATCGTCCCTCGTAGGCAGAGGTTTTGTACCTGCATTTGCAGGGGCAACCAAGATGTTTAAAGATGCTGCGACGGGGGTATTAGTAGAAATTATCACCACAGGGGAGTTTCCCGGCGATGGCAAACCTAAGTCGGTGAGTTTTCCCGATCCGGCGGTTGTTGCTGTTGAGTTAGATGGAATTAGGGTGGTTCGACTGACGACTTTGGTTGACCTCAAGCTGGCGTCGGGATTGACTGCGCCCGATCGGCTTAAAGATTTGGCAGACGTACAGGAACTAATCCGAATTCTCAGTTTACCTGAAAGCTTAGCTGATGAGATTGATGAATCTGTGCGACCTGAATATTTGAAGTTGTGGAGTTCAGTTCAGCCCCGCCGAGAATAATCCTTTCGATTCCCCAGCCTCAATATTGCGCCCAACAAAATAATCACCGATCGCATCCAAGTCTCGGCTGGCTGTTGGAGAGACAAAGCATTGGCTCATTCCTGAACCTCTCGTGCCTTGCGAAACTTTTCTTGCAATTGCTCGATCGCACTCTCTAAGGGGATTCCCTCACCTCCGATGGCGAACTAAACTGCCCCTGGGCCAATTGCGCCTCGATCAATTGCATTTATCGATCTCTGCTTAGGTGGGGAAACTCCTCTAAGTAAGTCGGCTCGTAGAAAGAGAAAATCTAAGGCGTGAGTCTTTAGAATCCCCCGCTATATCGGTACTCCGATTAGCGGTGGGAGAATGTCAATAGATTTGCCTGCATCAAAAGCAACTTGCGAAGTGTAGTTCAAAGCATCACGGTAAGCCAATGCAGTCTGAGACACCAAGATTTTTTGCTCGGCATTCAAATTTAGCTTTAGCTTGGCGGTGATTAATTGAGGCATTTTTTTCAACAAACTCTCTTCTTAGAGTATCTCGTGAAAACCATTGTGTCAACGGAATCAAGAATTTGCGATGCATTGAGCGTAGTCGAAAGATTCGTTCCTCGCCCGTCCCTAACCCTCCCATCTAAAGATATTGTTTGGGTTGGGGACGGGACTAATCACTCACGCGCATTCCTCCCGCCAGTAACATAAAGCTATAGTGGGGGAATCCTGCTTGTCTAGTTGAACTTCTCAGTGCCCAATAACAACACCTCAACACAATCATTTCAATTTGACTCGATCGACAGCGCCCTCGCAGACCTCAAAGCAGGTCGGATGCTTGTAGTAGTCGATGACGAAAACCGCGAAAACGAAGGCGACGTGATTTGTGCCGCCCAATTCGCCACCCCCGACAACATCAATTTTATGGCCGTGAATGCGCGGGGTTTGATCTGTTTGGCCTTGAGTGGCGAAAGGCTCGATCGACTCGAATTGCCCCTTATGGTCAGCAAAAATACCGACAACAATCAAACTGCCTTCACCGTCAGCATCGATGCCGTCCACGGCGTCAGTACCGGTATCTCCGCCGAAGACAGAGCTCGCACCATCCAAGTTGCCATCCACCCGGACACCAAACCTCAAGACTTGCGCCGTCCCGGTCATATTTTTCCCCTGCGGGCGATCGACGGTGGTGTCCTCAAACGCGCCGGTCACACCGAAGCCTCAGTTGACCTCGCCAGACTTGCGGGACTGTATCCCAGCGGTGTCATCTGCGAAATCCAAAACCCCGACGGTTCGATGGCAAGGTTGCCAGAATTAATCGAGTACGCCAAAACTCACAACCTCAAAATTATCAGCATTGCCGATCTCATTAGCTACCGACTCAAGCACGATCGATTTGTTCGCCGCGAAACCGTCGCCAAATTGCCAACTCAATTCGGCGAGTTTATGATTTACGCCTACCGCGATACTCAAGACAACTCGGAACACGTTGCTGTTGTCAAGGGCGACCCCGCAGAATTTCAAGACAAACCCGTCATGGTGCGGGTGCATTCCGAATGCCTGACCGGCGATGCTTTGGGTTCCTTGCGCTGCGACTGTCGGATGCAACTCCAAGCCGCACTGAAAATGATTGAAAATGCTGGTTCTGGCATCATAGTTTACTTGCGCCAAGAAGGTCGGGGAATTGGATTAGTAAATAAACTCAAAGCTTACTCGCTGCAAGATATCGGATACGATACCGTTGAAGCAAACGAGCGTTTGGGATTTCCTGCCGACTTGCGGAACTATGGCGTGGGAGCGCAAATGCTCAACGATTTGGGAGTTAAGAAAATTCGGTTGATTACCAATAACCCTCGCAAAATCGCCGGGTTGAAAGGTTACGGAATTGAAGTAGCCGATCGCGTCCCGCTACTAATTGAAGCCACAGATTACAACTCTATATATCTGGCAACAAAAGCTCAAAAACTCGGTCATATGCTGTTGCAAACTTATTTAGTAACAGTCGCGATTCAGTGGGACGAAACGAAGGAAGAAGGAAGTTCGGCAACGGATTTGGTAACGGATGTAACGGATGGAGAGAAGCAAAAAAAGGGAAAAAGGAAGAAAGAAAAAGGAGAAGAGGTTTTAATTCCGGCACTGCAATCTCCAATTGCCAGTCGGTACGAACACTTAGAAAAATTGCGACATTTGGCTGCAAGCCGCGATTTATTGCTGCAAGAGGAAGCGCGACCGGTGGCGATCGCCCTTTTCGGAGAAAGCTCTTTAATCGTTCACCTGGGCTTCGATCAAGCTGGACTCGCGGCCCCCGACTGGTACTCGGAGCCCAATCATCCTTACGTCAGGGCGATCGCCGAAATTCTCAGCCAAATCGGCACCTGGCCGGATTTACAAAAATTAGAATTCATGGTTTCCTCCGGTGCAGATCCGCTCAAAACGTTGCAAGTCCAGCTCGATCGCCAGCAATTCCCGCTGGCAGAACTAAGGGGAATTTGCGATCGGCTTGAGCCCCAAAAAATTTACAGTTTTGCCCCTATTCCCGATTGAGCCCTCAGAATGCCAAGCTATGCTCAAGAATAGAGAGCGTGAATTGATATGGACATGAACGTTGGTGACTTTCTGCACCGTCTCGACCTCAGAGGACAGGCCCTCAAAGGCACTAACCTCGGTGGTGCGGAACTTCGGGGAGCAAACCTCAGGGGAAGCGACCTGAGAGAAACCAACCTCAGCGATGCTATCCTCAGGTATGCAGACCTGATCGAAGCTGACCTCACCCGCGCCAATCTTAGCGGGGCGGATTTAGCTGAATCATTTCTCAATTTAGCCAACCTCACCAGGGCGGATTTGACGGGTGCAGTGCTCAGAGAGGCTACTCTCGTAGGAGCAGAACTGATAGGAACTAACTTCAAACAAGCAAGTTTGATCAAGGCCAATTTAGTTGGAGCAAATCTTCAGCAAGCCAACTTAACCAGAGCCAACCTCAGCGGGGCAGATTTGCGGGGCGCCGAATTGACAGGGGCAATTTTAGACAAAGCTGTCTACAATAATCGGACGGTTTTTCCCGAGGGTATTGACCCCGTGGCATTGGGAGCTATTTTGCTAGCTCCCAATGCGTCGTTCCCCGGATTAAATCTGGCGATGGTAGATTTGACCGGAGCCGATTTAAAAGGAGCTGACCTGCGACGGATCAACTTATATAAAGCTATTCTATTTGGAGCAAAACTCGATCGGGCAAATTTAGCAGGAGCCAACCTCAGCGGAGCGGACTTGAGGGAAGCCAGTCTGAGCGGCACGATTTTAGAAAAAGCTGTTTACAGCAACAAAACATTATTTTCAGAAGGCATTGACCCCAGCATCGCCGGAGCTTATTTAATTGCTCCCAATGTATCGCTGCAAGGGGTAAACTTGACAGGTGCTGATTTAAACGGGTCGGATTTAAGCGGCGCTAATTTGAGCGGTTCTAACTTAAGTTCGGTCAATCTAAAAAATGTAGACCTCAGCAGAGCTAGCTTGAAAAAGGCTTACCTCAAAGGTGCCAACTTGGAGGGAACAGACTTAAGAGGAGCAGATTTGAGCGGTGCAATTTTGCACCAGGTAAATTTGAGTTCTGCCGATCTTAGGGGTGTAGACTTAACAAGGGCTGACCTCAGTGGCGCTAATTTGAGCGATGCCGATTTGAGGGGAACAGACTTAACGGGAGCTACCTTGCTATTCGCCAATTTGACAGCCGCCGACTTGAGAGGTGTAGACTTGACAAAAGCTGACCTCAGTGGCGCTAAGTTAAACGAGGCAGACCTCAGAAAAGCAGATTTAATGAGAGTCAATTTAGAAGGAGCCGATTTGACAGAGGTAGATTTGAGCGAAGCTCATTTATTTCGAGTTAATCTCAGAGGTGCTAATCTGAAAGGTGCTAACCTGAAGGGGGCAAATTTGAAAGGGGTATCTTTGACAGATGCTTATTTGAGCGAAACAGATTTGACCGATATAGAGCTGAGTCCGAGTTTCTTTGAAATGCCACTGGAATCGGAATGGTAATTAGTCAGTTGATAGTTGATAGTTGATAGTTGATAGGAAAACAGTCGATTATCTGAAAAATCGCAAATCTAAAATCTCTCTAAAAAATCGCAAATCTAAAATCGAAAATCTAAAATGGATCGACCGTTAGGCTCTGTTATTCAAGGTTCCCTCAGCAAGGGATTAGAAGTGCGACTGCACGCCGATGTTTCGGTAGAAGATATGAGAGTGGGGAAGTTTTTAGTAGTGCGGGGGGTACGATCGCACTTTTTCTGTATGCTTACCGATGTCTCCCTCGGAACTTCCAGCAGCCGTATTTTATCCAATCCTCCGAACCCCAACGACGATTTTCTGCTCGCAGTTCTCGCCGGTAGCAGCACCTACGGTACGATCGAACTAGCGCCGATGTTAATGCTGACTGCGGAACGAGAAAAATCTCAAGCCATCTTCGATCCGAACTCCAGCAACAATAATAATGGTAAAAACGGCAAGTCGCCACTGGATAATTTCGCGTCTTTGCAGCCACAAACTAGCACTGATATGGAATTGCTGCCGGTCAAAACTATTCCCAGTCACTTTTCGCAGGTATTTGATGCGAAAGAAACCGATTTTCGGGCAGTTTTTGGCTGGGAAGATGATCCGTATCGCCGCAATTTTGCGATCGGCAAACCCATTGACATGGACGTTCCTGTATGCTTGGATTTAGACAGATTTGTCGAGCGCAGCAACGGAGTTTTTGGCAAATCGGGAACAGGGAAATCTTTCCTGACGCGCTTGCTTTTGTCGGGAATTATCCGCAAGCAAGCTGCGGTTAATTTAATTTTTGATATGCACTCAGAATACGGTTGGGAAGCTGTTTCGGAAGGCAAACAATTTAGCACGGTTAAAGGTTTACGGCAGTTATTTCCCAGTCAAATTCAGATTTATAGTCTCGATCCAGAGTCTACTAAACGCAGAGGAGTGCGCGATGCTCAAGATTTATTTTTGAGTTTTGACCAAATAGAAGTCGAAGATATAGCGCTGGTACAGAGAGAATTAAATCTATCTGAAGCTAGTATCGAAAATGCAATTATTTTGCGCAACGAGTTGGGCAGCGGCTGGATTAATAAGTTGCTGGAAATGAACAACGAAGACATTCAAATGTTTTGCGAAGAGAAGCGGGGAAATAAATCTTCGATTATGGCTTTGCAGCGGAAGTTAGAACGGTTAAACGATTTAAAATACATCCGCACGCGCTGTCCGAAGAATTATGTAACTGAAGTTTTGCAGTGTTTGGATGCGGGGAAAAATGTAGTCATTGAGTTCGGTTCGCATTCGGATATGCTGTCCTATATGCTAGCAGCAAATGTGATTACTCGGAGAATTCACCAAGCTTACGTGCGGAAAGCAGAGAAGTTTTTGCAGAGCAAAAATCCGTGCGATCGCCCGCAACAGTTAGTGATTACAATTGAAGAAGCGCACCGCTTTCTCGATCCGGCGATCGTGCGATCGACCATTTTTGGGACGATCGCCCGCGAAATGCGAAAATATTTTGTCACCCTGTTAATTGTAGACCAGCGCCCCTCCGGTATCGATGCCGAAGTCATGTCGCAAGTCGGTACCCGCATCACGGCTTTGTTAAACGACGATAAAGACATCGATGCTATTTTCACCGGCGTTTCGGGAGGGCAAAGTTTGCGATCAGTTTTAGCTAAACTCGACTCCAAACAACAAGCATTAGTTTTAGGCCACGCCGTACCGATGCCAGTAGTCGTGCAAACTCGTCCTTATGACGAGCAATTCTACAGGGAAATCGGCGATATTGACTGGCAAACAATGCCTGACGAAGATGTATTTGCCGAATCAGAAGCTGCTAAAATGGATTTGGGATTTTAGTTGGTAGTTGCGATCGATATAATTGATACGTCCCAGCAATCTAAAACCTAAAATCTAAAATCAAACGCGACGCACGCTACAGCTACTGTTGCCTGATTTTGGAGAATTATATCAAGTTTGGTTAAATAGATATAATATCAAAACCCAGGTTTCGACTAGACAAAAACTGTCAACTGTTAACTGTCAATTGTTTTAAGTACCAAGGAGAAGCTTGTGCCGTTAAAGAATTATGGAGTTTTGAAAGGTCGTCCTGTAGCACGGCGCTTGGCGATAACGTCTAATGCTCATTACCAAGTTCACTTAGTTTCGGAAGATACCGACTACCGAATTGCCGTCAACGTCAAATCAAAGCTAGAACCGTCGGAATTAGAGTATTTGGTTGATGAAAATTTCTCTTATCCCATTTTGGCAGATTTAGCAGATTTGCCTTTGGGCTTCCAAGAATTGGAAAGAAAGCCCGGTGGTTTAGCACTTGATTTTATTCGCGGCAATTTGTTCGATCGCACTAAAATGATAGCTCTACCCTTCGATGTACCTGGTGCGGACAATGACTTAAACGAGAAAATTGACAAATACGTCCAGCGGGCAATGTCCGATGAATTAGCCCATATCTATGCTTTCGGCGAGAGATGGGGCCCGGAAACCATCAAGGACAAAATCTTCGGCTTTTTGCCCGGTAACGGCATTCACGACATCCACATGAATCAAGGAAATGCGGGTAAGTTTGCCAAGGATAACGGCGTTTGGCAAGACGGCGGAATGCTGATACACTTCCCGTCAGAAAACCGCTGGATTGGTATTTTCCTGAAGTTTCAATCGCAAACTTGGCACTCTGAAGATGATGTGGGAGAACCCATCCATACTGTACCCGAACCTATTCCCGGCAAACCTCCTGTCAAACCTGATTATATTGTCAGAATTGTGGCGGCGTTAGTCAGTCCCGTGGGTGAAGATGCTGGAAAAGAAACCGTAACGCTGCTGAATACTTCACCCGATGCGATCGACTTAACTGGATGGTCGATCGCAGATAAGTTAAAAAATAAGTATACCCTCTCCGGTACGGTTGCTGCTGGTGCTTCTGTACTCGTTACCTTGCCACCAAACGTGCAACTGAACAAAAAAGGTGGCTTGATTACGCTGCTGAATAAACAAGGTTTGAAAGTTGACGGCGTGTCATACACTCAGCAACAAGCACAGCGCGAAGGTTGGACGATCGTATTTTAACACTACTTACGCACAAGTAGTCAGAAACCGGGTTTTTTGCAATAATTCACAGACGGCAGAAACAGCAAAAACCCGGTTTCTTTGGTCGGAGTGCGTAACTTTGGAGTTCAGGAAATAGCACAATGACAGATAGCAATGGAATTTGCACGCTAGCCAACGATATAGTTTACGATCAACTAATTGCCTTACTCAATAGTATTGAAATTATCTTAGGCTCAAATACTCCTGTCTGCATTTATCCTTTCGACGACCAAATACAGCAAATTAAATCTGAAATTGTCAACCGTCCCAACGTCTTTATTTATGAAGATAGTGCATCAATTCAGCGATGGGACGAATTCATGCAAGCCGCCGCCCCAGAACGTTTGAATCGCAAAAAGTTTCGGCTTTACGGCGCGCACCGCCGCTTTTGTGCTTTCGACGGTCCGTTTGCCAATTTTATCTATATGGATGCAGATACTTTGGTGATGAATTCGCTTGATGCGGTTTTTCAGCAGTTAGAGCGATCGGATTTTGTGGTTTATGATTTTCAATTTCGCGACCCAACTAAAGTATACAACATTCAGTCGCCAAAACTGCTCGAAATTTTTGAGCAAAATCGGATTGACTCGGAAATATTTTGTTCGGGATTTTACGGCAGCAAGCAAGGATTTTTTGACCACAATACTAGAGACTGGCTGTTAACTCAACTGCAAGCTGGCGATGCCGAAATTCTCTATGCAGGTGCGGGAGAACAGCCTTTGCTCAATTATATGGTGATGAAAATGGGGATGAATAGCTATAATTTTGCTTATAGCCTCCCGGATGCTGAAAAAACTGGGTGCAGTGTCACTTCCCAACATTTTAAAGAGCAAGATAAGATTTTGTACGATAAGGGAAACCGACTGACTTACATTCATTATATTGGCGTACCGCCGGATTTAATTAGGAGAGTTTGTGCGGGCGAAAATATTGAGTTTTCGTATCGCGATTTGTTTCTGCACTACCGCTATCTCCGGGAACCGTCCCAGCGTCCGATTTTTAGTGAACTGCCTAAGTCTTATACTGAGGTTTCTAAGTCTAATTTGTTACAAAGGGTATTGAGAAAGTTGAACCTAAATGTATGATGTAGTTGTGATTTTTTTTGAGGATTAAACCGCAGAGAACGCAGAGTGAGATAGAAGAGAGAGATGAGTAATTTGGATGCTAATGAATTTGATGTGAATCGTGGTATTTATATTGTGGCGAATGATAAGGTGATGGAAAGTTCGATCGCCCTGCTAAACAGCATACGTTTGTACAACCGTCAAGTACCGATTTTCCTAATTCCCTTCGATGAGAATTACCGGCAAGTAGCAGCCGCACTCAGCACTCTGCACGGGGTGCGATTGTTCCCGAATTTAGAGTTTGTTGAACAGTTTACCAGAGAAATTGGGGAAATATTCGATCGTAATTTTTTAGCCCTCCCGAACAAAATGCGCAAACTCGTCGCTTGGTTTGGTCCGCTGGACGAATTTCTCTACATCGATACCGATATCATCGTCTTTGAAGACATCGCAGAAAACTTAAATAAACTATCAGAAGTAGATTTCTTTTGCTGCGACTACCACCACCTCAGCGAAAAACTGCGCAATGTCTTTTCATCGGTTGTCAAAGAACAACATATTTTCACAGATGCCGAACTGCAAGCTGTCTTCAACAGTGGCTTTTGGGCTTCGAGAAAAGGAACTATTTCCGAATCGCAAATGTATCAAGTCTTGCGCGAATGTTCGCAGCATCGAGAATATTTCGATTTTACTCAAAATGTCACCGACCAACCTATCCTAAATTACCTGATTCTCAAATTAATTCCCAAGCGCTGCAACCTTGTCAAGGCTTCGGAAACCGAACCGGGAAGCTGGGCGGGTTCTCCACATTTTCAGGAAAGAGATTATGTGCTTTATGACAAAGGTAAAAGGTTAAAATATATTCACTGGGCAGGAATACTGATTAAATCGGGCAGTCCCTACTGGAAACTGTGGAAACATTATCGTTATCTGCATGAGGAAAAACCCAGTTTTTTGCCAAGAATATTTCGCTATTTTTAGGGTGTGTTGGGCGCTGTTTTAATATTCGATAAAGCCGAGAGATTCGCCAGCGCCCAAGGCACCGGACGCGATAATTCCGGTGTGTTGGCCTCTGTTTTGATATTCGCTAGAGCCGAGAAATTTCCAAGCGCCCAACACACCGTACCGCACTATTTTCTAACTAATTTAATTTATTGACAACTTATGACAAATGGTATTTATATTCTAGCCAACGATGTTGTTTTCGACCACTTAGTCGCTTTATTAAATAGTCTAGAGGTTAATGGGGCAAAAGATATTCCAGTTTGTATCATTCCCTATGATGATAGAGTCAAACAAGTGCGATCGTACATTTCCACCTTACACAATGTCACCCTCTTTGACAACAGCGATTCCATCCATTTCTGGGAAGACTTTGCAACTCAAGTTTGGACATCACACGCCAAAGCTCAAAAGGTTTGGCAAGCTAAAGGCTGGAAACCAGTCCACTGTTTGGGAATGCACCGAAAATTCTGTTGTTTCGATGGCCCTTTTGATAAATTTGTCTATTTTGACGCGGACACTCTGTCAATGGGTTCTCTTGATTACATTTATCAAAAACTCGATGACTTTGATTGGGTAGCAAACGATTTTCAATATAAGTCCGACCTCAATTATGTATTTGACTTATCTTCCGAGAAATTGCCACATATTTTCAATGTTGAACAACTGCAATCTCATATATTCTGTGCGGGGTGGTTTGCTGCAAAAAAGATGTATTCAATCGCAAGAATTTAGCGAAACTCTTAGATAAATTAACTTCAGGAGAATCAGAAATTCTTTCTCTACGCGGAACTGACCAACCTTTATTTAATTATTTAGTTGCTCGCACTGACATCTCTTTTTATAATTTTGCCTATTCTCAGCCCGAACAGGTAACGGGTAATCATTGGTCTTCTGAATTTGATATTATTAATAATATTCTCTATGACAAAGGACGACGCCTGACTTATTTGCACTACATGAGCATTTCGTCTGTAAAATTTACTCAATTGTGTGCTGGTGAATATGTTGAGGTTCCCTACCGAGACGTATTTTTGTACTACCGCTATTTGAAATCACCCGAAATGCTGCCGAAGCTAAGTTATTCAAATTTGCTGGTGCTAGTGGGGAGAAATTTGAAAATTTGGGTAATTCAAAAAGTTAATAATGTTAAATTTAAATTGCGGAGTTTCAGAAATAGATATAGCAGTTGATAGTTGACAACCCCCACCTCGCCCCCCCAAGGGGGGAAGACAGTTGATAGTTACATTTGACGGGAATCCTAAATATGTAGGTTGGGTTGAGCGCTTCGCTCAACCCAACCTACTTCATCTATAGCCTTTCTTAAAAAGATGAGGTGTACGAGATTCCCTGAATATCGGGACTTTCAAGGCTTATTACATACCTCATCTATGTGAGAAATGCTATATCTAACTCGCCAAGATTCTCATCCTTCAAAAGAATCCAAATCCAGCGCTTGGGAACCTCCTCGTTCTAACTCCAATAAAAGCTTACCTAGCTGTCTCCAAACTAGCCAGCCTGTGAGTATGGTTAGTGGCAAAGATAAAGCGTAAGAGAACAATTTGGGAAGTCCAAAAATCTCTACACCAGAAGCTAAAAATACGCAAATTCCGCCGGCCATTCCCAGAAAAGGTATAAATAAATTAAATCCTTGGAGGTTGGCTAAAGTGCGAGTAGAACGGTTTTTTGACCACAGCTTTACAGATTCTTTGAGAGTTGCTTCAAAGGCTAAACCAGAGGCCATGCCTGCTAGCAATCCAGCACTCATGAAAAAATAGGGAGGTTCTGGAAAATAATACACGAATAATTCCTTTGGGGTAATGGGGAATGGGGAATGGGGAATGGGGAATGGAGAATGGGAAATTGGTAATGGTGAATTAAAAAAAGGTTGAATTATTTTTCTTCCTTCTTCCATACATCCGTTACATCCGTTACAAAATCCGTTGCCGAACTTCCTTCTCCCTTCTTCCTTCTTGCTTCTAATTAAAATCGAGCTAGCGCGGCGGCACCTTCTGTGGAAAATTCTGCTAATGCGCCTAAAGCAACGTTGAATAGACGGCTTGGTTGCAGGTCTTCCTTAACTAGGTTCCACAGGCTGCTAACTTCTTTAGTGTGGATTCGATCGTCCTCGATCAACGCTAACATTATCTGGCGCCGCAAGAACGCTCCTTCTTCTGACAGCAAAAATTGCAAGCCTAGTTGTGCAGTTGGCAGTAGATCGAAACTACGATCGGATCTAGCGATCGCAATCATCTCTTCTAACCGATTCCACTGGAATTTGCCATCTTTAAATAATACCTCAATCAAGCGCCGTCGTAGTGCCGGAGATTCTCCATTCAACAAACGTCGCGCTACGTAAGGATAAGCTACTTCCACTATCTTGAAATCGGGATTCAGCGTCAGGGCCAAACCTTCTTCCGTTACCAGAGAACGAATAATTAAGGCAAATTTCGCGGGGACTCGGAACGGATAATCGTACATCAATTCCGAAAACTGGTCTGTAATAGTCTTGAAGTTAAAATCTCCTACCTTTTCGCCGACAATATCACCTAGTACAGATTCTAACGCCGGGACGATCGGCATAATATCTGTTTTTGGTGTCAAAAAGCCAAGTTTCACAAAATCCTTGGCTAACTCTACATAATCTTTGTTGATTAAATGAACGACGGAATCAACCAAAGTTTCTTTAGTTGTTTCTTCCATCTGATCCATCATCCCAAAATCAATATAAGCCATGCGGCCATCCGCTAAAGCAAACAGATTTCCCGGATGGGGGTCTGCGTGAAAAAATCCGTGTTCTAGCAATTGCCTCAAACCGCTACGAACTCCAATTTCAATTAAGCTATTGGTATCCAAACCTGCGGCTTTCACACTTTCCATATCGGTCAGCTTGATGCCATCAATCCATTCGAGGGTGAGAACGCAGTTTGTAGTATAGCGCCAGTAGATACTCGGAACTTTTACAGTCGGGTCGTCGGCAAAATTGGTCGCAAATTTTTCGGCATTGCGGCCTTCGTTAATATAATCGATTTCCTCGAACAATTTGATCCCGAATTCATCGACAATCAAACTGAGGTCATGACCGAGATTCAATGGCAACAAAGGGCCTAACAATCCCGCCGCCCAACGCATTAAGTAAAGGTCAAGGCTCAAGATTGGTAACAAATTCGGTCGCTGAACTTTGACTGCTACTGCTTCCCCAGTAATCAGGCGAGCTCGGTAAACTTGGCCGAGACTGGCGGCGGCGACTGGGGCTGGGGAGATTTCTCTGTAAGTCTCGCTAATCTTGCGGCCTAGTTGCGCTTCGACAATCTCGAAAGCTAGGGTGGAGTCAAAGGGTGGTAATTGATCCTGAAGTTTGATTAGTTCTTCGAGAAAGTCTTTGCGGATCAAGTCTGGTCTAGTTGAGAGGGCTTGGCCAACTTTGATGAAAGTGGGGCCCAAGCGAGTAAGTATAAGTCGTAGGTGGGCGGCCCGTTCTGGCTGGTGTTCTTTGAGTTCATGTTGCCAACTGTCCCACAGCATTCCTAGGAGGAAGCCTGCAAAAGACCAAACAATGGTGATTGCTCGCCAAATTGCTTGCCAAGGACGGTTGCGGTAATATTGAGCGATCGCTTTAGGATCGTACCGTCTTGCTTGAGTAGATTGATATTGACCCACTCGTTTATTTCCCTCTTACTTGATGAAATTTACAATTAATTAGAGCATTGGGCTAAGGGCATTGGGCTAAGGGCATTGGGCATCGGCAGTTAAAACTTTCTTCCTTCTTCCCTCTTCCTTCTTCCTTCTTCCTTCCCTCTTCTTCCTTCAAAATTTGTTTCTTTTCATTAAATATAGTACATAAAAGTACAAGTGCTCAGTGAAAAAACTTAACTAATTTCGCTGAGCCTTGCCTCGAAATTACACAGCAACCGGGAGATTGCTCTCTCGTTATGGGTTTCCGTCTCTCCAAACAGCAAAGTAAAGCTACTGGATTTGAGCTGGTTGAGCTAAACAATCTTTCAGGGCATAAATCGCCCGTTCTTGTTGCTCCCTCGAAAGTTCGGGGAACATCGGCAAAGACAAGACTTCGCGAGAAACTTGCTCGGACACTGGCAATTGACCAGGCTGATAACCCAAAGATTTGTAAACAGGTTGCAGGTGCAAAGGTAACGGATAGTAAACCATCGAACCGATGCCACTTTCCTGCAATTGAAGGCGCACCGAGTCTCTAAAATTGCCAGAGGCAGGATTTTTCAGACTTTCTTGACTTTTTAGCCGAATCGTGTATTGATTCCAGACTCCTTTTGCTCCGGGTAATTCTGTGGGTACGGCAACTCCGGGGATACGATCGAGAAATTCGCTGTAGAGTTCGGCTTTCTCGCGTCGCTGGGCATTCCAATCGTCGAGATACCGCAGTTTAATGGTGAGAATCACTGCTTGTAGGGCGTCTAAACGGCTGTTGTAGCCGATTTCTTCGTAGAAGTACCTAGCAGACTGGCCGTGTTCTTTGAGCATTCGCATGGCAGCGGAGAGGGCGGGATCGTTGGTGGTTACGGCCCCACCGTCGCCACAAGCCCCTAAATTTTTGGTTGGATAAAAACTGAAACAGCCGACATGGCCGATGCTACCGACTTTTTGTGACTGCCATTCGGCACCGACAGACTGGGCACAATCTTCGATTACGGCTAAATTGTGGCGGTTGGCAATTTCCATCAACCGAGTCATGTCTACCGGTTGGCCGAAAATGTGGACGGGCATAATTGCCTTAGTTTTGTCGGTAATTGCAGCTTCGAGTCGATCGACATCCATATTAAATGTGGCAGGATCAATATCGACAAACACTGGAGTTGCGCCGACAGCACTAATTGTCTCAGCCGAAGCAAAAAAGGTAAAAGGAGTGGTTATCACTTCATCCCCCGGGCCAATTTTCAGCGCGCGCAAAGCCAAAATCAGTGCATCCGTACCGGAGTTGCAGCCCACGCACTCAGAAACGCCAATGTAGTTAGCGAAGTCTTGTTCAAAAGTTTTCACAGCCGGGCCGCCGATGTAGGCACCAGAAGCAAGTACCTTTTGTACCGCAGCAGCCATCTCGTCGCCAATCTGGGCGTATTGACGGCTTAAGTCGAGGGGGGGGACATTATTCACTCTTCACACCAGAAATTTCAAGCATTATCAAAGCAAATTCTTGCAGCAAAACTGTTTCCCAGAAACCTTTATTGCAATATCTTATAGTTGGAGAGGGAAACAATCACTTTATCGAAACGGATCGCCTGTGTTAATTCTGCTAAATTTTACTGATTTGGGTTGGGCTTTGGGGATGGTGGCAGTGGCTATAGGACTTTCGGCTTGGCAGGGATTGGGATTGGAGGGGTCGATCGCGATCGCGGCGGGACGCACCCTGATTCAATTAATCTTAGTCGGCTACGTGCTCGAGATCGTATTTGACCCGGAAGCAAAAAATCCTTGGCTGGTCTTAGCAGTTTTGGTAGTAATGTTGACAACAGCTAGTGTTGTTAGCAGCAACCGAATTAGCAAAAAAATTAAAAATTTATTGCCCTTAGTTTGGGGTTCAATTTTTATCGGTACAGCCTTGACTTTAGCCTATACAAATTTGTTGATTTTGCAACCTCAGACTTGGTACGATCCACAATACATCATTCCTTTAGCAGGGATGATATTAGGAAATGCGATGAACGCGGGGGCGATCGCGGGTGAAAGACTCGTTAGTACAGTTAATTCCAGTCAGTTAGAAATAGAAACTCATTTGAGTTTAGGCGCAACTCCGCAGCAAGCAGTAAATCAGTATCGCCAAGATGCAATTAAAGCTGGATTGATCCCGATTTTAAATACAATGACTGTTGTCGGTATTGTGACTTTGCCGGGGATGATGACAGGCCAAATGCTCAGCGGTGTTGCTCCTCTGGATGCAGCATCTTATCAAATTTTAATTATGTTTGTGTTAGTATTGTCAACTTTAATTGCAACTTTGTTATTGACTGAGGGATTGTGTCGGCGGTTTTTTAATCAAGATGCACAATTGATAAGATGGTAATGGGGAATGGGAATGGGTAATGGTAATGGGTAATGGGTAATGGCGAATGGGGAATTGGTGATTGGGAATTGATAATATAATCTAGGTAGGAACTTGCATTTAGCCTTATTTCTTGAACAGGCCAGATGCCTGTTCCACACAGAGTGAGTTTATCTTGTGGGGTGGGCTTCTAGCCCGCCCTAGTCATCACTAAGGAGAATAGCCATGATTCAAATAGCAACTAAAACGCTAACTTTTGAAGAATTTGCGGAATGGAAGCCAGAAAACGGACGCTATGAACTGCACAATGGAGAGATTGTTGAAATGTCACAGCCATTAGGAGATCATGAAGAAGTTATCGGTTTTTTGGCTTCAGAATTAACCGCTGAGTTTAGAAAGGTAAAACTTCCGTACTTCATTCCCAAACAAGCATTAGTTAAGCCTCCCGAAAGCGAATCAGCTTATTCGCCGGATATTCCGATATTAAATCGTCCCAACTTAGTGTCAGAACTTCTGTGGAAAAATTTCTCAACTGTGACTCAAGGGGCATCAATTCCGCTGGTGGTTGAAGTCGTTAGTACCAACTGGCAAGATGACTACATCAAAAAAGTAGGCGAATACGAACTAATCGGCATTCCTGAATACTGGATTGTGGATTATCTTGGTTTAGGCGGCCGCAGGTTTATTGGTAATCCTAAGCAACCGACTATTTCGATTTATCGGTTGATTGATGGCGAGTATGCAATTAGTCAATTTCGGGGAGATGATCGGATTGAGTCGCCAACTTTCCCAGAATTGAACTTAACGGCGCAACAAATTTTTCAAGCTGGATTGATTGCCCAGTAATAGTCTTTAGAAAAATCGGCGATTGAAATCGCTTCTCGACAAACGAAGTCCGCCTGCACGGACTAAGAAATAAATAAGGAGAAGTAGTCATGATTCAAACAGCAACTAATACCAAATCCGGGTTTCCCATCCCCGTTATAATTGGTATGGTGCGTCGCTATGAGATCTCCCAATAGCAACGAGAGTTGTTCGTAGCGACGCACCCTACATTTACTACATTTACGAGATTATAAAAGGGGTAAGTAACCCGGATTTGGTATAAACTGCTAACTTTTGAAGAATTTGCGGAATGGAAGCCAGAAAACAGGTTTTACGAACTGGACAATGGAGCAATTGTTGAAAAGTCACAGCCATTATATAATACTAATAGTCCTGGACGCAATTGTCACAATCCAATCGACTCGTAGGGTGCGTCAGATGAATTTCTTAAACTCCGATCGAAGATCTAGAGAACTGACGCACCTTACTATAGAACTAAATTTGGCTCGTACTTAATCTAATCTCACTTTTTGGGCATAACCTAATAAGTGATGAACGGCAATAATTAAGTCACTGAGAATGAAATTGGGCTGGTATTTTTGCAGTTGATAGTGACTGCGAATGCCGCAGGTAACAGCAATTGTCGGTATTCCTAATGCTTGTCCTGCTAAGATATCCGCTTCGGTATCTCCGATCATCCAAGCTGAACCCAGGGATGAATCAAATTCTTCTACAACTTCAGTTAACAATTCAGTTTTTAAGGCTGTATAATTGTGATACGCGGCATCGGGAATCTGAGTGCCGCAAATGCAGGTAAATAGTCTTGCCAAGCCGTAATTTTGCAACAATTGAGTGGCTTGATTTTGGGGTCGCAGGGTGACTAAGATTAGTCTCGCGCCCCGCGAATGAAGCAGTGCGATCGCCCATTGTACTCCCGGCTGGATGCGATCTAAGTGCAACAAATCAGGCTGATTGACAATCCGACTCACGCATCCGAGAAAAACGTGAATTTCTGCCCCCGACAAGCCGGAACTTTTGGCTATTTCAGTATCCGGTACGCGGTTTTGCTTCATTTGCCAAAACTGCTGTTTGCTGAGTATTTGGAGGTTGAGGTTGATTCCCTGCGCCTCATAGGCTGCTTGAGTGTCGGCTAATCCCTGTTGATAGGTGGTGTAGTAGCGATCGGACACATCGACGATCGGCCCGTCTAAATCGCAAAATATCGTCATCCGGGGAGGCGACTGTTCCTGTGAAGATAGCTTGAACAAAGGGTTTTCGGAGTCCGGGGTGACAGCGGTTAACATAAAACGTTAAGTAAATCCAGGGTAGCGATACATTTGTTTACTTTAGCAAGTATTGTATAAGTTATAATACAATTATTTTAGTAAGATTATTAAGAAAACCTATTTAATTTCGGGATCGGGGCGATCGGGAGAAAGAGGGGAGAGTGGGGGGAGTGGGAGAATTGGGAGAGGGGGAGAGAAAGGAAACAAAATGAAATTCATCCGTGTATCCGTGTCGTGTCCTTCTTCCTTCTTCCTTCTTTTTGCATTTGTTGATAGTAGTTTGAGAGATTAAACTTTAAACTTAAGTTTTTAGTTAACCCTTTGTCCTTGTATGCTCAAACATAGCGATTTTCCCAGGAACGTAGAAATGAATCGGGTTCAGGTGCTTTCAGAGGCACTGCCTTACATTCAACAGTTTGCCGGCCGCACTATTGTCGTCAAATACGGCGGTGCGGCGATGAAAGAGAGCAATCTCAAAGAAAAGGTAATCCGAGACATTGTGCTGCTAGCCTGCGTGGGGATGCGTCCGGTTGTGGTTCACGGTGGCGGCCCGGAAATTAATATTTGGCTGGAAAAGTTGGGAATTGAGCCGCAATTTAAGAATGGTTTGAGGGTGACTGATGCGGCGACGATGGAAGTTGTCGAGATGGTTTTGGTGGGGAAAGTAAATAAGGAAATTGTTTCCCTCATTAACCAAGCTGGCGGTAAGGCGGTGGGATTGTGCGGCAAGGATGGTAATTTGATTCAAGCTCGTCCTGATGGCCGAGAAGGGATTGGGTTTGTTGGCGAAGTCAGTGGCGTGAAAATCCAGATTTTGGAGTCTTTGGTGAACAGCGGATATATTCCGGTGGTGTCGAGCGTGGCGGCGGATGAAACTGGTCAATCTTACAATATTAATGCTGATACGGTGGCTGGAGAAATTGCGGCTGGTTTGGGTGCAGAAAAGTTAATTTTGATGACTGATACTGCTGGAATTTTGGAAGATTATCACAAGCCAGAGAGTCTGATTGTGAAGTTAGATATTCAAGAGGCTAGACAGTTAATTGAGTCTGGGATTGTTTCGGGTGGGATGATTCCGAAAGTTAATTGTTGCGTGCGGAGTTTAGCTCAAGGTGTCAAGGCGGCTCATATTATTGATGGTCGCCTCGAACACGCTTTGCTGCAAGAAATCTTCAGCAATTCGGGTATTGGGTCGATGATTGTTGCTTCGGAGTATAGTGGGACAAAATAAGGTGTATTGAGGGACGATCGCTCTTTGAGAAAAAAGGGCGATTTCCACTTCAAAATCTCTGCTTTGTACCGAGTACAAATTTGATTTCGCCACCATCGCTAACACCCACATCTAAGCGAATTAATCCAAAGGGCGATCGCACTCGCACGCCGATTCCCGCACCAGCGCCTGTTCCAGGTTTGTCTCTCACCACCGCCGGTTTTCCTAACACGCTGTCTCCCGTTCCCAAATCCGAGGCAAAATCAACAAATATTACCCCGCCCACATCCCTCCCGAAGGGAAACCGATACTCTCCCGAAGCCAAGAAGTAACTCCGCCCGCTACCAACGTCGCCACTATCGTAACCTCGCACGGAATTCCGCCCGCCGAGGCGAAAAGCTTCTGTTGGGGGCAAATCCCCAATTACCGTCCCCGCTTGCAAGTTAAAAGCGAACATTTCTGGCAATTCTTCGGATTCGCTGATGCCAAGCAAAGTAACTGGTACATATTGTATATAATTTGCTAGCAGCTTGTTGCTCGCAATGTCACCTTGTCCCAGAGGGATTGATTGTTCGGTACTGAGGCTGAGAATCGAGCCACTGACAGGATTGAAGGGATTGTCTCGCCGATCGAGAGTTGCGCCAAAAGAAACAGTGTATAACTCATCGACGCCAGTACCGCTGAATGTGAGAGGATTTCCCTGTTCATCGCGACGAGCAATATTTAAATTACGATCGCGCGTGCTGATATTTGTATAATTCAGTCCCAGAGTTCCCCGCCAATCGCCCAAAGGCCTTGTAAATGCGAGATTTCCCCCCATCCGAATTTCCCGAACTCGATTATCGTTGGGCAAATCGATATCATTGTTGAAAATGTCGGAAGTTTTGCGATCGCGAAAAGCTCTCACACTGTATCCCAAACGATCTTCGGCCGCAACGTAAGGGCTGACAAACTGAACGTTGTACTCGACTCCTCGGAGGCTGGGCTGAAGTTCAACCGACAGTCGCTGGGGGTTTGTGCCAAAAGTGCGATCGGTATAAGAAAGAGGAATCGCAACGCCGATGTCATCGTCAATGCTAGCATTCACGCCAAAAGATCGAGCCGATCGCTCTTGGACGTTATATATAACATTAATATCCGTGCCAACTGCTTCAGTAGAAACTGTCACCTTGTCAAACAATCCCAATTGCTGCAACTGCTGCAAGTCCGATCCCACCACTTGGGCACTGTAATTATCCCCTGCTTTGAGTTTCAGCTCGCCTCGGATAAAATCTTCCGAAATTCTGCCCTCGATCGGATTCCCCTTTTTGTCAACCGCTTCGCCTCGGGAGTTGACAAAGCGAATTTTGACATCTGCAACATAAACATCGCCTGCATCTGGCGCTTGACTTACCGGTACCGAACCGCCTAGCTGCGTGGCGTTCCCGCTGGCAGGTTCCGGGGTTTCGCCCAAAGCAATTGAGTCTTCGGGAGTTTTTCGCAGAAAACCAAAATCTTTCGTGCGGCTGAGCTTGACAGAGGGCGATCGAACTTCCACAGACACAGCCTTTTCCTCAGATGTCGGCAAATCAAGAGCAATTTCTCTAAAATCGATCGCTTTGCCTGCATCTGCATCTCCCAACTCCGCCTCAGTTGCAGCCCTTGCTGCTAATTCTCCCCCAGCCACTGCCACGAAAGCTAAAATTACAATAGTAGGAATATTGAGAATACGCATAAAAATCTATTTTGATTACACCAAACGCATCTTAGCGAAAACCAGTCAATCAATTTGAGATTTGAGATTTGAGAATAGATGACCAATTATATCATGTGCGATCGAACGACTACAAACCGTTTTTATTATGGGTAATCGACCGGACATGATATTACCCATTTTTCCCAAACTTGCCATCCTGCAAAGAATTACCAATACCCTGAATCACTCCCCGCCCGATCAAACCAATTCCCCGCCCAATTACCTGAGTTAAAACGTAAACTACACCAGTACCTAAAAGCGAAATAACTGCCCGAACTCTAGGCGCGATCGCATCTCTCGCTTCTAACAGCAAAGTCAACCCCAACTGCAACCCAGAAAGCTCTGCCAACTCCTGATTTCTCGGAGCATAAATAGAAATTCTCTTAATTCCATTATCCCTCAAAACATACAGCCAAAATCTACTTTCAAAAATCGCTTTCGGTTCTATAAAATAGCTATTCCAGCGATATTTCCAAGACAAATTATTCCGAAATCGCTCAATTTCTCGCGTTGAAATCAACTTGCCATCGTAAAAACTTTGCTTAATTTCCTCAACATAGGCAAAATTATTTAGCAGTGGTTGAATTACTCCGCTAGCAACTTGAATAGCCAAATTTTCTAACAAGGATTCAGCTCGCTGCATCGCTGGCGGGCTACCAGCCAGACAAGAAATATTATCAACTGTTAGCGGAGTTTCAAATAATAAATGTGCAAATAAGTCAACTGCGATCGGGATTTTGTCAAGTATTTCTGCGGCGACTGCACCAGCATCTTCGAGCAGCACGGGCACAACTTCTAACCGATTTCCCATTACCGAACTTTGTCCTTGACTTTGCGTCAATTTTAAACTTAGTTGACTGCGATCGACCACCCGATCGTCTGACAATTCCAGAGTATAGTATCTGCCAAAAAATTCTATAATTGTCGCTGACCACAAATCCCGCAAAATAGCAGGCATTTTTTCGGTTAATTGAGTTGGCTGCACTTGTGCCAAACTCAACTCCTGTAGCAAATCCTTGAGTTTTTGCAGGATGCATCTGAGCAATTCAAGCTTTTTGGTCGATCGCAAAATATCAATTTCCAAAGGCACGCCTGTCAAATTAATCAAATCTAACTGCAATTTAGCTGCTACCGACTCAAACAAACTCCCTTGCCAATCACTTCCAATCGCCCAAGCTTCAGCTAAAACTTGAGAATTAGTAACTGCCAATTCAGAATCATTTAACACCCTCTCTCCTCTTCCTTTTTCCCTGGGACTTCTGACTTTCCCCCCAAGGGGGAGGGGTGACTTCTTCCTTCTTCCTTCTTCCCCCTTGGGTCTAGGGGGGGGGTATTCTTCCTTCTTCCTTCTGGTAATAACTGACCGATAATCCAGCGAGCAGCAAGTAATTCTCGGCGGCGTCCGTTCAGCACAATTCCATCCAAAATAGAGGTAAAATCTTCCGAATTAGTCGCTTGTGCCTGTTGCAAATCCGCTTTGACGATCGCCAAAGTCGCATCAATTTGCTGCAATCCCGATCGACCCAAATAAGTCAGTAATTTTTGAGGTACAGACAGAAAAAATGTCGAAGCATCTGCATTTTTCTCTGTACCTGCTGCCGATTGTTCGATCGATTGAACTACCCCTGCATTAAGTTCTATTTCCGAGCTAGCTGACAAATCCATTGGCCAATAATTTTGACCCGATGCTACCAACCGAATAGCTTCCATTGTCAGCGAAATATCTCTACCTTTAGGGCAATAGCCATTCGCGCCCGCTTGCTGTGCTACTGCCAGCAGATCCCGTGTCGTTGGCAGTAGCAGCAACAGCGGTAAGTGGGGATACAGACTTTTGAGGTGGCGGCAAAACGCCAGCCCAGACATTTCGCCCGCTAGCCCAGCCATCGGAGAGGATGGCACATTTGGCGTTTCTAAATCGAAAATCACCAAATCAAGTTTTGTCTCTCCACAATCAGTCGATCGAGCTTCTAGAATCTGCAAAGCCTCTATTTCAGTTGCAGCCTCTGCAACAACTTGCAAATCGGCATACTGCCCACAAGCAATTCGCAGCCCCAGACGGAAAATAGGGTCGCCACCGATCGACAGCAGTTTAAAATTAGTCATCCTTTCAACAGAGGATAGAAGGCAGAAAGCAGTATCTCAACCTGGTACGAGCCCGATTACTCTGGAATCAAATTAGCATCAGGAGGTCCACCGGATTCAGGAATTGGAGCTGGAGGCGGAGCGGGTTCGGGAGCCGGAGCCGGAGCGGGTTCGGGAGCCGGAGCCGGAGCCTCTTGTCTGGCTGGCGGATAATAAGGCTCTGGAGCCGGAGCTGGTGGATTGTAAGGTTCTGGTTCAGGAGCCGGCGGATAGTAAGGTTCCGCCGCTCGAGCTGGCGGATAGTAAGGCTCCGGTTCTGGAGCGGGTGCTTCTTGTCTGGCTGGCGGATAGTAAGGCTCTGGTTCTGGAGCCGGCTCTGGAGGTGGCGCGTACTGCTCCTGTTGCGGAGCAGGAGCGTACTGCTCCTGTTGCGGAGCAGGAGCGTACTGCTCGGCAGGGGCTGGGGCAGATTCTCGAACGGGTTCCGTCGCCCGGGGTGCTGTGATGGCACTAAGTTCCGCGCTCCAGCGCCCGATCGCCCCTGCTGCTTCAGAATGCAGTGTCCTACCGTAACCTATTTGGGAAGCCATATTTATAGCTGCCGAGAGACTGCCTTGAGACGCCAATTCAGACGCTCGATCGAGAATCGGTCGATCTTGAGCCACTTGCAGTTCGCTCACCCACTGATAAACATTCTCCTGAGCTTTAGCGTACAGAGTCCTACCGTTCTTAATTTCCGACGCTTTCTCAATCGCTGCGGAAAGTTTTCCTTGCTTGGCCAGGGCGAGCGCTTCGTCTAAAAAAGGTTGATCTTGAATAACTTCTATGCGTTTCGTCCAACTCGCGAGCAGAGTTTGCGCCTCTACTCTGCGAGGGCGATTTTGAGCGATCAGAAGTGCTTGAGCAATGCCACCTTTGAGTCCCTCAACCGTTCCCGGTTCTGCCAACTGCTTCGCCAACATCAGAAAAGATTGGTCTTCTATCCGCTGAATTTCCCTGCGCCAAGAAGCGACCAAAGTCTGAGCGTGAATCCGTCTCGGTTGTTTAGACTTGATCGTTTGCGCCTGCTCGATCGCCATCTGAAATGCCCCGATCTGACCAAAACTCGCGATCGTGCTTGCCATTTGCAACCGCAGCAAGTCTTGAAACTGCACCTGCAAATTTTCTATTTGAGTTTGAGCCTTCTGGTACAGAGGGCGACCCGGAGCAATTTGACTAGCAGCCCCCTGACCTTCGAGCAAATTAAAAATGTGTTCTACCAGTGGCGTTGAGATCGACTGGTTCCATGTCACCGCCTGAGCTCTACCCAACTGCATCAAATCTTGAGCTTCTGCAAACAGAAGCGAATCCTGCGGAACCACAGAAGCGGCTGCGATCGCCCCCGGTAGGTCTTTCGCTCCCAACCGCTTAGTAGCCATTGCCAGCAAAACCTTGCTCCAGCCCTCTATTTCCTTTTCAGCTTTCGCACGTGCGAAGAGCTGGGGATCAATTTTGCGAGTCAGGACGATCGCCTCTGCGAACTTCTGCGGAGTTCCCTCTTGGGCTAAATCTCTAGCTTCTTGCAAGCGCTGCCAACCGTTTCTTTCCAAAGCTATCTGCTGGATTAACTCGTTGTAGCGCTTCTGACTCCAGAACACATTTTCCAGCTTGTACAAAGCTTGAGCGTAATCCCATGCCTTCCTTAAATCCTCTGCTTTCAGAGCTGCCTGAGCCGTATCGTAAAGATTTTGACCCTCCTGCCAATTTTTCTCCCAAGCAGTAACAGCCTCCTGAACCTCTGGATAAGACGGACTGGTTTTCGGAATTTTGCCCACAATCTCCAGAACACCTTTCAAATCGCCCATCTCGATTTTTGCCTTAGCAAATCCCAAAATAGCTTTTGACCAGTCCCCCACCAATTGTTGGCCTTGGGAGTAGAGAGGGTGTTCTTTCGGCCAAGCCTGCACCATTGCGATTGCAGCTTCTAGCTGTTCTAGCTTGCCCGACTTAGCTGCTTGCTGAGCGCAGTAAAGTCGCTCCCCGTCCGCTGCCAGTGGTGAAAGTTGCTGGCAATTGGGTGGCGGTGGCATCGTCAGCAACCAGAGAAATGCAGCCACGCCGGTGATTCCAAATCCCACCAGGAGACTGAGCCAGATGAGTTGCCACTGCCAAAAAGTTCTTTTACCCTCCATCAGTGGCGGCGCCATTGCTGAGGAACTAGAATCGCCTGTCGCCGCCTCTGCACTGAACTGTGCCGTCGGTTTAGCGGATGGATTGTATTGCGGTGGTGTGCGGGATTGGTCAGATTTTTGTCTCGCCATTACTTCAGCTTTTCCTGTAATGCGCTGTAGAGCCTAACCCATGTCAGAGGTAGGCAGGTTGCCAGAGAACTAAATCGACACTCCCCGGTCTGAGTACACGGGGATTCTTAAGGACAAACTTTTGGGGATGAATCCGCCACAAGTTTCATTCTTAAAGGTCGTGTCAGACGACCGCTACTCACTCGCTCGATCGTCAAAGATGAGGTTGTGGCTGCTTTTAACTGTTCTGGGCTTTAGTTCAAAGCCTATGCTTTTGTTGGCATTGCCGATTATTACACACTTTGGCAGTCTGTTCCGCATCCTTATTTAAGCATGGTTATGCAATAGTTTCTCAAAGTTGAGTGTGGTCAAGCTCCTTTTTTGTGATGCTTGAAAAACAGTTGATACGCTTTTTCAATAGCTTGTAAAAGTATAGTCATCTATTACATGACATGGGAGGCGTTGAATCCCTCCCCTTTCGCTTTCACTTCGAGCGGATTCACCCACCTCGGCTGAGCTACACAGCTCCCTATCCCATCGCTAAAAGCATTTGGGACTGCTTTTCTTAAAATATTATAAGACCCGTTAACATCAGCGTTAATTAATCGGCCGCTCGCTGTTTTGTACAATCCTCTCTTAATTCGTTTACCACAAAACTTGACCTGAGCAGCACCATTCTCCCCGTAAACAGGAATCGGGTCTAAA
>JAAUPI010000314.1 GCA_012035135.1 Microcoleus sp. CSU_2_2
CCTGCCATCGAGTGTTCATTGATATCTCCCTCTTTCAATGAGTTGGCTCAAGTGCGATCGGGGTTTTTTCCGATCGCATATTTTGGACAAACAGAATCAAATGTTTTTCTGCCATTGTCTCACGGCGGCGATAGCAAAATTATCATTTAGGCGAGCGACACAATTTGTGATCACAGCTATTTTACCCCTCGAAACATACCAATTCAAGTTGTTTTTAGTTGCTCGAATAGCAACCAGCCCATCATAGGGCAGTGCCGTGTCCCTACGGGGTTGTTGAATGTACCTCATAAATCTGCAATCAGCTGTATCATGTCCGAAAGAAAACCCCCAAACCTAGTTTCTCAAAAGGTTTGGGGGTTTTCTGCCTAGATCTAGTTCAAATTACAACTTACTCGGTTCGATCGCAGGTGCTCGCAGAGACACTGTTTTCTGATCTCCAACTTTCGCCAGCGAAGGTACAGCATCTCGCAACTTAGCAGTCAACTGTACGGTAGTCGCATCGTACACCTGAGTCAGAATCTTCGGATACAAACCAATGCCAATAATCGGCACTAACAGCGCAGCAATGATAAACACTTCTCGCGGTTCCGCATCCACCAATTCCTCGTGTTCTGCCAATTCCTTATTCTCAGGCCCGTAGAAGATTTCCCGCAGCATCGACAGCAAATAAATCGGAGTCAAAATCACCCCGACAGCCGCCAGAAATACCACGCAAACCTTAAACACCGGATTGTAAGCATCGCTGGTTGCAAAACCTACAAACACCATTAATTCTGCTACAAAACCGCTCATTCCCGGCAAAGCTAAAGAGGCCAGAGAACAAGCAGTCCACATGGCAAAAACCTTACGCATTTTCTTCCCGACACCGCCCATTTCGTCGAGCATGAGCGTGTGAGTGCGATCGTAAGTGCAACCCACCATAAAGAACAAACTCGCCCCGATCAAACCATGGGAAACCATTTGCAGCATTGCACCGCTAATTCCCAAATCGGTAAACGAAGCTATCCCGATTAATACAAAGCCCATGTGCGAAATTGAAGAATAAGCAATTTTCCGCTTCAAATTTCGCTGCGCAAAAGAAGTTAAGGCGGCGTAAACAATGTTTACTACACCTAAAATTACCAAAATTGGTGCGAAGACAGCGTGAGCGTCGGGTAACATTCCCGCATTCATCCGCAATAAAGCATAGCCACCCATTTTAGCAGAATTCCTGCTAGCAACATATGCGCGGGTGCGGTAGCTTCCCCGTGAGCGTCGGGCAGCCAAGTGTGCAGGGGAAAAATCGGCAGTTTGACGCCGTAAGCTATTAAGAAACCCGCGTACAGTAGCAATTCTATATTGGGGGCGTAATCTTTAGCTGCGATCGCCCGCATATCAAAAGTCACCATATCGCCATAAAACGCCATCGTCAGTGCGCCAACCAAAATAAACAGCGAACCGCCCGCCGTGTAAAGGATAAACTTAGTTGCTGCGTAGAGCCGTTTTTTGCCACCCCAGATTGACAAAATCAGGTAAACCGGCACTAATTCCAGTTCCCAAACCAAGAAAAACAGCAACATATCTTGCACGGCAAAAACTGCTATTTGCCCGCCGTACATTGCCAGCATCAAAAAGTAAAATAGCTTTGGTTTAAAAGTAACCGGCCAAGCTGCTAAAGTAGCTAGCGTAGTAATAAAACCCGTTAGCAAAATCAGCGGCATCGATAAACCGTCAGCACCTACCGACCAATTTAAATCGAGCTGAGGTACCCAAGAGTAACTTTCTATCAGTTGCAGTCCCGGATTGCTAAAGTCGTACTGAGTGCAAAAAGCGTAAACCAGCAGAGCAAAATCAATCAAACCGACAATCAGAGCATACCACCGCACCGTCTTGCCATCCTGATCGGGAATGAAAGGAATCAGCAAAGACGCAGCAATGGGAAACAGAATTGTTGTAGTTAACCAGGGAAAGTTAGCTGTATCCATTGCGTTTTAAAATTATCCATCAACTATTAGGTTTAAACATATTTTGGCAATTTTCGGCTAAATTTTATACTTTCTTCATGAAACTAGGGACGGTAGGTACGGTAAAAATGAAATAAAAATACTCAGGCAAAATCATAATTTTTAAGATCAAAAATCCTGAAAAAGTAGGGTGCGTCGCTGGCAAATTTTTCGGTAATCTCTGACAATCTCATGGCGACGCACCAGAAAAAGTAGGGTGCGTCGCTGGCAAATTTTCCGGTAATCTCTGACAATCTGATGGGCGACGTACCAGAGATTGTGAGGTGCGTCGCCATCAGATTGTCGCTGTGTGTTGAATTAGTCGATCGCGACGCACCCTACAAAACTTACCCGAAGGAGACGGCATTGCCGTTTCCCTAAAGATTTAACCTACTCCAGAAACGATCGCAAAACCTAGAACTGCCACAAACACAATCAGGGCATAAAATTGAGCGCGGCCGCTCTCAAAGTATTTCAATCCTTCGCCGGTAATCAGCGTCACCAAACCCGTCAGGTTGACGACACCATCGACGACTCGCAAATCAACTTCCATGACTTGCCGCGCTAAACGGCGGCTACCTTTAACGAAGAGAACCTCATTGATATCGTCGAGATACCACTTATTGAGGGAAAATTCGTAAAGTGGTTTGATTTTTTGAGCGATCGCCCCAGCATCAATTTTCCGGCTCAAATACATCAGAGAAGCCAAAGTAATGCCCAACAAAGCAATACCTACAGAACTTCCGCCCATGATTAGAAATTCCGTCAAATCGAACTCGGCGGCGTGTTCCAAAACTTCTTCCAAGGATTCCCCTGGCGCGCGCACAAACTGCTCGAAATAATTAGCAAATGGCGTACCGACAAAACCAATTAACACAGAAGGTACTGCCAACAACATCAACGGCAAAGCCATTGTGAGAGGGGATTCGTGAGGCAAATGAGCGTGTGAGTCGTGACTTTCGCCAGTGGATGCTAATTCCTTAACATTCATCGCCCCAGGGCCGAAAACCAAATCTGGTTGCAGAAGTTGCTGTTTGATAGCGTTATCATTGCCCCGGAATTCGCCCTCAAAGGTGCTGAAATACATTCGGAACATATAAAACGCGGTCATCCCAGCCGTCAGCCAGCTAACAGCCCACAAAGCGGGATTTGCTGCAAAAGCTTGGGCGAGGATTTCGTCTTTTGACCAAAAACCGGCAAATGGGGGAATGCCGCAGATTGCTAAATTTCCGATCAAAAAGCAAGTTGCGGTAATTGGCATATATTTGCGCAAGCCGCCCATGAGTCGCATATCTTGAGCGAGTGCGGGGTTGTGCCCGACAACTGCTTCCATCCCATGAATCACCGATCCAGAACACAGGAACAGCATCGCTTTGAAGTAAGCGTGAGTCATCAAGTGGAACAGTCCGGCACTATAAGCGCCGACACCCATTGCCATTACCATGTAGCCCAATTGGGAGATGGTGGAGTAGGCGAGGCCTTTTTTGATGTCATTTTGGGTAATCGCGATCGAAGCCCCCATAAATGCCGTAAAGCAGCCTGTGCAGGCGATCAAATTCATCACTGCCGGCAACCCTTCAAACACCGGGTACATCCGAGCAATCAAGAAGACGCCGGCGGCTACCATCGTGGCAGCGTGGATCAAGGCCGAAATCGGGGTCGGGCCTTCCATGGCGTCTGGTAGCCAAACGTGAAGGGGGAATTGAGCCGATTTGGCGGCGGGGCCCAAAAATACGAGAACGCCGAAGATTGTCGCCAGAATCGCGCTGAGCTCTCCTGATGCGACTAAAGAGTGGAGGCGTTCGCCCATCACGTCAAATTCAAAGCTACCAGTTGCCCAATAAATGCCGAGCATGCCCAGCAGCAGGCCGAAGTCGCCGACGCGGTTGGTGACGAAAGCTTTTTGGCAAGCATCAGCAGCGGGTTTGCGATCGTACCAAAAACCAACCAGCAGGTACGAGCACATACCTACCAGTTCCCAAAAAATATAAATCTGAACGATGTTCGGGCTGACTACTAGACCTAACATCGACGAGCTAAAGATGCTCAGGTAAGCGTAAAAGCGCACGTACCCGTCGTCGTGAGCCATGTAGCCATCTGTATAAATCATCACCAAAAAGGCGACCGTAGTTACGATCGCCAACATTACCGCCGTTAGGGGGTCGATGATGTAGCCCATACTCAGCGAGAAGTCGCCGGCAGAGGCCCATTCAATAATCCGGGTGTAGGGTGCGTGGCCCTGAAGCTGACTCCAAAGCAACGCGAAAGAGAGTACCATTGACCCTCCCAGCAGGGAGACGATTAAGATCGAACATCCTTGCCGGATCTTGTTAGTGGCTTGGTTAAAGGTAATTAAGCCGAGACCTACTAACATTGCCCCTGCCAGTGGCAGGACTGGAATCAACCAAGCGTATTGATAAAGAAGTTCCATGAACGATCGGTAGTTTAGATTTTTTGACTTAATTGGCAAAACTGTAAACAAGTGTAAACTACCTACACCAGACGTTACAACGGTATGGAGGTAGAAACACTTGTTCGAGTCCGGAAGTCCGATAAATTCGATCGATCGAGTTCGCCTGAAACTTCTGTCACCAGAATAGATTGGGCGATTGAAACCTATTCGGATCGGGTGGCCGATCGAAAACTGGGCAATTCACAAAAGGAAAAGGAAACATCGATGCCCTATGCCCTAGGCCCACGAACACCTTATTTACCTGAGAAAGGCTATATATTTTCTCTCTAGGCGTTACCTTTTTGCTGCTTCTTGCGGTTGCAGCAGTTGAGTTTGGAGAGACTGAAAAGTTGCAACCATCCAGGAGTTTAAAGTTCGTTGCAGTTCCTCGCGCCCGTGATATTGTTCAAAT